>BBSY01000003.1:300000-600000 GCA_000974665.1 alpha proteobacterium U9-1i | reverse complement strand
ATCCGCGCTTCGCAACTCGGTATGAAGGTCGCCATCGTCGAGCGCGACCGCCTTGGCGGCATCTGTCTGAACTGGGGCTGCATCCCGACCAAGGCGCTGCTGCGTTCCGCCGAGGTGTACCGGAACTTCCAACACGCCAAGGAATACGGACTCTCCGCTGAGGGCGTGACATTCGATCACGAAGCGGTGGTGAAACGCTCGCGTGGTGTTGCTGGACGCATGGAGAAGGGCGTCCAGTTCTTGATGAAGAAGAACAAGATCGAGGTGATTGCGGGTGACGCACGGCTCGAGAAGGGGAGTGCTGCGCCCAAAGTGATCGTGAAGAAGGACGGCAAGGATACCTCCTACGACGCCAAGCGCGTCATCCTCGCCACCGGCGCCCGTGCGCGCGAAATTCCAGCAGCCGGCCTGAAGGCGGATGGCAAGCGCATCTGGACCTATCGCGACGCGATGACTCCGCCCTCGTGGCCGGAATCGCTTCTCGTGTTCGGCTCCGGCGCCATCGGCATCGAATTCGCGAGCTTCTACGCGGCGTTTGGCGTGAAGACGACCGTGGTGGAACTGCTCGATCGCGTGTTGCCCGTCGAAGACGAGGAAATCTCCGCTTTCGCCAAGAAGCGCTACGAGAAGGAGGGCCTGAAAATCCTTACCTCGACCGAAGCGAAATCACTCAAGGCGACAGCGAACGGCGTCGAGGCAATCGTCGCCTCCAACGGCAAGCAAGAAACGCTCACCGCCTCGCATGCCATCGTCGCCGTGGGCATCACCGGCAACATTGAAAATCTCGGCCTCGAAGCACTCAACGTGAAAACCGAAAAGGGCCACATCGTCACCGACGGTTACGGCAAAACCAACGTCGCCGGCCTCTACGCAATTGGCGATGTCACCGGCGCGCCATGGCTGGCGCACAAGGCCAGCCACGAAGGCATCATCTGCATTGAAGCCATCGCCGGTCAAAAGCCGCATGCAATGATCAAGGAACGCATTCCGGGCTGCACGTATTCGCACCCGCAGGTGGCCAGCGTCGGTCTCACGGAAGCGAAAGCCAAAGAGCAGGGGCGCCAAGTGAAAGTCGGTCGCTTCCCGTTCGTCGGCAACGGCAAGGCCATCGCGCTCGGCGAAGATCAGGGCATGGTCAAAGTCGTGTTCGACGCCAAAACCGGCGAACTCCTCGGCGCGCACATGATCGGCGCGGAGGTCACCGAATTGATCCAAGGTTACGCGATCGCGATGCAAACCGAGACCACCGAGCACGAGCTGATGGAAACCGTGTTCCCGCACCCGACGCTGTCAGAAATGATGCACGAAGCGGTGCTGGATGCGTATGGGCGCGTGCTGCATGTTTAGTTGCGCGTCGCCCTCCCCTCGATGGGCAGGGCCGCGCGGAACGCGCGGGGAGGGGTGAGGCCCGCGACGATGCAGAAGAAACCGCCAGAGGCAGCTCTGTCAGTGCAGCGCGCGCATCCCCTCAGTCGCGCGTTCCGCGCGACAGCTCCCCCATCGAGGGGGAGCGGGTGCGAGATGATGCACGAGGCGGTGCTGGATGCGTATGGGCGCGTGCTGCACGTTTAGGCGCTCAACCAACATCCTGACGCGCGGATCGCGATCCGGAACCCAGGGGCAAACAGGACACCGCACAACGACCTATTCGTACATCGAAGCAGCGAGCAACAGTTCACCAATGTTGCGCCAGTTAGGCACGGAAGGAATCGGTTGGCCCGAGCTACTGTAGTATCCGTCTGAGTCCGCCAACCAGGCCGACATCGCCTCCAGATAGTTAGGCAAGTCAGCGTTCGCAAACGCGCCAGACCGCGCCGCTAACATTTGTATGAAGGCGACCAGATCGCCTTTCGTCTCAACGCGCTTAAGCGCCTCGACGAGTGCGTCGTCGCTCAAGCCGCCTCAGCCCGCGCCGCCATTTCCGCCGCCAACCTTCCAAGCGCGACATAGTCTGTCTTGCCCGTACCGAGCACGGGGACTTCTTCCACGGTCACGATCTTCTTCGGCACGGCGATTTCCTGCACGCCGTTTGCCTTGCACCAATTCTGGAACGCGCTCGCGTCGGCGTCCTTTTGGCTGGTGAACAGGATGATGCGCTCGCCTTTGCGCGTGTCCGGCATGGCGATCGCCGCGTGCGTCGCGCCCGGCCACATTTGCTGCGCGTAGCTTTCAACGGCGTTGAGCGACACCATCTCGCCGCCCACTTTCGCAAAGCGCTTCACGCGGCCGAGGATGCGGATGTAGCCGTCCGCATCGACGTCCACGACATCGCCCGTATCGTGCCAGCCCTGCGGCAGCAGATCGATGCCGAAGGGCTTGGTCGGATCGAGATACCCACGCATGACGTTTGGCCCACGCACATAAAGCTTCTGGCCGCCTTCGATGCCGGGCACCGGTTCAAGCCGCCACTCAAGATCGGGCACAAACTGACCGACTGTGCCATGGCGGTTGCGCGCAGGAACGTTCACCGAAATCAGCGGCGACGCTTCCGTTGCGCCATAACCCTCAAGCAATTCCACGCCGAAGCGCTTGGAATAAATCTCGCGCGTTTCCGGACGCACCCGCTCGGCGCCCAGCACCATGAGGCGAATGCACTTCATGTCTTCGTCGTCGGCGTTGCGCGCATATTGTTGCGCGAACGTGTCGGTGCAGAAGAACACGTTGGAACCGGTGTCCTTGATGAGTTTCGGAATTTCCTTCACCGCAAGCGGGGAGGGGAACAAGAACGCTTTGTGCCCGGTGAAGAGCGGCAACAGCACGCCGGCGAGCAGGCCGAAGCAATGGAACATCGGCAGCGGAGAGAAGAAGCTCCAGTCCGGCTCGAACGGCACATGCGCGTGGCCTTGCTCGACGTTCGACACGAGGTTCGCGTGGCTCAGCACCGCGCCCTTCGGCGTGCCATACGAGCCTGAGGTGAAGAGGATAACGGCCGTATCGTCGGGGCTTGCCTTCGCCATGAAGACGCGCGGGAACGAGCCTTTGATCAGGGCAACGACCTTGTCGCCAAAATCAATCGATTTGCGGACATCTTCCAAGTAGATGAGCTTCGCGAACTTCGAGAGTTCAGCTTCAAGCGCCTCAAGCTTAGCTAAGCGAATGAACGCGCGCGATGTCAGAATTTTGCGGACGTTTGCCGCTTCGCACGCGGACTTTATGTTCATCGCGCCAGCGGTGAAGTTCAACATCGCAGGCGTTCGGCCGATGGCTTGCAGCGCGAAAAACGTCACCGCCGCGCCCGCGCCGGTCGGCAGCATGAGGCCGGCGGTTTCATTCTTCTTGATCAACAGATCGAGCTTGCCGCCGAGCGCAAACGCGGCGCGCACGATGTCGTCATAGCTCAGGGGTTTGCGTTCGTGATCCTCGAGGATCTTGAACTTGCCGCCTCTCTCGTCGCGCCCCCGAAGCAGAGCTCCAAACAGGGAAATACGGGTGCGCGCCAGATCAAAAGGACGATTGGCCATGGGTACGTGACGCCTCCAAAACCCGCCCCGCAACCGCGCGGGCGTGGTCTTCCCGTGATTATTATTTCACGGTTGTAACAAGCCTAGCGGCCTGATCGGGTTTGGCAAGTGAACGCGCCACAGCGTTAACCTTTGCCGGGTCACCCATCCGGTTCCAGCCGTTGCAGCGTTTGGGCTGAAGGCTCATGTTCGGTTCATGCCGACCTTGATCGATTTGCGCCAGAACGGGGAAGATGAACGTCCCCGCCATCCTGAAAAGCAGGCCCGGCCGGATCAGGCGAGTCCCCGTAAACCGGACTGGATTCGTGTCCGTGCGCCGACCAGCGTGGGCTACCACGAGACGAAGGCTCTGGTCCGTGGATTAAAGCTCACCACCGTGTGCGAAGAGGCCGCGTGCCCGAACATCGGCGAATGCTGGAGCCAGAAGCACGCCACGTTCATGATCATGGGCGAGGTCTGCACCCGCGCCTGCAGTTTCTGCAACGTCGCCACCGGCAAACCAAGCGCGCTCGATGCTGAAGAGCCCGAGAACGTCGCCATCGCGACGGCGCAGATGGGCCTGAAGCACGTCGTCATCACCTCGGTCGATCGCGATGATCTCGAGGACGGTGGCGCCGAGCATTTCGAGCACGTGATCCGGGCGATCCGCCGCCGAGCGCCGGACACAACAATCGAAATCCTTACACCGGATTTTCTGCGAAAACCTGGCGCGGCTGAACGTGTGATCGACGCCAAACCGGACGTCTTCAATCACAATCTGGAAACCGTGCCGCGGCTCTATCACTCGATCCGCCCCGGTGCGCGCTATTACCAATCGCTGCGCTTGCTCGACTCGGTGAAGCAACGCGACCCGGCGCAATTCACAAAATCCGGTCTGATGGTCGGTCTCGGCGAAGCCAAAGACGAAGTGTTGCAAGTGATGGACGATCTGCGCGTAGCGAACGTCGATTTCCTCACCATCGGCCAATACCTGCAGCCGACGAAGAAGCACGCGGCCATCGAAAAATTCTGGACGCCGGACGAATTCAAGGCGCTCGAAACCATCGCCTACGCCAAGGGCTTCCTGATGGTGTCCGCGACGCCGCTCACGCGCTCCTCGCACCATGCCGGCGAAGATTTCGCGAAGCTCCGTGCGGCGCGCGAGCGGTCGATTGCGTCCGCCTAATGCCGCGCACGATCATCGAGCAGGAACGCGTGCTTCCGTATGCGCCGGCAGACCTGTGCCGTCTCGTCGCTGACGTCCGCGCGTATCCCAAATTCATCCCCTGGCTGAAAAGCCTCAAAGTCACCCGCGACCAGGAAAGCCCGAACGGCGGTTGGGACGGCGAGGCCGAAGTCCTCGTCGGTTGGCAGGCCTTGACCGAGCGCTTCAGCTGCAAGATCCGCTCGAACCCGCAGGCCGGCGCCGTCGATGTCACGGGCCTAAAGGGTCCGTTCCGTTCGCTAGAAAACCGTTGGCGGTTCGTCGCGGCGCCCGATGGCGGCGCTAAGGCGCACTTCTGGATCGCCTATGAGTTCAAGAACCCGCTGCTGCAAAGCTTGCTAACCGCAAACCGCGACCGCGTGGCCCAACGGATACTCGCTGCGTTCGAGAACGAGGCCAAACGCCGTCTCGGCTAGCGCCCGCGCTCACGCTTGGGTAGGGGAGAACCCATGAAACAAACCTTCGTTCTGATCCACAACCCGCTGTTTGGTCCGTCGACCCTGGCGCCTACTGCGGAGGCCTTAAAACAGAAGGGGCACGCTGCATCCGCACCGGCGCTGGCGCCAGCGTTCGCAGGGGGCGGGCCATATTATCCAAAGGCTGCTCAAATCATCGCTGACGCCGGCAACAGCGCGAGCGAAGGCGTGTTCCTCGTTGCTCACGGCGCCGCTGGCCCATTGGTGGCCGCAGCAGCCGCCGCGAGCAAGGCCCCAGTTCTCGGTGTCATCCTTTTGAGCGCGATCATGCCGCACGCCAACCGCGCCTGGCTCGACACCGTGCCTGACGAAATCAAGGCGCAGTTCGCAGCGATCGCCAAAAACGGCAGGCTCCCCGCGAACGACAAGATGTATCCAGGACAAGCCGACGCGCTGCGCCAGCAAGTGGGCAATCCCGGCGTCTACACCAAACTCGCCGCAGAGCTGATCGAGCTGCCGCTTGCATACTTTGAAGAAGCGGCGCCCCCCAACGATGCGATCAAAAAGACGCCAATCGGTTACATTCAGCTCAGCGCGGCCGATCAACCGCGCTTCGATGATGCGACATGGATGAAGTGGAAAACGCGTCAGGAAATCTCCGCCGACGGTTTCCCAACGATCACCAAACCAGAACGCGTCGCGGCCGCCATTGAGGCGATGGCCAAGGATTTGCGCGCCTAGTCGATCAATCGCGACATCAACGCCAGCGCAGCAGCCACCGTGAGGCGTTGCACCTCGATGCGTCCGACGTTCCCGAACTCCCGCCGCTCATGCAAAGTCGGCCGGCCTGCACGCGCGGCCGCGAAATGGACGAGGCCGACCGGCTTGTCCGCGCTACCGCCATCGGGCCCCGCGACTCCGGTCACTGCGACCACAATATCAGCACGACTGTGCGCAAGGGCGCCTTCGGCCATCGCGCGGGCGGTTTCTTCGCTTACAGCGCCCTGCACATCGATGATGGCCTTAGCGACGCCCAACGCCTCTTGTTTCGCTTCGTTCGAATAGGTCACAAACCCGCGCTCGAACGCGGCCGACGAGCCCGGATTGGCCGTGAACGAAGCCGCGATCAGCCCGCCGGTGCAGCTTTCAGCCGTTGCAAGCTTCAGATTACGCGCCTTGGCGCGGTCCAGAACGGCCGCGGCGGCTGAAATCAAGGCATCGGTTGTCATGCTTGTCCCGGCTTAACGCGGCGCTGGATTTTGTCCATTCCCAGCGGCGACGGGCGATGGCAGAACCCGCCGACGAGGGAGGCCCATGCAAGCTTTAGCGCGGCGCGCTGCGGCGCCGATTTTCGCGCTCGCACTGTTTTCGAGCGCGGCCCTCATCTTCGTGCTGCAACCCTTGTTTGGTCGCATGGTGACGCCGCTTTTGGGCGGATCGCCCGCGGTGTGGAACGCCTCAATGGCGTTTTTCCAGGGCGCGCTGCTGACAGGCTATCTTTACGCGCACCTCCTGGCGCGCGTGAAGGACCTCCGCGTGCAGGCCGCGATCCACGCAATCGTGCTTGCGTGCGCTTGGTTTGCCCTCCCCGTGACGGTGAGCGAGGCGTTAGGCCCGCCGAATTCAAACCATCCCGCACTATGGCTAGTCGGCGTGCTGGCGCTGTCGGTTGGCGCACCGTTCGCGGCGGCGTCCGCGACAGCGCCATTGCTGCAATCGTGGTTCGCGCGCAGCGGCCGCGCGGACGCTGGCGATCCGTATTATCTCTACGCGGCCAGCAATCTCGGCAGCTTCGCGGGGCTGTTGGCATATCCTGCGTTCATAGAACCGATGCTAGGTGTCGCCGAGCAGGGCGCGGCCTGGTCCGCAGGCTACGCGGTCGTTGCCGCGCTAATCGCGCTCTGCGCCTGCTTCGCAATCCAAGCCAACGGCGGCGAAACCCAAGAGCACGCCACGGAAGGCGAACCCGGCGCCGCGCCTAATTGGCGCCAGCGCCTTTACTGGCTCGCCGCCGCCGCGGTGCCGTCGGCGCTGTCACTTGGCGTTACCTTGCACATCACCACTGACGTCGCGTCCGCGCCAATGCTCTGGGTCGTGCCTTTGGCGCTCTATTTGCTCACCTTTGTCATCGCGTTCGCACGTGGTGGTGAGAGGATTTTTGCGGCGACCTTGTTCGTGCAACCCGCGGCTATCGCGTTCCTGCTCGCGTGCTACGTCAATTCGGGCAATTGGGGCGTCTCGATCGCCGGCATTCTGGCCGGCTTTTTCTTCAGCGCGCTCGTCTGCCATCAAGCACTGGCGCGTACGCGGCCGGACGCCAAGCACCTCACCGAATTCTATCTTTACGTGTCGCTCGGCGGCGTGCTGGGCGGCGCTTTTGCGGCGTTCGTCGCGCCGATGATCTTCAATAACGTCTATGAATACCCGTTGGCCTTGGCGCTCGCATGCTTGTTCCGTCCGAAGGGCGTGAGCTGGATGCCGCGCCTTGCGGACGCCGCCGCCGCTGGCGCTGCCTTGTTGACATTGGTCGCGCTTTTTTCGCTGCGCTTAACCGCCATCGACACCGCCGCCGTCGCCGGCGCGATCGGCGCCGCCGCCGCGCTCCTCGCGGCTGGCTGGGGCGCCGACGAGGAGCGCCCAACCCCGTTGCGCTACGCCTATCTGGTTTGCGCAGCGCTTTACGCGGCGCTTGTCATCTACGTCGTGTTCAACACCGGCGCGATTTTCCAGCGTGTCGGCGCGGGTGACGATGCGCTGATGGCCGTGCAGCAACCGTGGGGCCTCGCCATCATCGGCTTGGCTTTTCTGACGTTGGCCTTTGTCGTGCACAGCACCATTCAGCCGGAAGGCAAACGCAATCTCGTCGGCGACATCGCCAACGGTGTCGCGATGCCAACGCTTCTGCTCATGATGGTGATGGCCGCCGGCCGCGACGTCGACAACAACTTGCTTACCGCAGCAGGGCTCACGCTCGCTGCAATCGCCATCCTCGTGAACGGCGCACGGCCCCTTTTTATGGCCGCGTTGGTGATCCTTGGCTTCACCATTTTCTTCATCGACGATGTTCGCGGCGGTCGTATCATTACCCAAGAACGCAGCTTTTTCGGCGTCCTGCGCACGCGCGAAATCCCTTACCCCATGCAGGAGGGGGCGCCGCCAGTATCGATGCGCATCCTTCTGCATGGCACCACCATTCATGGGGCGCAATTGGTGGGCGAGGGCGTGTCGCGCACGCCGCTTACGTACTACAATCCGCGGACCGCCTTGGGTGAAGCGATCATGGCCGGCCTCTCAACCGGCGACACGAGCCACCTTGCGCTGATCGGCCTAGGCGCTGGGTCGACCGCTTGCCTCACCAGCGCAGGCGACACGCTCACCATTTTCGAAATCGATCCCGCCGTCGTGCGTCTCTCCGCGCGCCCAGGCGGCGATTTCACCTATGTGCCGGAATGTCAGCCGAACGCCCGAATTGAACTCGGGGACGCGCGCCTGCAAATCGCCGAAGAACCGGACGGCGAGTATGACGTCATCGTGGTGGACGCATTCTCTTCCGATGCGATCCCCGCGCATTTGCTCACGCGCGAGGCGATTGCGCTCTATCTGTCCAAGACCAGTGATCGCGGCATCGTTGTGCTGCACCTGTCGAACCGCAATCTCGCCTTGGTATCTGAAGCCGCGCGAGTTGCGCGCGATCTGCGCGCGCCGACGCTCTATCGTATCAGCGATCGGGTGTTTGAACCCGGCAATCCGTTGCCCGTCGGCCTTGCGGCCAGCGTCATGATCGTGGCGCGATCGCCTGAGATTTTGGCGTCATTGCCGCTTTACGAGCGCGGCGAATGGCGGGTGTTCGAGGCGCCGGCCGGCCGCTCGTGGTCGGACGATTACATCAACATGCCGCGCGCATTGTGGGAAAGCCTCACAGGGCGTGAGGAATGCCGCATCTATACGTATCTTGAGCGCTGTCAGGCCAAAGCTGCGACTGACTAGGCTAGTCTGGGCGATCTAACGTCGCCACCGCTTGCGCCATCAAGCCTTCTTCGCGTCCCGCAAAGCCCATGCGTTCGGTCGTCGTCGCCTTCACGCTCACGCGCGAGCTCGGCAAGCCAAGCACGTCGGCAGTACGCGCGCGCATGGCCTCGCGATGCGGTCCAATTTTCGGCCGTTCGCAGACAAGCGTAATGTCCACGTGCTGGATACGCGCGCCTTGCGCCTTCGCGAGCTCCACGGCGTGGCGCAGGAATGTTTCTGAATCGGCGCCCTTCCATCGCGGGTCGCTTGGCGGAAAATGTGCGCCAATATCGCCTTCGCCCAACGCGCCAAGAATGGCGTCAACCAAAGCATGCCAGCCGGCGTCCGCATCTGAATGCCCGACGAGCCCTTTGTCGTGAGCAATGCGCACGCCACACAATGTAACGTAATCGCCGGGTCCAAAGCGGTGCGCGTCAATCCCTTGGCCGACGCACAGCACGCGTTCGCCGCCGAGTAACGCTTCAAGCACCGCTTCATCCTCCGGATATGTAAACTTCATCAGCCGCGCGTCGCCTTCAATCAGCGTCGGCCGCATGCCAGCCGTGCGCGCCACCGCAAGGTCATCGCTGAACACCGCGTCGGCCGCCGCTGCCGCATACGCGCTGACGATCGCGGGGAACGCGAACGCCTGCGGTGTCTGCACACGCCGGAGCGCAGCGCGTTCGGCTTCCCCCGTGACAGCACCCGCTGCGTCGACGGTGACCAACGCGTCCGGAACAGGCAGGGCCGGCGCCGCAGCGCGCGCCCCCTGCTCGATCGCGGCGACCAGTTTGCGGATCATGGCAGGGGACAGCCCCGGCCGCGCCGCGTCGTGGATCAGCACGATGTCCGGCGCTGCGACCCTTAACGCCTCTAGCCCTGCGCGCACGGACGCCGTGCGCGTTGCACCGCCGTCCACGCGACGCGCGGTCGCTCCAGTGGCGTTTGCTTTGTCGAAAAGCGCGTGGTGCGCTGACGCCGTCACCACGACCACATCCTCCACGCCCGCACCTGCGAAGGCGTCGAGTGACCAAGCCACGACGGCCTTGCCGGCAAGGGCACGATATTGCTTCGGAATGCCTCCGCCGGCACGTTCGCCTGCGCCTCCCGCCACAATAACGGCTGCAACCTTCGACAATTTGCCCCTCACTGGAATTGCTGCACCGCAGCACGATTTCGCTGGCGCCCGCTTTTTGGGCGCCCTACAGTCCCGGTAAGGACGGGGACTATGGTCGGTTTGGACGAATTTCCACCGCTTGTCTCGCTCGCGCCAATGGCCGGCGTGACGGACGTCCCGTTTCGCCGTCAGGTCAAAGCTTTTGGCGGAAAATATTCCGTCTCTGAAATGGTGGCGTCCGAGGCGCTCGCGCGGGACCGGATAGACATGGTCCGCCGGGCCGCCGGGGCAGGGGCCATTCGTCCCCTCGTCGTCCAGCTCGCGGGCCGCGACGCGCGGTGGATGGCTGAAGGTGCGCGTATGGCCGAACAAGCCGGCGCCGACATCATCGACATCAACATGGGCTGTCCGTCAAAAAGCGTCACGAGCGGCCTGTGTGGGTCGGCGCTCATGCGCGAACCTGAGCAAGCGTTGAAACTCATTGAGGCAACGGTAGCCGCGACGTCGCTTCCGGTGACGCTGAAGATGCGGCTCGGCTGGGACGAGACCTGGATCAACGCGCCCCACATCGCTGAGCGCGCCGAAGCGGTTGGCGTGAAGATGATCACGGTCCACGGCCGCACACGCTGCCAATTCTATCGCGGCGCCGCCGACTGGGCCGCGATTGCCGACGTTGTCTGCGCGGTCAAAATCCCGGTCATCGCCAATGGCGACATCGCCAGCGCCGCCGATGCCCGCGAAGCGATGCGGCTCTCAGGCGCCGCCGGCGTGATGATCGGTCGCGCTGCGCAGGGCAAACCCTGGCTGCCCGCCGCGATTGAGCGCGCCTTGCGCACCGGCGCGGATATCACCGCGCCCTCGCCGCAGCGCCTGCTTGAGAGCCTGCTTGAACTCTACGCCGATGCGCTCAGCTTCTATCCCGAGGGTCTCGGTTTGCGCGTTGCGCGCAAACACATCGCTTGGACGATCGACGCCGTGATCGGCCCCAGTGCGCGCGAGGAGCGCAAGCGCCTCTGCATGCTCACGACGCCACGCGACGTTGAGAGCGGCCTCATCGACCTGTTCGGCCACTTCGAACAACGGCGGGCGGCGTGACCGACGTCATCACCACCGCTTGGCCCACGCGCGCGACGCCGCCGGACGCTGAGCGGTGGCTCGAAGCCTTGCCGATGCCGGTGATCGGCATCGATTCCGGTGAATGCGTGCGCATCGTCAACGCCGCCGCCGCGGAATTGCTGGCGCACGCTGGGCGCGGTCTGTTGGGGCGCCGCTTAGTGGAAGTGTTCGGCATGGACGCACCACTTGTCGCGGTTGCGCGCCGCGCCCTCGCTTCTGACGCGCAGGTCGCCGAGGCTGACGTGCCGCTCGTCGGCCCAGGGTTCGCGCTCGGTCGTGTCGCCGTCACCGCCGCGCCGGTGGGGGATGGCTCCTTTATCGCGTTGGTGCTCGCCCCGCCTCAGCGCCATCGCCCACCCGCGCCGGGGGGCGTGAACTCCGCCGCGCGCACGCTTGCACATGAGGTCCGCAACCCGCTTGCTGGCATCCGCGCTGCCGCGCAACTCATCGGCCGCACCGACGATCCAGACACCGCGCAACTCTCACAACTCATCTGCGACGAAGTCGATCGCATCGGCCGGTTGACGGACCGTATCGACCCGATGGGCGCGTTCGAACCGCCTCGATTCCACGGCCTCAACATCCACGAAGCGCTCGACCGCGTGCGCCGCCTCGTCGAACCGAGCGCGCACGGCGTTACGGTGCGCGAACGTTACGATCCAAGCCTGCCGAACGTGCGCGGCGATCTCGATCAGCTGATCCAAGCGTTCCTAAACATTGCCAAGAACGCTGCCGAGGCCGTCGCCGGCCAAGACGGCGGCGAGGTTATCTTGCAAACCAATTATCGCCCCGGTGTGCGCTATCGTTCGGCGGGCGCAAGCGCCGCGCGCGCGCAGCTGGAAGTGCAAATCATCGACAACGGACCGGGCTTCGATCCCGCCGTCGCTGACCGTGTGTTCGAGGCTTTCGCCACAACCAAGAGCAACGGCATGGGTCTCGGCCTAACTGTGGCGGCCGATGTGATCGGCCGACACGACGGACGCATCGAAGTGGACAGCGCCCCCGGCCGCACCGTTTTCAAGATTTTTCTTCCCATCGATCCGGAGCACGACGCCTCATGAGCGCCAACATCCTTGTCGCCGACGACGACAGCTCACTGCGCTTTGTGCTCTCGCAGGCGCTGACGAAGGAGGGCTATGCGGTCCGCGCCACCGGCAACGTCGCCACCCTGGCGAAATGGGTGCGTGAAGGCGAGGGCGATCTGGTGCTCTCCGACGTCTACATGGGCGATGAGTGCGTGTTCGACGTTCTTCCCGGTTTGCGCGCAGCGCGCCCAGAACTGCCCGTAATTGTGATGAGTGCACAATCCACCGTCGCCACCGCGTTCTCGGCAGCCGACGCCGGCGCTTACGATTACGTGCCGAAGCCGTTCGATCTCGATGTTCTGATCTCGACTGTCCGCCGCGCGCTCGCGGGTGGGCCAGACGCGAAATCACGCGCGGAAGCGAGCAAAGCTGAGAAGGAAGAACGTCTGCCATTGATCGGGCGTTCGCCGGCGATGCAAGAAGTGTATCGCGTCATGGCGCGCGTCTCGGGCGCCGATCTCACAGTTCTGATCGAAGGTGAAAGCGGCTCCGGAAAAGAACGTGTTGCGCGCGCGCTGCACGACTTCAGCCGTCGCTCCAACGGGCCGTTCGTGAGCATGGCGCTGGCCGGCGCCAATGCGGCGCGTATCGAAGCCGATCTCTTCGGCACCAAGGGCAAACTCGCAGAAGCCAAAGGCGGCACCCTCTTCCTCGAAGATATCGACGACCTCCCCTCAGAGGCGCAGACACGTCTGGTGGGCCTCCTCCAGGATGGCGACGTAGCGTCGAACGTGCGTCTGATCGCCGCCGCGCAACGCAATCTCGGCCCGCTCGCGCGCCAAGGCGGCTTCCGTCAGGATCTCTATTACAAGCTCGCAGTTGTTACGATCCGCCTGCCCCCGCTTCGCGATCGCGCCGTCGATATCGCTGATTTAGCCCGCGCCTTCTTGGTGCGTGCGAAAAGGGAAGGGCTACCCGAAAAGACGCTCGACAATTCCGCCATCGAACGCCTGAAGGCGCACGATTGGCCAGGCAACGTCCGCGAACTCGAAAACCTTTTGAAGCGCGTTGTCGCCTTAAGCCCAGGCCCCACCATCACCGCGCGTGAGATCAGCCAAGAACTCGACACGGCCCACGTTGCCGAAGCAGACGAGCCAAGCGCAACCGAGGATCTCGAGGGCGCGTTGTTGCGTCGCCTTAGGCGCGAATTTGCCGCTGCCGGCGCCCAACTCCCCGCCGCTGGCCTTTACGACCGCCTTTTGGCGGAGGTGGAACGTCCGCTGATCTCGCAAACGCTCCAAGCCACGCGCGGCAACCAAATCAAAGCCGCCGCCGTCCTGGGGATTAACCGGAACACCCTCCGCAAGAAGATTCAGACCCTCGGTCTCCGAACTGGCAGAGGCGATTGACGCAACCGTGTCGGCCCGCCTACAGATGTTGCAACTTAGCAACATAAAGAAGCCACGGTATGTCCCTGCCGCTTGCAGCGGAGCAACAACGAGAGACCGTTAGTGCTTTCGGCCGCCCGAGCCGAAGCGCGATCTGGTTCGCGATAGGCTACGCCGTCGCGGCGATCCTAACGGCGTCGGCGACCACCTTCGCCTTGTCGGGCGCAGGCGTAACTGGGCCCGCGAGCCCGGCGGTGATGGGCGTATTGGCGGCCGCGCTGGTTCTCTGCCTTGTCCTGTCGTTCATCCTCACGCACCGCATCCGCAAGATCGCGCGCGCCTCCAACGCAGCGCAGACGGGCGGCAAATTGCATTTGCGCTTTGTGACGCTCTTCAGCCTGGCCGCTGTGGCGCCGGCCGTGATCGTCGCGGCCTTCATGGGGCTTACGTTCAGCCGGACGGTCGAGGGATGGTTCGATCAGCGCGTGCGCACGATGACGGAAAGCGCAAGCGCCGTTGGCGCCGCCTACGTACAACGCGCGACCGACGATCTCACCGGTGAAGTCTTCGCCATGGCTGAGGATTTGAATCGCGCCCGCGCCGGCCTAATCGCGGACCGCACGCGTTACGGCGCGTTCCTTGCCGCGCAAGCAGAACGCCGAGGCCTCGCTTCGGCTTACGTCGTCGACTCTCGCCTTGATGCGCTCGCCCGGGCGGAAGGGGACACAGCGCCCGCGTTTGTGGCGCCGCCCGCGCGCGCGATCACCGAGGCGAACACCGGCAACGTGTGGATGCTGATCGATCGGCCGCTCAGCACGCTGCGTGCGCTCTATCGGCTCGATCAATACAACGACGCCTATCTTTACGTTACCAGTCCGCTCGACCCGACGATCATGGCGACATTGATCAATTTCGAGGCCTCGACGGTTGATTATAACGAAGCGCAGGCGCGCCAAGCTCAGCTCCGCGTTGTCTTCACGCTCTCATACCTTGCAACCGCTTGGTTGGTGTTGTTGGGCGCTGTTTGGGTCGGGCTGGAAAACGCGTCGCGCATTTCCGAACCGGTTGGCCGTCTAGCCAACGCCGCGCGGCGCGTCGCGTCGGGCGATCTCAAGGTTCGCGTCGCCGCGGGGCCGGAGCGCGATGAGATGGACGCGCTCGCAACCGCATTCAATTCGATGACTGCGCAGCTCGATACCCAAAGACGCGATCTGCTCACCGCTCAGGATGATGCGATCCACCGCTCGCAATTCATTGAAACCGTGCTTGGCGGCGTCAGCGCCGGGGTGGTCGGGATTGATCGCGATGGCCGCATCACGGCCGCCAACCGGTCAGCGGCGCAATTGCTCGGCCAGGGCGATGACGCCTTGGTGGGTCGGCGCCTGATCGATGTCGCTCCCGAATGCGCCGACCTCCTGAACCAGCCCGCGCCATCCAGTGAAACGCCGCCGCAGCGCGTTGACTTGATGCGCGATGGTCAGTCGTTGAACCTCAGCGTCCGCATGACGCCAGATACCGAAGGCGGCCTGGTGCTCACCTTCGATGACATGACCAAGCTCATTTCCGCACAGCGTCAGGAAGCCTGGAAGGACGTCGCCCGCCGCATCGCCCACGAGATCAAGAACCCCCTGACGCCGATTCAGCTCTCGGCCGAACGCTTGCAGCGGAAGTACCATGGCGAGATCACCTCCGATCCCGACACGTTCCAGAAGTGCACCGACACGATCCTACGCCAAGTCGCTGACATTGGCCGCATGGTGGATGAGTTTTCTTCGTTCGCGCGCATGCCGACGCCGCGTATGGCCTTCGCCGACATGAGCGATGTCGTTCGCTCGACAGCTTTCGGGCAACGCCTCGCGTTTGCGGACGTCCGTATCGAAGTGGAAGGCGCCGATGCGCCGATCGGACTAGTCTGCGACGAACGCCTCATCGCACAATCGCTCCTGAACCTCATCAAGAACGCCGCAGAAAGTGTGCAGGCGCGACGCGCACGCGACGGCGAGCCGAAAGACGGCTTCGTGCTGGTGCGCCTCCGCGATCTCGATTTCGGCGTTCAGTTTGAGGTTTGCGACAACGGCCTCGGCTTCCCCGCCCAAAACCGCCATCGCCTGATCGAACCTTACGTCACGACGCGCGTGAAGGGCGCAGGTTTGGGCCTCGCCATTGTCGCGCGCATTATCGAAGACCATGGCGGCCTGATCGAACTCGACGACGGACCTGGTCCACATCCCGGCGCGATCGTGCGCTTCGTTCTTCCCAAGCGCGGGGAAGAACCCACAGACATTGCCGCAGAACAGCGTGAAGGAATCTCTTAATGGCCCCCGACATCTTGATCATCGACGACGAAGCCGACATCCGCGAGTTGGTGTCCGGTATTCTCCAAGACGCCGAATACCAAGTGCGCACGGCGCGCGACAGCGACGAAGCGCTCGACGCCATGCGGCGCCGCACGCCGGCTGCGGTGGTGCTGGATATCTGGCTTCAAGGCAGCCGCATCGATGGTCTCGAACTGCTCGCCATGTTCAAGGAGATCGATCCGGACATGCCGGTGGTCGTTATTTCGGGCCACGGCACGATCGAAACGGCGGTGTCGGCGATCCGCAAAGGCGCTTACGATTTCATCGAGAAGCCGTTCAACGCCGATCGCCTGTTGCTGGTCATGCAGCGTGCGCTCGAAACCGCGCGCTTGAAGCGCGAAAACAGCGCCCTGAAGGCGCGCTCGTCTGCGAGCGACGATCTCATCGGGTCGTCCGCCGTAGTCGCCAATCTGCGCAGCTCAATCGAACGGGTGGCGCAAACCAATTCACGTGTGCTGATCACCGGCCCCGCCGGCGCCGGCAAGGAACTCGTCGCGCGCCTGCTACACGAGCGTAGCCCCCGTCAGGGCGGGCCATTTGTCGCCATCAACGCCGCCTCCATCGCCCCTGAGCGCATGGAAACCGAGATTTTCGGCGAAGAGGGGCCCGACGGACGCACCCGCAAGATCGGCGTGTTCGAACAAGCCCACGGCGGCACGCTCTTTCTCGACGAAGTCGGCGACATGCCGCCCGAGACGCAATCCAAAATCTTGCGTGTACTTGTCGATCAACGTTTCCGCCGCCTTGGCGGATCATCGGACGTGCAAGTGAATGTACGCGTGGTGTCCTCCACCTCACGCGACCTGCGCGGCGACATCGAGAGCAATCGGTTCCGCGAGGATCTTTTCCATCGCCTCAACGTCGTGCCATTGCGTGCGCCGAGCTTGGCGGAACGCCGCGAGGACATTCCCGAACTTGCAGGCTATTTCGTCGGCCGCCTCGCGGGCATGTCCGGCGTCAGTGCGCGCCAAATCGGTGAAGATGCGCTGGCGGCTTTGCAAGCAGCAGACTGGCCCGGCAACGTTCGCCAATTGCGCAACGTCATCGAACGCATTCTGATCCTGGCGACTGGCGATCCCGGCACGCCCGTCACGGTAGACTCGCTGCCGCCCGAAGCGTGGCCTTCCGCCGGGTTTTCCAAGCACGACGGCTTGCAGGAGGTGATTGGCCTTCCACTCCGCGACGCGCGCGAACGCTTCGAGCGCGAGTATCTCAACGTCCAGATCACGCGGTTCGGCGGCAACATTTCGCGCACCGCAGCCTTCATCGGCATGGAACGCTCGGCGCTACATCGGAAATTGAAGTCGCTTGGCGTCGATGCGCCGGGCCGCAACGGCGCCGAAGCGGAGTAGAAGGTCGATGCGGGGCGTCGCTTACGTCAATGGCGCCTACCTGCCGCTCGCACGCGCCGCTGTGTCGATCCATGATCGTGGCTTCTTGTTTGGCGACGCGGTCTACGAGGTCTGGGCCGTGCGACGCGGCCGCTTGAACGACAGTGCCGAGCACCTCGCGCGCTACAATCGCTCGCTGCGAGAACTGAAAATGCGTGCGCCCATGAGCGACCGCGCCTTGATGGCGGTGGTGCGTGAAACCATGCGACGCAACGATGTGCGCGAGGGGATCGTCTATCTTCAGGTCAGCCGCGGCGCCGCCGCAGAGCGCGACCACGTGTTTCCCGCAGCTTCCGTCCCGCCGACGCTCGTCCTCACCGCCAAAAACCTTAGCCTCGCAAATCTTGCCGCGCGCATGAAAAGCGGCGTGAAAATCATCACGACGCCCGAAACACGGTGGGCGCGTTGCGACATCAAGAGTGTGAACCTGCTCCCCAACGTGCTCGCCAAACAGGCCGCCAAAGAGGCTGGCGCTTTCGAGGCTTGGTTCGTTGATCGCGAAGGTTTTGTGACCGAAGGCGGTTCCACCACCGCCTGGATCGTCGACGCTCAGGGCCGGCTGCGCACGCGCGATCTTTCCAACCGCATCCTCCACGGCGTCACCCGGGCCGTGCTTTTGAGGCTGGCGCAAGAGCGGCAAATGCCTGTGGTGGAAGCAGCCTTCGCACCCGAGGACGTTCGCACCGCCCGCGAAGCATTTGTAACCTCAGCTGGTAACCCCGTCGTGCCCGTCATAGCCATCGACGGCTCACCGATCGCCGATGGCAGGCCTGGGCCATTGGCCGCCGAACTCCGTGACATCTATTTAGGCGCCCAGCCGGTTTGAGGGGTTCTGCCCGTTGGCGCCCCATTCAACGCGGCCTATGTTGCTCCCGCAGCCGCGCGAACGTCGCGGCGCAATAAAACTTCACATGGGGCAGTTGCCATGGAAAAAAAACAAAACCTCCAGGACACGTTTCTCAACGCTGTACGCAAAGCCAAGACGCCACTCACGATCTTTCTCGTCAACGGAGTCAAACTCCAAGGCGTCGTGACCTGGTTCGACAATTTCTGCGTCCTGTTGCGGCGCGATGGCCAAGCGCAGCTTGTCTACAAGCACGCCATCTCGACCATCATGCCAGGGGCGCCTGTGCAACTCTACGATATCGACAAGGCCGCGGATGAAGCCGACGCCTGAAGGCCGCCAGAACGACAAGACCAAAGCAATCGTGCTGCGCCCGCTCTCGGGCGCGGATGATTTCGCGCGCGGCGCCGAACAGCGTTTAGCGGAGGCCTGCGGCCTCGCCGAAGCGCTCGATCTCGATGTCGCGTATTCGGAGGCGCCGACGCTTCGTCAGATCAGCCCACGTTCGTATTTCGGTTCAGGCCGCGTCGAGCAATTGAAGGAGCGCGTCGAAGAACTCGGCGCGAGCGTCATCGTCATCGACGCGCCTCTCTCGCCTGTTCAACAGCGTAATCTCGAGCAAGACACCAATTCCAAGGTGATCGACCGCACTGGGCTCATCCTCGAAATCTTTGGTTTGCGCGCCCGCACCAAGGAAGGCCGCTTGCAGGTTGAACTCGCGCGCCAAGGCTACGAGCGCTCGCGCCTTGTGCGCACCTGGACGCACTTGGAGCGCCAACGCGGCGGCCTCGGCAAAACCGGCGGCCCTGGCGAAACCCAAATCGAGCTGGATCGCCGGCAAATCGCCGATCGTATCGTACGCTTGAAACGTGAGCTTGAGGACGTGCGCCGCACGCGCGGCCTACAACGCCGCGCCCGCTCACGCGCGGGCCTGCCGGCGGTGGTCCTGGTTGGCTATACCAACGCCGGCAAATCGACGCTCTTTAATCGGCTCACGCGCGCCGGCGTGCTGGCTAAAGACATGCTGTTCGCCACGCTCGATCCCACTGCACGCGCGGTGAAAATGCCGGGCGGTCGTTCTGTGGTGATGAGCGACACGGTGGGATTCATTTCCGATCTGCCGCACGAACTCGTCGAAGCTTTCCGCGCCACTCTAGAGGCGGTCACCGAAGCAGATTTATTGATCCATGTCCGCGACATCGCGCACACGGAAAGCGACGCGCAGCGCGCCGATGTAGAAGCGGTTCTGGCGCAACTCGCGAAAGAGTCAGGCCACAAGAACCCGCCAGTGCTTGAAGTGTGGAACAAGATCGATCTGCTCGATTCCGATACGCGCGACGCGCGCTTGCGCCGCGCTCAGTCGCTTGATGCCAGCGCCCTCTCTCCCGTGGCGATCTCGGCGGAAACCGGGGAGGGTGTAGATGCGCTGCTCGCCGCCATCGAGCGCGCGGCCTTTTCCGCGACACGCGTCATCAACGTAACGCTCGCGCCCGGCGATGGCCGCACCCGCGCCCGTATCGCCGCCGCCGGTCGCATTCTCGCGGAAACACACGACGAGACCGGCGCGATCACGGTCACGGCAGAGCTTCCGATCGAAGACGCCGCGCGTTTCGCACCACTGCCCCCGCCCCCCGACGAACCAAAGGCTGCAGCGGAGTAGGGGCAAAGGGAGGGGAGGGCCCCTACCCGCGCCGTGCGAGGCGTTCGACCAAATCCGCCGCGAAGCTCGACAACGTGTCGTCGCGTGCGCCCATCACCACGATGCGATCTCCTGGCTCGGCCAGTTCAATCAGCTTGTCGCCACATGCGGCGCGCTCGGCGAACGCCATGGCCTGGAGCCCACGCGCGCGGATGCCGGAGACAATGTGTTCGCTCGTCACCGCGCGATCGACAGTGCCGCCATAATAAACGGGGTCGGGCATGATCAGCACATCATCGCCACCCATGTTGCGCGCGAAGCACTCGATGAACTCGGCCTTCAACTGCTTCAGCGGTCCAAAGCCGTGCGGCTGGAACATTAAAAGCAGGCGGCCCGGAAAGTCGTGCAGCGTCGCCAAGGTGGCGGTGATCTTATCCGGGTTGTGGCCAAAATCGTCGATCACGGTCACGCCCGCCGCGCTGCCGACGACCTCAAGCCGGCGCTTTAAACCGGAAAAGCCTTCAAGCGCTCGCGCAGCGTCGGCTAGCGAAAGCCCGCACGCCTGCGCCGCGCATAAGGCCGCCAGCGCGTTGGCGACATTGTGCGCCCCTGGCACGCCGAGCCGCACATTCGCCCGCGCGTCGGTTTCCTTCTCCCGCACCACAAAACTGATGCCGTCCGGCGCCGGCGCCATCTCGCTCGCGTGCAAATCCGCCAAGGGCGAGCGCAACGAAAACGTCCGCACCCGCACCGGCGCATTGAATACCAATGCTGCGGTTTCGTCGTTGTCGAGGTTCAACACCGCCGTTTGCGCACGCGCGATGAAGCCGGCGAACAAAGCGCGCAGTTCTTCCATGCTTTTATGGTCGAGGGCGATGTTGTTCACGACAGCAATTGTCGGATCGTAGCGTGCGATAGAGCCATCGCTTTCGTCCACCTCGCTCACAAACGCTTCGCCGCCACCCACCAAGGCGCTCGCGAACAGGGCGTCCGGCGCCTGGAAGTTCTTCATGACGGCGCCATTCATCACTGTGGGATCGCGTCCAGCGCGATGCAGGATCCAGCCGATCATCCCGGTTGTGGTGGATTTGCCGCTGGTTCCCGCGACGCCGATACTCACCGGCGCCGCATTGAAAAGCTGCGACAGCAACTCCGCACGGCCCATCAAGTGTGCGCCAACGTTCGTGGCCGCCACGACGTCAGGCACAGTGTCTTCCACCGCTGCTGAGCGCACCAAGATCTGAGCGGAGCTGACGAGCCCAGAACCATCTTGCGGGAAGAGGGCGATCCCTTGGGTGCGCAGAAACTCGAATTTCGCGCCAATCCGGCCCTGATCGAGTGATCGATCGGAACCCGCGACGGTCTCGCCTTTGCCGCGCAGGATCAGGGCCAGAGGCAACATGCCCGACCCGCCGACGCCGCAGAAGAAATAGGACTTGTTCGAACTCATCTTTGCGTGACTCATCGGCCCCGGTTATGACGAGAAATGCCGCACATCGGCAAGGACGCGAACGCACACATGGCTCCCTTGATCCGCATCGGCGTCGTCGCACCCGGCACGCGCATCGATCGGGACTTGGCCGAACGGCTAAAGGCCTTCGCCGCCGACAGTTTCCTCGATCGCGCTCCAGAGATCGTTGTTCATCCGCAATGCTTCCTCAGCGCAGGGCATTTCGCGGGAGACGACGAGGCCCGCACCAGAGCCTTTGTGGATTATGCCAACGATCCGACGCTCGACGCGATCTGGTTTGCCCGCGGCGGCTACGGCGCCAGCCGGATCGCCGAAGCCGCGCTCGCGCAATTGAACGACGTGGCGCGCGCGAAAACCTATCTCGGCTACAGCGACAATGGCGTCATCCTTGGCGGGCTCTACGCACGCGGCTTCGTCAACGTTGCGCATGGACCCATCCCAATCGACCTGACACGCGGCGGCGGCGAAGGCGCTGTGAGAAGGGCGCTTGCTTGGCTGATCGACCGCGCCCCTGAAAGCGTGGAGCTTGGCGTCATGTTCGACGGCCGCTCGGCTGCCTTCAACATCACCGTGCTGCAATCCATGCTCGGCACTTCGCTCGAACCAAATCTCAGCGGCCATGTCCTGATGCTTGAAGACGTCGGCGAGTACCTTTACCGGCTGGATCGCGCCCTCTTCCAGATCACCTCCTCCGCCAACATTCGCAGCGTGAAGGGGATTAAGCTCGGCCGTGTTTCCGAGGCGCCAGAGAACGACAAACCCTTCGGCGCCAGCGAAGAAGAAATGATCCGTTATTGGTGCGCCAAAGCGAGCATCCCTTATCTCGGCCGCGCCGACATCGGCCACGACGTGGAGAACAAGGTCGTACCGTTTGGGGCAACGCCACGAGGCTAGCGCCCCCAAACCAAAGTGCTACAAACACGTCGGAGGAACGATGCAGCGTTTGGCGATCATCCTCGCGCTCGTGGCTGTTCTCAGCGCCTGCAACAAGGGCGACGGCTCTGGCATTCAATGCGCCGCGCTCGACGAGGAGCGCTATGCTGACGAACTCGCGACGCTGCCGCCTTGGCCCGCCGGCCAGGCGCCGCCCGCGACGTTTGAAGCCGCACTCGCTGCGATGGACGATGCACTGCCGCCATCGCGCAAGGCGCAAATCCGTTGCCTGATGACTGAGAGCGCCGCGCCTTTGCATTTCACCACTGGCCTTTGGCTACGCAACGAATGGCTCGCCGGGCGCTCTCCACTCGCACGCAACATGGGGCAAATGGGTTTCGTCCATCCCGACGACATGTCGAGCGCCTTGATCCTGGCGTACGCGCATCAGCTGCGTCGCGAAACATTCGACGTCGCCGCCTTCGCTGGAGCTAGACGCACGTCCTGGCGCCAACGCGGTGTCGATGTGGATGCGGCGCAAGCGCGGATCACCGCGCCATGAAGCGCACTGCGTTTCTCCTCGCGGCCGCGCTCGTCGCCCTCAGTATTTCGACGACCACTCCGTTGGCGCAGGAATCCATTCCCACGGGCGGCATCAGTTGTGGGTCGGCGGACGACGCAGCGCGCCGCGCTGGGCGCGCCGCCGCCTCCGCGTCAGACGATTGGTCGCTCGACAATGGCGGTCTCGACCGCGAATTTTCGGGTTGGATCTATCGCACGCCAGAAGGCGGCTATGGCTACACCGATCCAGTCGGAGGCTCGGAAGCGTCCGCCGATCCGCGCGACCTGCTTGATCCCAACAGTCCGCCTGGAAGCCCACGCTTGCGCACCGGCGAGGAGGTGGTCGGCGCCTATCACAACCACCCGTCCGGCGGCCCGTACGATAACGAACACTTCTCCGACGATGACGAGAATTATGGCGAGCATCACAACGTGCCCGTCTATGTCCGCACCCCGCGCGAGCGCAATTTGCGCTACGACCCCAGCGACGATTCAACGACGGAATTGCCCGAAGGCAGCGGCGGTACGTCATGCCAAGAATCCGACGATGAACTCGGCGACGACGAGAGTGGCTGGTTCGGCGGTCTGTTCGGCGAACCCCACCTGATCCCGCATGACGGCGGCGTGTTCGATTTCCAGGCTGCGGGCGAGTTCATCGCCGTGCAGACGCCAGACGGCGATCTTACGATCCAAGCACGCTTCGAGCCGTACCAGGACACGGGCGAACTCTCGGTGATGACGGCGCTCGCGCTGCGTATGGGTGGCCAGCGCATTGGCGTCTATTCGCGCCAGCCGCACGTGCTGGTGGACGGCCGTGACGTTCGCGAACGCCTGGGCGGCGCCAATATCGGGCGCGTCGCGCTTGAAGGCGCTCAGATTGAGTTGAATGCTGGAGATGTGATCATTACCGGCCCGGCCGGAGATCGCATCCGAGCGATCTTTCAGTTCGACGAGTTTCTCGACGTTTATACGGCGCTCTCGCCAACGCGGCGCGCAAATGTCAGCGGCCTGCTCGGCAATTTCGACGGCGTGCGCGAGGACCAATTCGTCACTCGCAACAACATCGTCATCAGCCTGACGACGCCGGACACGGCTGAATTCAGTCGGCTGCTTTACCGAGAGTGGGGCGACAGCTGGCGCATTGCGCCGGAGGAATCGTTATTCGACTACGTCGCACCGCGTAACGCCGCGAGCTATGACATCCGCAACTATCCGCGCGCCACACGCAGCGCCGCGCAGATCGCCGCCGATCCAGCGGCGGCGCTTGCGCGAGAAGCGTGTGCGGCTTCGGGTGTCACTGAGCGCCTGTTGACGCGCTGCGTATACGATGTCGTAGCGACAGGCGACGAACGCTTCATCGCCAGCTACCAGGCGCTGCACGCGCTCCGCACGCACCGTTACATCGGCTCGCCCGGCGCGTCGTTCGCGTTCGCGAACTTCCCGGCGGACGCGCCTGTCGATCTACTAGGCGATGCGTCCTTCGTCGCGGGCGCACTCCGGCTCACGCCCGCATCAGGGGCGCGGCGCGGCGGGGGTTTTGCGCCCCAACCTTTGGCGCTTTCGCGGGGCTTCACGAGCGAGTTCACACTGCGCATCACTGGGCAGGGCGGCATCAGCGACAGCGCGGGCCGCAGCGGCGCTGACGGGCTTGCATTCGTGATCTCCGGACAGCCCGTGAACTCGCTCGGACAAGGCGGTGTCGCGCTTGGCTATGGCGGGCTCACCAACGCGCTAGCGATCGAGTTTGACACGTTCAGAAACGTCCACGACCCGTCAGCGATGCATGTGAGCGTGAACCGTTCGCGCGACGGCGGCGACATCTACGTCGACACCCAAGCGAGTATCGCCAACAGCAGCGCAATCCCAGATCTTGCCGATGGCCGGCCGCATCGTGTCCGCATCGACTACGCACAAGGGCGCCTGCGCGTGTTCATCGACAATATGAGCACGCCGGTGATCGATACGCCGCTCACTTTGGCTCAACACGTCCAACTGGCAGGTGGCGTGGCTTGGGTTGGGTTCACCGCCGGCACGGATGCGGCCTGGGAGGCTCATGACATCACCGCCTGGAGCGTGACGTTGCGCTGAGCCCCTAGACGTCTTTCTCGATGCGCTTGGCCTCCAACCAGAGCGCCTCCATATCGTCCAGCGGCTGCGGCCCGGTGCGGTTCTGTTCCGCCAAGCGTTGCTCGATGTGCTGAAAGCGACGCGTGAACTTCGCGTTGGCGCGCCGCAACGCTTCTTCGGGATCGACTTTGAGTTTGCGGGCGAGATTGGCGAGGACGAAGAGCACGTCGCCCATTTCTTCGGTCAACGCATCAGCGTCGCCGCTCGTTTGCGCTTCCTTGAGCTCCGCCAATTCCTCGTCGAGCTTCGCTAGAACTTCATTCGACGTCGGCCAATCGAAGTTGATGCGTGCGGCGCGCTTGGTGAGTTTCTCAGCGCGCATGAGGGCAGGGAGCGCCATCGGCACATCGTCCAGCAGGCTGGCGTGTTTTTTGGCGCGCTCGGCGGCCTTCTGAGACTCCCAGGCTTGTGTCTGCTCCTCGGCGGTCCGTTCGTCGCCTTCACCGAACACGTGCGGATGGCGGTGGATCATCTTGTCGGCCAGCGCCTGCGCCACATCCGCGAATGCGAACGCGCCTTGCTCCTCGGCCATGCGGGCATGGAACGCCACTTGGAACAGGAGGTCGCCCAATTCTTCCTTGAGCGCGGGGAGGTTGTTCTGCGCAATCGCGTCCGCCACCTCGTAGGCTTCTTCAATGGTGTACGGCGCGATGGTCGCGAACGTCTGTTCGATATCCCACGGGCAGCCGCCGTCCTTGCTCCGGAGCTTGGCCATCACATCGAGAACCGCGCGGAGCGCTGCGGAGTCGCGGGAGGAGGCCAAAGCAGGACCTACAACGTTGTTATTGCACTCCTTTCCAGCATCCTCGGCACTCATATTCATCTCGCATAAGATAGATTATGGGAAATCATGACTCGACTCAGATGGAAAGATCGGCGCGCCAGCCATCGTACCCTGGCTCAACGCCCTCTGGCAGCCTTGCCCGCAAGCTTCGGTAGTCGAGATCGATATGCATGTTGGTCAGCACCGCGTGCGCCGGCTTGAGGCGCGCGATCCATTCCAAGCTGCGCTCCAGATGAGCGTGGGTCGGGTGCGGTTTCTCGCGCAACGCATCGACGATCCAAAGCTCCAGATCATCCAACGCGGCGAAGCTTTCTTCTGGCATCGCCACAAGGTCGTTTGAGTAAGCCGCAGGGCCGATGCGGAAACCGAGCGACCGCGAAAAGCCGTGGTCCTGCGCCAACGGCAAAATTTCCATCACGCCACCGGGACCATCGATCTCAACGGGTACGAGCGGCGCCATACGGCCCGCGTGCGTGGCGATCGCTGGATAGCCGCCCTCGCTACGGAAGGCGTAACCGAAGCGCGGCATGAAGCTCTCGCGCGTGTCGTCGTCCATCCACACCGGGATCTGTCGACGCGCCTGAATGAAATAAGCGCGGATATCGTCGAAGCCATTGGTCTGGTCGGCGTGATCGTGGCTGACGAGCACCGCGTCGAGATGCGACGGTCGCGCCTCGGCCAGTTGCAAACGCAGGTCTGGCGATGTGTCTATCAGCACGGTGGTGGCGTCCCGCGCCTCGCCCGCTTCATTGCGCCAACGCTGCACTAGCAGGCTGCAGCGTGAGCGCCGGTTACGCGGTTCGTTGGGATCGCAAGCGCCCCAATCGCCTGTCGCGCGCGGAACGCCCCCTGATGAGCCGCATCCAAGCAAGGTGACCCGCAACGTCGCCATCAACGCGGCCTCGCAATCGTCGGGAACAGACGGAAGAAATTCTCGGCGAGCAGGGCGCTCCCCTCCTCTTCCGACACCCCTCTCAGCGCGCAGAAGGCTTTTTGCACGTCGGCGACATGCGCCGGCTCGCAGCGTTGGCCGCGGTGCGGAACCGGCGCGAGGTACGGGCAATCTGTTTCAACGATGACGCGGTTGAGCGGAACCATTTCCGCCACAGCACGCACCTCGTGGGCGTTCTTGAAGGTCATGATGCCTGAAAACGAGAAATAGGCCCCAAGCGCCAATGCTCGCTGCGCCAGCTCCATCCCGCTTGTGTAGCAATGCATGAGAAGTGGAAAGGCGCCCTTCCCCATCGCCGCTTCCAGCGTGTCCGCCATCAGCTCATCGGCTTCGCGGGTGTGGATGATCAGCGGCTTTTGCGTGATGCGCGCGGCGGCGATGTGTTCGCTCAGCACCTTCAGCTGATCTTCAATCGGGCTGAAAGCGTAGTGCAGATCAAGACCAGCTTCGCCGATGCCGACCACCTTTGGATGCCGCGCCAGCTCAACCAGGCGCGCGGCGTCGAGGTCGAGGTGGTCCTTGGCGTAATGCGGATGCGCGCCAACGCTGGCGTAGATGTCGTCGTTGGCTTCGGCGATCGCAATCACCGCCGGGAGATTCTCGATGCGGTCGCAAATCGTGATCATGCGCCCGACGCCCGCGCTCCGCGCTCGCGCTATCACTGCATCGCGATCGTCGGCGAATTTTTCGTGGTGCAGATTGACGTGGCTGTCGATGTACATCTTTTAGCGCCGCGCTCCCGAAGCGCGTTCCAGCACGCCAACGGCGCGTGAAAGCGCCAAGCGTGGATCCATGTCGAGCCCCTCGGCTTCAGCGCGCAATGTCTCGAGTGCTGACCAGGCCTCCGCCCAAGCTTCGTTCTGCTTGTCCGCGCCCGCCGCGCGCGCCCATTCGCCCGCAAGCTCCATCACGGCGGCCAAGCGCTCGTACGGTTCGCCGCTGAGTTGATCGTAAAGCGCTGGCAGCACCGCGCGCGCTTCCCCTCGGGCGATGGCCTCCGGCGCCGAACGCAATGCGCCCTTGGCGGCGTCGATACCCTGAGCTTTCAGGGCAATTGCGCGGCCGGGTCGGCCCTTAGCGAGGTTCAACAAGGCTGGATCGGCTTCGCCGCCGAGCGCTGCCTGCATGTGCGCATCATCCAGAGGGCGCAGCGGCAAGCGACGGCAACGCGACCGAATGGTGGCGAGCGCGGCGCCCGGCGCATGACAGACGAGCAGCAGAACAGAGCGCGCCGGCGGTTCTTCCAAGGTTTTGAGTATAGCGTTCGCGGCGTTGCGGTTGAGATCGTCCACCGCGTCGATCACCGCCACCCGCATGCCGCCCTCTGCAGGAGCCAACGCGAAGAACTGCCCAAGTTCACGCGCGTCATCGACGGCGATCTCGCGTCGGGGTTTGCCGCGATCGTTCAAGCCTCGGCGGAGCACGAAGAGGTCCCCATGCGCGTGCGCGGTGACACGGCGTGCAATCGGATCGTCGCGATCGACGTCGAGCGGCCGTGGACCAGTTCGTTTCGCGCCGAGCGCGGCGCGGGCGAAGCGATACGCGAGCGTCGCCTTGCCCAGCCCTTTGGGCCCGGCGATCAGCCAGGCGTGGTGCATGCGCCCGCTGCCGAACGCTTCGGCCAGCATGGCCTCTTCTCCGTCATGCCCCACGAACGAGAACGTCTCGCGCGGGTGCGGCGTGTTTGGCTCCTTGTCGAGTTCGGGTGCAGGTTTGTCTGACTTCACGGCAGACGCGCTTCGATGTGCTTGAGGGCTGATTCGAGGACCGCGTCCGCCGATTGCGCGGCATCGACGACAACACAGCGTTCTGGTTCGTCGCGCGCGATCTGCAAATACGCGGCGCGGACGCGTGCGTGATACTCAAGCCCCTTGCGCTCGAAGCGATCCTCGCCGGCATGGGCGCCACGTGAGCGCGCCAAGCCGACTTCAGGGTCCAGATCGAAGATCAAAGTGAGATCCGGTGCGGGCGCCTCGATCAGTTCGTTCAGCGTCGCCAGGACACCTGCTTCGATTCCGCCGGCGGCGATCTGATACGCGCGCGTTGAGTCGTAATAGCGGTCACACAACACAATCGCGCCGCGTCGGAGTGCGGGGCGAATGGTGTGGTTCAGGTGGCTTGAGCGGGCGGTGGAATAGAGCATCGCCTCTTCGACCGCACTCCAGCGTTCGGTCGCACCTGTCAGCAGCAGCGCCCGGATCGCATCAGCGCCTGGTGCGCCTCCCGGCTCGCGCGTCAACACCAATTCGCGGCGGCGCGCGCGTAACGCTTCACTCAGACGCGGCGCGAGCGTGGACTTTCCCGCACCTTCGCCACCTTCCAGCGTGATGAAAAAGCCGTTTGCCATGGCTCCATCAACCGCCGAACAGCGTCAGGCGCAACCCCTCCCAGGCACGCGAGAACCAGTTCGCGCGCCCGACTTTGCGTCCAGCGACCAGCGGAAACTCCTGCGTCGTATAACCTGGCCCCTCGACCACCAAGCGCGCAACCACGTCGCCTTCTTGGATCGGAGGATGCACCGGGCCGTTATAGACGATGTGGGCGCTTAGTCCGGCTTGGATCGCGCGTGTGCCGCCCACGACAATCGCTTGCTGAGTCACCAAAGGCGTACGCCCACGCGAACCCAGCCAAACCTCGGCTTCGCCCACTTGCTCGCCAGCAGCGGCGATCTGTACGACGCTGTAATCGTGGAATGCCGCACGCATGAGGCGGATGGCCTCGCTGCGCCGTTGCGCCATGGTGTTGGTGCCGTTGAAGGCAATGATGCGCCGTTGGCCATTGAGCACAGCGGACCCAACGAGACCGTAGCCGGATTCATCGGTGTGCCCGGTCTTGACGCCGTCGGCGCCCTCAAACGCGCCAAGCAATGGATTGCGATTTTCTTGGGTGCGGTTGCCGTACGTGAAGCTGCGTTCGCTGTAGGTGCGATAAAAGTCGGGATAGGTGAGAATCAAGTGGCGTGCGATGCGCGCAAGGTCGGCCGTGCTGACCACATGCTCTGGATCGTCGAGGCCGGTGGCGTTTCGAAAGCGGGCGGAGCGAAGGCCAAGCTCCTGCGCGCGGCGGTTCATGCGCGCCACGAAGGCTTCCTCCGAGCCAGCCAAGCCCTCAGCGAGCACAACACACGCATCGTTCGCCGAGACAATCACTGCACCGCGCAGAAGGTCGCGCACGCTGACTTCAGAATTGATCGGCAGAAACATGTGCGAGCCACCTGAGGGCGCCCCGTGTTCACGCCACGCGTACTCACTCACGCGGTAACGCGTATCCAGAGTGATGTCGCCGGCTTGAAGCGCCTCCAGCACCAACAGGACCGTCATCAGCTTCGACATCGAAGCCGGCGGCACGGGCGTTTCGCAGTTCTCACACGCCAGTAGCGCGCCTGAGGCCGCGTCCATGATGACGAGATGTTGCGCTGGTATTGGCGCCGGCGGCGCGGCGGAGGCGCGCCGCCGGCGCTGAGCGTCGGCGGGCGACGCCAGAAACACCAAAGCGATAGCTAAGCCGACAAGCGCGCGTTTCATGCTGGTCCTTCCGCCGAATCCGCTCGGCGTCCGTCGGTTAGAGCAAACCGGGCGGGCGCTTTCACGTCAACAAATCGGCGGATCAGGGGGCTGCGATTACCGCTTCCGCGTAGCCGAGCGACGCCAAGGTTTGGCGAGCAGCGTCAGCTTCGGCGCGCGACGGCCACGGACCGACCCGGACGCGGAACAATTCGCCGCGCGACGTCTCGCGGATATCGACAATCACGGGGCCGGCCGGGCTCGCAGTGTCACGCACGCGGTGCGCGTTCACGAGGTCGGAATAAGCCCCAACCTGGACGAAGTAGCCATGGTCTGGCGCGGCCGTCGAAACGGCGCGGCGCGGCTGATCGAGGCTGGTCATTTGGATGGTGGGTGCTTGCGGCGTTACGACGTCTTCGTCGCCCTCTTCCACGGACGGCGGCATCAGCGAAGCGGGGCCGACGTTCTGCGTAAGCTGCGCCCGCTCTTGGCGTGGCGCAGCGGGCGACGCCGTCGGCGAAGCCTGCGAGCCATCGGCGTTTACGCGGCGCGGGGCAGGGCCAAGGTAGCGTACATTCACACGCGCCTGCCCTGCTTGTTCAAAGCCAAGCACTTGAGCGGCGCCGCGCGACATATCGATCAATCGTTCGCCCACGAATGGCCCGCGATCGTTGACCCGCACGATCACTTCACGGCCATTTTCCAGATTGGTGACTTGCACCAAGCTCGGGACAGGCAGTGTCGGATGCGCGGCGGTCAGCGCCATTTCGTCGAACACTTCACCGCTTGAGGTGCGTTGGCCGTGGAAGGTCGGGCCATACCACGACGCTTGGCCGTTTTCAGAATAACCAGGTTCTGGCGTCGGAACGTACCAGCGGCCATTGGCTTCGTAGGGAGCGCCGACGCGTTCTTGCTCGAGCCATTGCGGACGGCCAGCGCCCTGCTCCGGCTGGGTATCCGCGCGCGTCGCCTCTGCCGCGGCAGGTTGCAACGCCGCCGGCGCGTTTGATTGCGCGCCGCGACGCAGGTCGATCACTGCGCCGCGCGACCGCGCACGTTGCGCGCCGTAGCCATAGGAATTGTCAGCGCCACCGGCGAGATTGGTCGGCGACGCGGATGACTGCGCCAACGTGGAGGATTGCGCGCCCTGCCCGGCATAGGTGATTGGCGCGGGTTGCGCGGCAGCGACGCCCGCGCTCATCAGCACAACGATCCCGCAAAATGTTGGCAGAAGCCGCATATCCAAATCCCGGTGAGGAAAAGTAAGGCGCTCTTCTACAGGAGGGATGTTGAACCCTGGTTAGCTTTTATCCTTTTTTCAGTTTTACCAATAACGCGCGCTAACCATGCGGAACTGGCGGAAGGAGTGGGATTCGAACCCACGGTGGACTTGCACCCACGGCGGTTTTCAAGACCGCTGCCTTAAACCACTCGGCCATCCTTCCGTTGCGCGTTCGGTAACAGTGTGCGTGCGCATTCGCAACTTGGCTTAGGCGCCAACTGCGTCGAAAGCGGCGCCTAGCCTTTCCACCGCGTCCTCCAATTGCGCATTCGCATATCCCGCGAAGCCGAGAAACAAGCCGGGCTTCGCGGGCAACAGTGCGTGATCAGATATAGCGCTCACCACCACGCCCGCAGCGGCCGCCGCGGCTTTGATCTGACGGTCACTCCCGCCATCCTTGAGCCAAGCGATGAGATGAAGCCCGACCGGCGGCAGGCTCACGTCGATGCGGTCGCCAAGGCGCCGGCGTAACGCCTCCGCCAGAAAGGCACGGCGTTCCGCGTACACGGCGCGGCATGCGCGCACGTGGGCGGCCAAATGGCCCTCCATCATGAAATCCTGAAGCACCATCTCCGCCGGCGTGCTCATCATCCGATCGCTGCGCTGGCGCGCGCGGATGAAGCGATCCACCATGCTGGGCGGCGAGATCAGGAAGGCGATCCGCAACGCCGGGAACATGATGGGGCTGAAGGTGAAGGTGTAAACCACACGGTCAGGCGCTTCGGCCGCCAGCGCCGTCGGCGTCACGCCATCGAAACAGAAGTCCGCCTCAAAATCATCCTCGATGATCCAGCCCTCCTCGGCGCGCGCCCATGCGATCAGATCCTTGCGGCGTTGCGTTGGAAGCACGACGCCAGTCGGAAAGTGCCGCAGCGGCGTCACCGCGGCGATGCGTGCTTGGATGGTCGAGCGCGCACGAGCCACGTCAAAACCTTGCGCGTCAACCGATACCGGCGACACCTTCAACCCCGCGCCGCGCAAGGCGTCGCGCGTCCGCCAATAGCCTGGGTCCTCAACCCAGGCCGTTTCACCTGGTTGGGCCAGGCAACGCGCTGCCAGTTCGACCGCGATCTGACTGCTCGGCACAATCAAGACTTGCTCAGGATCGCAGGCGATGCCGCGTAGGGCCGCCACGCGCTGGGCGATCACCGCGCGCAACCCCCGCCAACCGCCCGGTTCGCCCTCTCCCAACACTGCGTGCGGCAAACGCTGCCAACGGCGCGCGTGAAGCTTCGACCAGACGTCTACAGGAAACAGGTCGAGCGCCGGCGCGCCGACGTCAAAGGGTGCGAGCGGCGCTGGTGAAGCGTCGACGAACTTTGGCGGCGCCACCGGAGTGTTTGTCCGCGCAGCGACGTAGGTGCCGGACCCTCGGCGCGACTCGATCAGGCCCTCACTCGTCAACCGCTCGATGACGCTGAGAACGGTGTTGCGCGATACGCGGAGATCGCGCGCGAGCAGCCGCTGACTTGGCAAGCGCGTGCCAGACGCAATCGCGCCCGTTTGAATCAAGCCACGCATGTGCGCGGTGATCTGCTCGTTGAGCGCCCGTCCCGGCTCGATCGCCGGCGCGCTGATCAAGCGGCCGCGGCCCTTCTTCATTCCAGAGTTCAGCGCGCTTACCGTCATTCTCCCAGTATCGCAGCAGTCAGGCGGCGTTGAAAAGCGTGCAGCGATGGAGCGACGCCGAGCGGCGCTCAGCTGAGCCGGTTCTCGAAGGCCGCCTCAGTCTTGGCTGTAATCTCGTCCAGGGTAACGCCATCGGCGAGCTGAATGAGCTTCATCGGCGCAGCGCCCTGTTTATCAAGTTCAAACACGCCAAGGTCGGTGATGACGATATCGACCACGCCTACGCCTGTGAGGGGAAGCGTGCACGCCTTGAGGAGCTTCGACGCGCCATCCTTGGACGTGTGCTCCATAACCACCACCACGCGCTTCACGCCAGCGACGAGGTCCATGGCGCCGCCCATGCCCTTGACCATCTTGCCCGGCACCATCCAGTTCGCGAGGTCGCCGTTTTGTGAAACTTCCATGGCGCCGAGGATCGACAGATCGATGTGCCCGCCGCGGATCATCGCGAACGAATCCGATGACGAAAAATAGGACGTCTTCTTTAGTGCGGTGATCGTTTGTTTGCCGGCATTGATGAGATCAGCATCGACATCGTCGTCGAACGGAAACGGACCCATGCCGAGCATCCCATTCTCCGATTGCAGCGTTACTTCCATGCCTTGTGGAATGTAGTTCGCCACCAAAGTCGGAATGCCGATGCCGAGGTTCACATAGAAGCCGTCGCGCAATTCTTTTGCGGCGCGTTGAGCGAGTTGATCACGAGACCACGGCATTACGCACTCTCCCGTTGGCGAACCGTGCGTTGTTCGATGCGTTTCTCGAAACTGCCTTCGACGATGCGGTCCACATAGATGCCGGGCGTGTGGATCGCGTCGGGATCAAGTTCGCCGGTCTCGACGAGGATTTCGACTTCAGCGACGCACTTCTTTCCGGCCGTTGCCATCATCGGATTGAAGTTCCGCGCCGTCTTGCGGAAGATCAGGTTGCCTTCCTTGTCGCCCTTCCACGCTTTGACGATGGAAAGGTCCGCGACCAGACCGGTTTCGAGCACGTACGTTTCGCCGTTGAACTGTTTGGTATCCTTCCCTTCGGCCACGAGCGTGCCGACACCGGTCTTTGTGTAAAAGCCGGCAATGCCCGCGCCGCCGGCGCGGCAGCGCTCCGCCAAGGTGCCCTGTGGATTGAATTCAAGCTCCAGCTCGCCAGAGAGGTACTGGCGCGCGAACTCCTTGTTCTCGCCGACATAGGACGAGATCATTTTCTTGATCTGGCGGCTCTCAAGCAGGAGTCCGAGGCCCCACCCATCGACCCCGGCATTGTTGGAGATGATCGTGAGGCCCTTCGCACCAGTGTCGCGGAGGGCAATGATCAAATTCTCCGGGATGCCACAGAGCCCAAAACCACCGGACATGATTGTCATGCCGTCGAATGCCAGCCCCTCCAGGGCCGATTTCGCGTCGGGATAAACCTTGTTGACCATGGGGAAGCGCCTCGTACGGCGCTGTTGCTACGGCCCATTCGGTTGCCGCGCAACATGCCCGCGCGGAAATACAAATTTCAACTCGGCGCCCAGATTGGCGCCCTGAAACGGTTGCGCCGGCCGCTGAGCCTGCGGCCGGCGCTTCCTTTTCAGCCCCGGTACGAGCGAGGGACGATAATCGTCCAGGACCGAGGACGAGAAAACACCATCGCGGTTGAACCGAGCATGAACCGATTAGTCATGTTCGTTTAGGCTCATCAAAGCTCGATCCCCCACTCCCGAAACACATCCTCAGCGCCTTCGCCGGCCTTCGCGGGCGGCCCCTGGATGGCGCCTGGGGTGCGTGAGAAACGGGGTGCGGGCGCAGGTTGCACGACGCCCGCCACCTCTGTGAACGCGCCGCGCGCAACGTTGTGGGGATGCTGAGGCGCTTCGGTCAGGTTGAGAACCGGCGCGACGCATGCGTCCGTGCCTTCAAAGATCGCCGCCCATTCGTCGCGAGATTTGGTCTTGATGGTCGCAGCGACTTTCTCGCTCAACGCTGGCCATTGGGTTTTGTCCATTTGGGTTGCGAAAGCGCTGTCCGCACCGAGACCGGTCTTCTCAAGAAAGATCGCATAGAATTGCGGCTCAAGCGGTCCGACAGAAAGAAATCCGCCGTCGGCGCATTCGTACACGTCATAGAAGTGCGCGCCGCCATCGAGCAGATTGTTGTCGCGCGTATCGCTCCAGATACCAGCGCTCTTCATGCCGTAGACGATGGCCATCAATGAAGCCGCCCCATCAGTGATGGCGACGTCGATCACTTGCCCCTTCCCGGAGCGCTGACGTTCCACCAATGCGGCCAGCACGCCCATGGCCAGGTAGAGTGACCCGCCGCCATAATCGCCGACGAGATTGATCGGCGGCGATGGAACTTCGTTGGTGCGCCCCATTGCGTGGAGTGCGCCCGACAAGGAAATGTAGTTGATGTCGTGCCCAGCGGCGTGCGCCAGCGGGCCGTCTTGGCCCCACCCAGTCATGCGCCCGTAGACGAGGCCCGGATTCGCCGCGAGCGCCTCTTTCGGGCCGAGCCCTAGGCGTTCCATTACGCCGGGCCGAAACCCCTCGATCAGCACGTCCGCCCGTGTGATGAGTTTCAGCGCCGCCGCGACGTCGGCCGGGCCCTTGAGGTCGAGCGCCACAGAGCGGCGGCCACGTGCGGTGACGTCGAAACTCGCCGATCCGCGCCCACCCTTGCGGTCAATCCGGACGACGTCGGCGCCCATGTCGGAAAGCAGCATGCAACAAAAGGGGCCGGGCCCTATGCCTGCAAATTCAACGACTTTGATTCCGTCGAGCGGTCCTGCCGCCATAGCCTCTCCCCTTAACCTTGCTGGTTCCTTTGCCCCGACGGGCGGGCGATACTTCCATTTGAGTCGGCCACCGGCCCGGAGCGTCACCCTTGCGCATTGTTGTCCGCAGCTCCAACGCGCGCGCTGCACGCGAAGCACAGGACTTCCTGAGGATCGCGAGCATCGAAGCGACCGCGATGACGGACGCGCGCGCCGCGCCGGACGGGCAAGACATGCTCATCGTTCCTGCCCTCGACGGCGATATCGATCAAGCGCGCGCCTTCGCCGCTGACGCCAGGGCAAGCAAGCAACCTCCTCTCGCTGTGCTCGCCGGCGTACGCTGGGCTGACGCGCCGCCGAAGCGTTTGGCGGGCGACCCGGATTTCAGCGGCGCCATCGCGCTCGATGCACCGCCAGACGTGCTGGCCGCGCAGGTAACCGCGTATGAGCGTGTCGCCATCGCGTCAGAGGAAAGCGCCAGGCGCGGCGCCAGTGCAGCGGAAGCCAACGCGCCGACGCCCGCGCCGCCAGAGGCGCGCAAACTCAAGGCGCTCTACGTCGGCGCCCCCAGCCCGATATTCTTGAAGCTTGAGCATACGCTTGCCGAGCAAGGCGGGCTCGTGGCCGCGGCCTTCAGTTCGTTTGCCGGCTTTGACCATTTGCATGACGACGAGTTCGATGCGGTGGTGCTCAACGGCGCGCAAAATCCCGCGACGGCAATTTCACTCTGCGCCGCACTTCGGCGAAATGCACAACTCTATCATTTGCCAACCATGGTGGTGGTTGCCCCCGACGACACCGCCACCGCGAAATCGGCCTTTGATCGCGGAGCGTCGTCGGTGTCGACCGTAAATGCGTCGAGCGGTGCGAGCCTGGGCTGGCTGTTTGAGGCAATCCGCCGCAACCGGGCGCGCAAGGCCGCGGAACATACGTTGCGCGCCTTGCGCGACCTGTTGGGCGATCCACGAACCGGCCTCTTCCGCCGCCAGCATTTCAACGCGCATCTCAGTCGGCTCGCCGCGGATCACCACGAAAGCGGGCGCCAATTGGCCTTGGCCGCACTTCGAGTGCTGCCAGCGCACGGCGCGACGCAGCCGAGCGCCGAGGTGTGGAAGCGTGGCTTCACCGAGATCGCCAGCCTCACCGGCCGCCTGATCCGCGAGTATGATTGCGCAGCGGTGATCGGCGAGGACCTAATCGCGTTGGCGATGCCCGCGAGTGACGTAATCGGCGCCAAGCGTATGGCCGAACGCATCGCTTCGGTGGCCGAATGCACTGCCTTCGCGGCTGGCGACGATGGCGCGGTGCCGCTCATATTCGAACAAAGCGCGGTCGAGCTTCAACCCGGGGAAAGCGGCGCAGGCCTGCTCGCGCGCGCTTTGCGTTTGTTCGAGAACGAAAGCTTGAGTGCGTGAGACGCGTCACCATCGATTTTTTCGCCGACATCTCGTGCCCATGGTGTCACGTTGGTTGGGCGTCATTGAAACAAGCCGCCGCTCAGCGCCAAGGTCAAATCGGCGCCAACGTCGCCTGGCGGGGATTTTTGCTTGCGCCGGACACGCCGCCCGAAGGCGTAGATCGGCGCGCCTACCTGCAACGCAAGTTTCAGCCAGACCAACTCGCCGCCGCGCACAAGGCGTTGACCGATGCCGCCGAGGCCGCAGGCGTCGCCCTCAACCTCGAAGCGCCGGCCCGTATTCCCAACACCATCGACGCACACCGCGTTATCCATTGGGCATCCGAACAAGGCGTCGCCGAACCGCTCATCGATGCTTTGTTCTCGGCCTATTGGATCGACGGCGTTGACGTCAGCGAACATGCGGCTCTGGTCCAGATTGCAGAAAGCGTTGGCATGGACCCGCGAGAGATCGCCGCCAAGCTGGCGACGAATACCGACAGAGATGCGATTCAAGAGATGTACGCCACCGCACTGAAGATCGGCGTTACCGGTGTGCCGGTGGCGATTTTTGATCGCCGCATTCCGGTGATGGGCGCGCAAAACGCGGACGTGTATCTGCGCGCGCTCGATACAGCGGCGGCCTAAGCCGCCTTGCGCGTGGCGATCCGTGAGAGGCTCTCCAACACGACGCGAAGGGTCTTGAGGCGCTGGGTCGCCTCCGGCCATCCGCCCTGCACCACGAGTTTGCCATCGGGCCGCATTTTGAAATCGTCTGGCCGCTCTTGAACGTAACGCACGAGCGCCATGGGGTCAGGAAAGCCGCCGTCGCGGAATGTCATGACCGCACCCTTCGGACCCGCGTCCAGCTTAGCGATTAGGCAACGCCGACAGAGCGCTTTCAGAGCCGCGACGGCGATCAATTGCTCAGCCTCCGGCGGCAGTGGGCCAAAACGATCGATGAGTTCCGCAGCGAATGCTTCACGTTCCGCATCCGTGTCGAACTCTGCCAAACGGCGATACAGCGCCAGGCGCACAGTGAGATCGGCGACATAATCCTCGGGGATGAGCACCGAGGCGCCGACACTTATTTGCGGAGACCAGGAGCGTGCCGTCGTCTCTTCTTCTTTACCGTCGCGCAGTGAAGCCACCGCTTCTTCGAGCATGCTTTGATAGAGCTCAACGCCAACTTCGCGGATTTGTCCCGATTGTTCCTCGCCCAGCAAATTGCCGCCGCCGCGCATATCGAGGTCATGGCTTGCCAGCGTGAAGCCCGCGCCAAGATTGTCGAGCGACGAGAGAATTTTGAGGCGCTTCTCTGCGCCGGCGGTCAACGTCTGCTCGGCTGCCGTGGTGAGGTAGGCGTAGGCGCGCACTTTCGAACGCCCCACACGCCCGCGCAATTGATAGAGTTGCGCGAGGCCGAACATGTCGCCGCGATAGACAATCAGCGTGTTGGCGCGCGGAATGTCGAGGCCGGATTCAACGATGGTCGTGGACACCAAAACGTCGAACGCGCTGTCGTAAAATTGCGTCATGATCTCGTCGAGTTGCGTCGGCGGCATCTGGCCGTGCGCAACGCGGAACGTGAGTTCCGGCGCGTTTTTGCGCAAAAAGTCGGCCACATCCTCAAGATCGCTGATGCGCGGCGAGACGAAAAAGCTCTGGCCGCCGCGATACTTTTCCCGCAGCAGCGCTTCCCGAACGGTGAGTGCATCAAACGGCGTCACAAACGTGCGCACCGCCATTCGGTCAATCGGTGGCGTGGCGATGATGCTCATTTCGCGGATGCCAGCGAGAGCGAGCTGCAAGGTGCGCGGGATCGGCGTGGCGGAGAGCGTCAAGGCGTGGATATCAGCGCGTAGATCCTTCAGACGCTCTTTGTGTTTGACGCCGAAGTGCTGCTCCTCGTCGATGATCATCATGCCGAGATCGCGGAAATTGACCTGCTTCGACAGCAGCGCATGCGTGCCGACAACGATCTCAACCGACCCGTCCGCAAGCCCGGCCCGCGTCTCGGCCGCCTCCTTGGCCCCCACCATGCGCGACAGCTGGCGTACGCGGATCGGCAATCCGCGGAAGCGTTCGCTAAAGGTGCGGTAGTGCTGGCGGCAGAGCAATGTTGTGGGCGCAACGACGGCGACTTGGCGTCCTGTCATCGCAACCAGGAACGCCGCGCGCAGCGCGACTTCGGTTTTGCCAAAGCCGACGTCGCCGCAAATCAGCCGGTCCATCGGCTTACCCGCGGCAAGATCGCCCATGACGTCGTCGATCGCGTTCAGCTGATCTTCGGTTTCTTCGTACGGGAAACGGGCGCAGAACTCGTCCCACAGCCCCTCCGGCGGCGCCACTGGTTCAGCGGTGCGCGTCGCGCGGAGCGCGGCGATGCGGAGCAATTCCTCCGCCATATCGCGCAAACGCTGCTTTGCTTTGGCTTTGCGGCCCTGCCAGGCGACGCCACCGAGCCGATCAAGCTGCGCTTCGGAATCTTCCGAGCCGTAACGGCTCACCAATTCGATGTTCTCAACCGGCAGATAAAGCTTGTCGCCACCGGCATAGGCCAGGTCGAGGCAATCATGCGGCGCGCCGGCGACGTCCAGCGTTTTCAGACCGTCGTAGCGGCCGATGCCGTGATCTTGGTGGACGATCAAATCGCCCGGCGTCAACGCAGCGGCTTCCGCGAGGACTGCGGACGCCTTGCGCCGTTTACGCGGGCGCGCGAGGCGATCGCCGAGGATGTCCTGCTCCGCGATAAAGGCGAGCGTGTCTGTTTCAAAGCCATGTTCCAGCGGCAACGTGGCAAGCGCGGTGATCCCCGCCGGAAGCTTCTCCGCGTCCGCCCACGCGGCGACCCGTCGCAGGTCGCTCACGCCGTGATCTTCCAGAACGCCAGCAAAACGTTCGGCGGAACCCTCCGACCACGCGGCGATGACGACGCGCTTCTTGGCCTTGTTCAACGCGGTAATGTGCTTTGCTGCGGCGTCGAAAACGTTGGCGTCGGCGGTTTGGCGTTCAGGCGCGAAATCGCGTCCTTTTCGGGCGCCAAGATCGAGCTTGGCCTTGGTGTCGTCAAAGTGAGTGATGCGACGGACGAGGCGCGCGCCGAGCGCTGCCTTCATCGCCTCGTCGTTGAGATAGAGGGCGTTCGGTTCGGGAGCGCGGAACGGCGCGGCGCCGCGCGCCAATGGCGCCGTGCGGCGGGATTCGTAGTGATCGCGCGCCATCTCCACCCGTTCGTGGATCGCTTCATCCGCCAAGGCGTCAAACGTGACCAGCGCGTTCTCGCCGGCGTAATCAAACACGGTTTCGAGTGTGTCGTAGAAATACGGCAGCCATTGCTCGACGCCCTGACGGCGGATCCGGGCGCTGACGGAATCGTACACCACGTCGCTCACCGTGCCGTAAGCTTGGCCGAAACTTTTGCGGAAGCGGAGCACGGTCTGGTCGTCCAGCAACACTTCGCTCACCGGCGTTAGCAAGGCGCCAGCCAGATGTTTCTTCGAGATTTGAGTTTCGGGATCGAACGCGCGGATGGTTTCGAGAACGTCGCCGAAGAAATCGAACCGCAACGGTTCGCTGGCGCCCGGCGGGAACACATCCATCAAGCCGCCGCGCACGGCGAACTCACCCGGCGAACGCACCACCGAAGCGCGGCTGTAGCCGTTGGTGAGCAAATAGCCTTCGAGTTGCTCCATCTCCGCTTCATCGCCCGCCTTCGCGGCGTAAGCAGCGGCGGCTAGCCGCGCGCGAGGTGGCACCCGTTGCGCCACGGCCGAAGCCGTCGCGATGACCAGCAAGGCACCGTCAAACGCGCCGCGACGCGCCAATTGCGCCAAGGCGGCGCAACGTTGCGCGGCAATCCCCTGCGCCGGTGAGATGCGATCGTAAGGCAGCGTGTCCCACGCGGGCAGGCGCAGCGTGGCGAGGTCCGGCGTGAAGAACTTCACGGCCGCTTCGAACTGGGCGGCGCGCCCTTCGTCCCGGGCGACAAACAGGGTGACGCCGCCCCGCCGGATGGCGGTTGCGCCAATCGCAGCTGCGTCCATACCTTCGGGGGCGCCGCTGATGGTCAGCGCCGCCTTCGTTTGCACGAGGTTCTCAATCAACAGGTGCGGCAGGGCGCTCATACGTCGGATCGGCTCATCTCAAATCGGAAGGCGCGAATCAGCGCCAACGTCGGCGTTTCGAACGCCGGCGGCGCGGGATCGGCCTCGGTGATCCAGGCATAGACGTCCTGGTCCGGCGCATCCAGAAGGGCTTCGAACGCGTCCAGCCCGGCAGCATCCAAATGCGTCAAACGAACGTCCGCGAAACCGCCTAGAATCAAGTCAATCTCGCGAAACCCACGCCGCCAGGCGCGGAATCTCAGCTTCTTACGGCGGTCGTCCATCGGCAGTCCGGGTGAGAGGATTGGGCCCGCACCACGGCGCGGGCGCGCGCTATAACCCATATGGGCGGTGCTGTCAGCGCCGTCGAGCCTGACCCATCACCCAGGAAATGACCGAGCCCAAATCCACCCTCTCCGCCTATCTCGCACCGGCCCGCGCTCCGCGCGGGGCGCGGCGCGAGACCATGGAGTTGGTCGCTAAGGTGGCGGGTGGAACCCTCGTGCGCGATCTGTTGTTCCTGCCGCCGCATAACGCCATAGACCGGCGCTTGCGCGTGCCGATCGCTGAAACGAAGGACGGCGACATCGCCACTATTGAAGCTGAGGTCGACGGTCACACGCCGGGCTTCCGCAACCTCCCCTACCGCATCCGCTTGCGCGACGAGAGCGGATTCATGGATGTCGCCTACTTCCGCGGAAAGAGGGAGATGCTGGAGCGGATGTGGCCCAAGGGCCAGACACGCCTCGTCAGCGGCACGATCAATTTCTATGACGGCGTCCGCCAGATGCTGCATCCCGATCACGTGGTCGATCCTGAGCGTGGCGAAGCGCCACCGGCGGTGGAGCCCGTCTATCCGCTCACCGCGGGGCTCCCAGGACGCACGTTGGCGCGCACAATCCAAGGTGCGCTGGAGAACGCGCCCGAGACCCCGGAATGGATCGAACCGACGACAATCAGTGCGCATCATTGGCCAAGCTTTCGCGACGCAATTCAGCGCCTGCACCGCCCGGAAACGCCCGAGGATGTCAGCGCGGACGGCATATTCCGCACGCGACTTGCCTACGATGAATTGTTCGCGCGGCAATGCGCGCTGCGTTTGCGGCGGGAACATCGACGCAAGGACGACGGCCGCTCCATCGTCGGGGATGGGCGGCTTGCCGCGATGATGCTGGCGAGCCTGCCCTTCAAGCCCACCAAGGCACAACAGCGCGCCACAGATGAAATCCTGGCTGACATGGCCGAGCCTTCACCAATGTTGCGTTTGCTGCAGGGCGATGTCGGTTCCGGAAAAACTTTGATCGCCGCACTCGCGATGGCGCGCTCGGCTGAGGCCGGATTGCAAAGCGCGATGATGGCGCCGACAGATTTGCTCTCCCGCCAGCATGGCGCGACCTTGCAGCCTTTGCTGGAGGCTGCCGGCATTGCGATGGCGGTCCTTACCGGACGTGACAAAGGTAAGGACCGGCGCGCGATCTTGGAGCGCTTGGCTTCAGGTGAGTTGAGCGTTGTTGTTGGCACGCATGCGTTGTTCCAGGACGACGTAACCTTCAAGGACCTGGGCCTCATCGTCATCGACGAACAGCACCGGTTTGGTGTTTCGGATCGCATGCGCATGGTGGCGAAGGGGTTCGCGCCGCATGTGCTGGTGATGAGCGCGACACCGATCCCACGCACGCTCGCACTCTCAATTCATGGCGACATGGATTTATCAGTGCTGGACGAGAAACCCCCCGGCCGCATGCCGATACGCACCGCGACAATGCCGACCACGCGCTCTGAAGAGGTGACAGATGCAATCGCCGAGGTCAGCGCCCGGGGAGAGAGGGCGTATTGGGTGTGCCCCCTGATCGAAGAAAGCGAGGCTGTGGATTTGGCCGCCGTGCAGGATCGCTACGAGGCGTTGCGGGACCGCTTTGGCGACGGCGTCGAGATCGTCCATGGCAAGATGTCGCCCGCCGCGCGCGAGGCGGCCATGGACCGCTTCCGTTCAGGCGCGGCTTTTTTGCTGGTAGCGACCACCGTGATCGAAGTTGGCGTCAACGTGCCGGAAGCGACGATCATGGTGATCGAGCATGCCGAGCGGTTTGGCCTTGCTCAATTGCACCAATTGCGCGGCCGCGTCGGACGCGGTGACAAGCAAGGAAAGTGCGTGCTCCTTTGGAAGCCGCCGCTGGGCGAAAGCGCCAAAGAGCGGCTTGATGCGTTCCGACGCACGGACGACGGATTTGTCATCTCCGAACTCGACTACAAAATGCGCGGTGCGGGCGATATGCTTGGCGTGCAACAAAGCGGCCTCCCGCCGTTCCGGCTCGTTTCGCCGGAAGCGCACTCCGGCATGCTCGGCGCGGCTGACAAAGAAGCGCGCCTCGCGGTAGAGCGCGATCCAGACCTCAAGAGCGAACGTGGGCAGGCAATACGGTTGGCGCTCGCGCTGTTTGGCTACGCGGAGGCGGCCGAATTGGCGCGGAGCGGCTGAGCAATCTAAGACTCCCCAGCTCCGGCATTTGCGACCTCCGGACCTTGAGCACCGCCACTGGCTTAGGTACCCCGAATACACATCGGAGGCGTCTATGCCGTCTAGCTCACCTGTCCGAAGCGTCTTGTTTCTGGACCCGCTCGCACGCGGCGCAGACATCGCGTTGCTCGCTATGCGCCTCGTGGTCGGCCTCTTTCTCATCTGGGGCGTCTGGGACAATGTCGTGGACCCTGCACGCATGGCGGAGTTCGAGGGGTTTCTGGGCAGTCAAGGGTTCGTGCGCCCGGACGTGATGGCGCCGCTATCTGTTTGGGCGCAGTTGGCATGCGGCGTGGCCTTCGTGCTTGGTATCGGCACACGTTGGGCGGGCTTGGTCTGTGCGTTCAACTTTGTCGTCGCGTTGGCGATGGTGGACGCAAAGCTCGGCATTCGGCCTGCCTTCCCATCGGCCATGCTTGTCGTCGTGAGCTTGTATTTCGCGACCAAAGGCGCGGGAAGCTTCAGTTTAGATCGGCTTCTATTGGGCGCAAAAAGCGCCTAGTCCGGCACGCCAGCGGCCTCTTGCAATTCTGGTGCGCCCGCGCTTTCTCGCAGGCATGCCTGAAGCCCCCAAAATCTCCTGCTACATCCGCACCAAGAACGAAGAGCGCATGGTCGCCGACGTGATCCGGGCGGCGTTCCAGATCGTAGATGAGGTCGTGGTCATCGATTGCGGCTCAACCGACAAGACAATCGCATTGGCGGAAGCCGCGGGCGCGCGCGTTGTCAATGCGCCTTGGCTTGGCGGCGGCAAACAGAAGCGCATCGGCGAAGACAATACCCGCAACGATTGGATGCTCGACCTCGACGCCGACGAAATCGTCACGCCCGAATTGGCGCAGGAAATCCGCGACCTGTTCTCTCACGGCGATCCGCCCTGCCCCGTGTATCAGCTGACTTTGGTGACGGCGCCGCCGATTGGAGAACCATGGTGGCAATCCAGCGTCGTTACGCGCAACCGCCTCTACGACAAACGTGTGATCCGCGCGCGCGATCATGCCGGTTGGGACCAGCTGGAAATCCCAAGCGGCATGAAGGTTGGTAAGCTGAAAGCCCCGGCGCTGCACAAGAGCTTCCGCGACCTCCATCAGTTGGGCGACAAGTTCAACCGCAACTCGAGCTCACGCGCGAAGGATACGGAACTCAAGTCCTTCTGGTACGTGGCGTTGCGCATCGTGTTCGCGCGGCCATTCTATTTCTTCCACCATTACGTGATGCGCGGCATGTGGCGCGGCGGCTGGTACGGCTTCGCCGTAGCGAACATCGCCGCGCACGGACGTTGGCTTAAGGACGCCAAGATGATGGAAGTCTATATGCGCAAACGCCAAGACGCTAAGCAGAATGGCTGACGCCGGCGCGCCGATCGTCGTCTGGTTTCGGCAGGATTTGCGTGTCGCCGACAATCCCGCACTCCACGCCGCGCATGACAGCAAACGCCCATTGGTTTGTGTTTATGTGCTTGACGATGACACGCCTGGAAAATGGAAGCTCGGCGGCGCGTCGCGCTGGTGGCTCCACCACAGCCTTGTCGCATTGCACGCCGACTTGGAAAAACGAGGAACGCGCCTGGTGCTGCGCCGTGGCGATGCACGCAAGGTCATACCGAACCTTGTAAAGGAGATCGGCGCCAGCGCCGTTCACTGGAACCGTTGTTGCGAACCGTTCGCCATTGCCCGCGACACGGCGTTGAAGGACTCGCTCTCGAAAGCACACGTAGAGGCAAACAGCTTCAACGGCGCATTGTTGTTTGAGCCGTGGGAAGTAAAAAACAAAACAGGCGAGCCTTATAAGGTGTTCACGCCTTTCTGGCGTGCCTGCCGTGCGATGGGGCCGCAGCGCGCCGTACTCCCGGCGCCAAAAAAGCTCGCAGGATATGCCAATGCTGTCGCGAGCGATGTGCTCACGTCCTGGTCCTTACTGCCGCGGAGGCCGAATTGGGCAAAGCCGTTCCAGCCGCACTGGACGCCGGGTGAGGCCGGAGCGCGAAAAGCGCTCAGTGCGTTCCTAGACCAGCGTCTTGGCCCCTATCCCGAAGCACGCAATGAGCTTGGACAGAACGCGACGTCACGATTGTCGCCCCACCTGCATTTTGGTGAGATCAGCCCTTCACAGATTTGGGCGGCACTCGATCCCGACGCCCCGGGCGCAGACAAGTTTTTGGCCGAGATTGGCTGGCGCGAATTCTCAAACCACCTCTTATTTCATTGGCCGCTCTTGCCCGAACAAAACTGGCGCGTCCAATTCGATGCCTTCCCCTGGCGCGACGACGCCTCAGCGTTGTCTGCGTGGCAGCGCGGGCGCACCGGCTATCCGGTCGTTGACGCCGCCATGCGCGAGCTTTGGCTGACCGGATACATGCACAATCGCGCACGGATGATCGCGGCGTCCTTTCTGATCAAACACCTGCTGCTCGACTGGCGCCACGGTGAAGCGTGGTTCTGGGATACGCTACTCGATGCCGACCTCGCCAACAATTCCGCGTCGTGGCAATGGGTCGCTGGGTCAGGCGCGGATGCCTCACCGTATTTCCGCATCTTCAATCCCGTCACCCAGGGCGAACGCTACGACAGTAACGGCGCCTATGTGAGGCGTTGGCTCCCCGAATTGGCGAAACTGCCAAATGCTGCACTGCATGCCCCGTGGACGGCCGATGCGGCGACTTTGAAAAATGCCGGCGTAGTGTTGGGTGAAACCTACCCCGCGCCGATCGTTGATCATGCTGAAGCGCGGGCGCGAGCCTTAGCGGCCTTCGCCACAATCTGATCCGCCCGCTGCCGAGCGCCGTATTTGTTGCAGCTCGCAACTCCCGCGACGCCTCGGGGTTACCCACATCATGAAGATGGCGACTTTACCGCTCCGCGCCAGCGCCGGATCCATTGCAGCGCTCTCCAACGTACCCGCCCGCGCGAAGGCCGTGTTGATGGCGTGCGCCAATATTCGGGGCGGAACCTTGATCATCACCCTGCCCGACGGGCGGACGCTGCGGTTCGGCGACGTAGCGACGCCACAGGCCGAATGGCGCATTCGCGACTACGCCTTCGCGCAACGTGTTTTGCGCAGTGGTGACATCGGCTTTGCCGAAGGCTGGATGGCCGGCGAGTGGGACAGTCCAGACTTGACGACGCTTTTGACACTGCTCGCCAACAACATTGAGCGGTTTGTCAAAGTTTTCGAGGGCAGTTTGCTTGGCAAGTTCGCTCACGGCCTCCGCCACCTCACCAACGCCAACACCAAGGACGGTTCGCGCCGCAACATCCTTGCCCACTACGACCTCGGCAATCGTTTCTACGAGGCTTGGTTGGACGGTTCGATGACGTACTCGGCCGCCCGCTACGGCGCGGACGTGCGCGATCTGGAATCCGCTCAACGGGCTAAGTATCGGGCGCTCGCCGAGCACCTCGAACTGAAGCCCGGCGAACACGTCCTGGAAATCGGCTGCGGCTGGGGTGGCTTTGCCGAATTCGCAGCACGGGAATATGGCGCGCGCGTCACCGGGATCACCATTTCCGATGAACAATACGAGTATGCACGCGCCCGCATGGAGCGCGCGGGGCTCTCGGGCATCGTCGAAATTCGCAAGCAGGACTACCGTGACGTGGATGGGAGTTTCGACAAAGTAGCGTCGATCGAAATGTTTGAAGCGGTCGGTGAAAAATACTGGCCGGCCTATTTCGCAAAAATCAACGAAGTGCTGAAGCCGGGAGGCCGTGCGGGTCTGCAGATCATCACCATCGACGACAAACTCTTCCATAAGTACCGCAAGCGCGCGGATTTTATTCAGCGCTACGTATTTCCCGGAGGAATGCTGGCCAGCATTGATCGGTTGCGCGACGAAGTCGCGAGTGCGGGCCTCATTTGGCGGAAGGCAGATGCCTTCGGTCAAAGTTACGCGCAAACTCTGGCGGAATGGGGCAAACGCTTTCAAGCCAAATGGCAAGACATCGCCGCTTTGGGTTTCGATGAGCGTTTCAAAAGGCTGTGGTTGTTTTACCTCGGCTATTGCGAGGCGGGTTTTCGTACCGGTCGCACCGATGTTGTGCAGCTGGCGATCGCCAAACCAATCTAGGCCGGTGCGGCGGTCAGCGGCGTGGTCAGGCGGTACTCGATCCGCTGGCCGCGCACGGTGAAAGCGCAACCGACCCAACGGCCGCTGAGGTCGTACCATAGGTCAACCGTAAGCGTGCCACGCACCCGAATGTGATCGGTTTGGATTGAGGCGCCACCGACATTGCGCGTCTCTCGCCCCACGCGCGTGACGCTAATCGGCATGCGTGCGCCGGTTTCAGCGTCAATCATGAAGTCGAGGTCGGTTGGAGGTTTGGTCCACCAACTCGTCGGTAGCGATCCAATTGCGAAACTGGCGTCCCCTCCGGCGCCGGTCACAAGGAGCGTGTCGCTCTCACGGCGCGCCTCGACCCGCGTCCGCCTACCGTCACGGAGCGTTGAGCAGAGAAGTCCCGCCAAACGCCCCTGCTCCCAGGTTTCGCGACAAGCGTGCTCGTATCTAAACACCGTCACCGGTCCAACATTGGCGCGCAGATCAGCCCTGCTGCGCACCGCAAAATTGCCTCCGCTGCCGCTCACCTCCACGACGTGGCTGCCGAAGGGTTGCCCGTTGCGGGTGACGTCAAACGCCAAGCGGCCCGCCGCGCTTGGCGCGGCCGCGGCGGTAGAGGTCAGCCCAAGGAACGCGGCGGCTAGGACGGCAAGACGCATGGCGAAAGTCTCCTTCGGAGGGCTACGCGCGCGCTTCAGCGTCGGATCATCGCGGCGCTGTTGAAGCATGAGGCAGCGCGGCTTAGCGTCTGGACATGACAGATCACCCTGCCGATCCCCTCGTCACCGCCGCCTGGCTCGCGGAGCGTCTCGATGCCCCGGATATCCGCGTCGTCGACGCCACCTGGTTCATGCCGAACGATCCGCGGGACGCGAAGGCCCTCTACGCCGAACGCCGCATCCCAGGCGCGGCCTTCTTCGACATCGATGAAATCGCCGACACCTCGACAGACTTGCCGCACATGCTGCCGCCGCCGGAAAAATTCGCGTCGCGCATGAAGAAACTGGGGATCGGCGATGGCGCACGAGTTGTCGTCTACGACAGCGCCGGAATTTTTTCGTCGGCGCGCGTGTGGTGGACGTTCCGGGTCATGGGCCACGATGACATCGTGGTGCTCGACGGCGGCTTCCCAGCCTGGGAGGCCGGAGGCTACCCAATAGAAGATGGCGTACCGCCGCCACGGAGTGAACGCCATTTCACCGCCCGCTTCCGGGCCGACCTCGTTCGCGACCTCGCCGACATGCGCCGCGCCGTTGATGCTGGCGTTCCCATCATCGATGCCCGTCCGACGCCGCGATTCACAGCCGAAGCGCCGGAACCACGCGCGGGGCTGCGCGGTGGCCACATGCCCGGCGCCCGCACCTTGCCCACCGCGCCGCTGTTGCGCGACGGAAAGATGCTCCCGCGCGAGGAGCTGGCGAGAGTGTTCGCCGAGGCTGGCGCCAAGACCGATCAGCCGGCGATCGCCACCTGCGGTTCAGGCGTGGCGGCTTCCGTCATCGCGTTGGCGATGGCGCGGCTTGGGCGCTGGGACGCCAGTGTTTATGACGGCTCGTGGACGGAATGGGGCGGCCGTGAAGACACGCCCGTCGTGACGGGGCCGGCGTGAAGAAGCGCGATTTGTCAAAGTATCGGCGCGAAACGCAGCTTGCGATTGCTGGGCGCGACCCGGCGCGTTTTGACGGCGCCGTAAATCCGGCGATCCATCGCGCGACCACAATCGTGATCCCCGACGCGGACGATCTCTATGGAACGCCAAAGAAAACTTACGCCCTTGAGGGCATGGCGATTCAAGAAGCGCTCCGCGAAGCGTTGGTTGCCATCGAAGGCGGCGCTGACGCTTGCCTGACGCCATCGGGGCTGTCCGCTTGCACCTTGGCGCTGCTTACGGTCGCCCAGGCCGGCGGGGAAATTCTGATCACCGATTCCGTCTACGGGCCTACGCGCCGGTTTGCCGATCACATGCTGAAACGGCTCGGCGTCACACCGCGTTACTTCGATCCGCGCATGGGCGGCGGTATCGCGGCGCTGATCAATGACAAGACGTGTGGGATTTTCCTGGAGAGCCCCGGATCGCTGACATTCGAAATTCACGACACGCGTGCAATCACTGAAGCGGCGCGTGGGCGCGTCATTCCAACGATCCTCGACAACACATGGTCTGCGGGCGTGTTTTTTAGTCCGTTCGAACACGGCGTCGATCTTTCGGTGCAAGCGCTTACCAAATACCAGGCAGGCCATGCCGATGTATTCATGGGCGCGGTGGTGTCAGCGACCCCGCAGTGGGCTGAGCGCGTACGCATGGCGTTCAAGCAATTGGGCCTAGGCGCCTCGCCGGACGATGCGTTCCTCGTGCTCCGCGGCCTCCGCAGCATGTCAGTGCGGCTGGAGCGGCAAGCAGCGTCCGCGCTTCAGATCGCGCGCTGGCTAGAGACGCAGCCCCAAGTCGCACGCGCCATCCACCCCGCCCTCCCCTCGCATCCAGATCACGCGCTTTGGAAGCGCGATTTCAGCGGCGCCTCCGGCGTGTTCAGCTTTGTGCTGCAGCCCGTCGGAGAGAACCGCGTAAAGGCTATGATGGAGGGCTTCGATCTCTTCGCGATGGGGTTTTCGTGGGGCGGTTACGAAAGCCTGATTGTGCCGTGCGATGGCAATATTTGCCGCACCGCCACCACGTGGAGCGCCGAGGGTCCGTTGATCCGCGTTTCCATTGGGCTCGAGCATCCAGACGATCTCATCGCGGATCTGGCCGCCGGTCTCGCGCGCCTCGGGTGATGGCGCGCCCAGCAGGACTCGAACCTGCAACCGCCCGCTTAGAAGGCGGGTGCTCTATCCAGTTGAGCTATGGGCGCTTCAAGCGAGCCTCTAGCACGCGAGCCGCACTCAGTGCGACCAGGGCTCGCGGCGGCGGAACGCGAAATTGTCCGCGTATGCTCTGGGGATGCGCTTCGGTTCGCTCGGTTCGGTGACCTGATGCGGCAAGCCGTGCGCGCGCGCGAATTCAATCGCTTGTTCTTTTGTATCGAAACGCATGCGAACTTGGCCGCTGGCGTCCGGCGAACTGGTCCAGCCCATCAACGCTTCGGGGCGTGACGCGGCGCTGGCCTCGAACTCCAGCACCCACTGGCGGGTGTTGGCCTTGCCGGATTGCATCGCGTTTTTCGCGGGGCGGTAGATCTTCGCAAGCATCGCGTCTGGCTACACAAGCAGGGTAAAAATGGAAAGGGCGGCCCCGTGCCGCCCCTTCTCGGTCTCGCTTAGTTCAGCGCTTCCTTCAGCGCCTTGCCTGGCTTGAAGCGCGCCTTTTTGCCGGCCGGAACTTTGACCTCTTGGCCGGTCTGGGGGTTCCGCGCCGTGCGCGCAGCGGTTTCTTTGACGTCGAAGACGCCGAACGGCGGCAGGCGCACATCGTCGCCACGCTTCAGGGCGGCCATCAGCGCGTCGAACACCGCATCAACGGCCTCTTGCGCCTTCATCTTGGATTCCGCCATGCGCTCGGCCACGTCCGCGACCAGTTCTGCCTTGTTCATCCTGAACCCCTCATGACCTCGATCAATATAACGAGGGCCGCACCCGGCGCCGAAACAAACCGGGTACGGCCCTGCCGTCCTTACGCTTGGGTTATTTCGCCCGCCCTGGCAAGGGTTTGCGCCCCCTAATGGGGGCGCGCGCCCTCACGGCCTTCGCCGTTCTCGCGGCGCTCGGCGGCAACCTCGTCTTCATCGGTCCACTCGATTGGCGTCAGCGGTCGCGTGAGCGCCTTGGCGAGCACTTCGTCAACGGTGGCGACCGGAATGATCTCTAGGCCCGCCTTCACGTTGTCCGGAATGTCCGCGAGGTCCTTCTCGTTCTCCTTTGGGATCAGCACCATCTTCACGCCGCCGCGCAGCGCCGCCAGGAGCTTCTCCTTTAGGCCTCCGATTGGCAGAACCCGGCCACGAAGCGTGATCTCACCAGTCATCGCGATGTCCTTGCGGATCGGATTGTTGGTGAGCACCGACACGATCGCCGTCGCCATCGCGACCCCTGCCGACGGTCCGTCCTTCGGTGTGGCGCCTTCCGGTACATGGACGTGGATATCGCGCGTGCGGAACAAGGGCGGCTTCACGCCAAACTCTATTGCGCGCGACCGCACGTAGGAATTTGCCGCTGAGATGGATTCTTTCATCACATCGCGCAAATTGCCGGTCACCGTCATCGTGCCCTTGCCGGGCATCGCGACGGCTTCGATCGTCAGCAGATCGCCGCCAACTTCCGTCCACGCGAGGCCAGTAATCACGCCCACGCGATCTTCTTGATCGGTCTCGCCAAAGCGATATTTCCACACGCCAGCGAAATCTGGAAGGTTGTCGACGGTGATTTCAACCTTCGTCGCCTTCTTCTGCTCCAGCTGACGCACGGCCTTCCGCGCAAGGTTGCCGATTTCACGTTCGAGCGAACGCACGCCAGCTTCGCGCGTGTAGCGGCGGATAAGGTCGCGCAGCGCGTCCTCCGTCACGCTGAACTCGGACTTCTTCAGGCCGTTGTTCTCGTATTGCTTCGGCAGCAAATGGCGCTTGGCGATCTCGAGTTTCTCATCCTCGGTATAGCCAGGGATGCGGATGATCTCCATGCGGTCCAGCAGGGGCTGAGGCATGTTGAGGCTGTTCGCGGTGGTGATGAACAACACGTCGGAGAGGTCGTAATCAACCTCGAGATAGTGATCGTTGAACGAGGAGTTCTGCTCTGGGTCCAACACTTCGAGCAGCGCCGCCGAAGGATCGCCGCGATAGTCGGCGCCCAACTTGTCGATCTCGTCGAGCAGGAAAAGCGGATTGGCGCTCTTGGCCTTCTTCATCGACTGAATCACGCGCCCGGGCATCGAGCCGATGTAGGTCCGGCGGTGACCGCGAATCTCCGCCTCGTCACGCACGCCGCCGAGCGACATGCGCACGAAATCACGACCGGTCGCCTTCGCGATCGAACGGCCAAGCGAGGTCTTGCCGACGCCCGGCGGGCCAACCAAGCAGAGGATCGGGCCGCGCAATTTGTTCGTGCGCGCCTGAACCGCGAGATATTCGAGGATGCGATCTTTCACCTTGTCGAGGCCGTAATGGTCCTCGTCGAGCACCTTTTGCGCGGCGTCGATATCCTTTTTGACCTTCTTTTTCACGCCCCAGGGAAGCGAGAGCATCCAGTCGAGATAATTACGCACCACGGTCGATTCCGCGCTCATCGGCGACATCTGCCGCAGCTTCTTCAGCTCCGCTTCCGCTTTGACCTTCGCGTCCTTTGAGAGCTTCGTGTTGCGGATGCGATTTTCCAGCTCGGCGATATCTTCACGGCCTTCATCGCCATCACCTAACTCGCGCTGAATCGCCTTCATCTGCTCGTTGAGATAATACTCGCGCTGCGTCTTCTCCATTTGACGCTTCACGCGATTGCGGATCTTACGCTCGACTTGGAGCATTCCGATCTCGCCTTCGATCAACGATAGGATCTTCTCCAAACGCTGCGGCACATCCGCTTGCTCGAGCAATGCTTGCTTGTCGGAGATCTTCACGCCCAAGTGGCCGGCGATCGTATCGGCCAGACGCGACGGCTCCGTGATCTGCGCAATCGATTGCTGCACTTCCTGCGGCGCCTTGCGGGACAGTTTCGAAAAACTCTCCCACTGCTCCATCACGGCGCGTGCGACCGCTTTCGCTTCCGGGGAGTCCGCATTTTCTTCTTCGATCTCCTCGACGCTCGCTTCGAAGAACTCGTTGTTGTCTACGAACTGGCTGACACGCGCACGCGCTCCGCCTTCGACAAGCACACGCACTGTGCCGTCTGGCAACTTGAGCAATTGCACGACGGTGGCGATCGTGCCGATCTTGTAAATACGATCAGCCGCGGGTTCGTCCTCGGACGCATCCATCTGCGCGGCGAGCAGGATTTGCTTGTCCTTCTTCATCACCTCATCGAGCGCGCGAACGGATTTCGCACGGCCGACGAACAGCGGCGCGGCCATCTTCGGATAGACGACGATGTCGCGCAGCGGCAGAACGGGGAGGACGCGGGCTTCGGCCATCTTGGGCTCCTTCGCGCGCCGCCTTAAGGCAAAGCCGCCTCACGGCGCGCGTTAACAATCGAAAATGTGGAAGCGTTTGCCCGTTGCTTCAAGAGCACCCGGGCGAAACATCCACGCACGCTCACAACGCGCCGCTAGCCGGCGCGTTTCAAAGCGATGCGATTCTAATTAAGATTCAGCTTCCGTTCAGCCGGCGGCGTCTTGGCCGTTGCGGCGTTCGGAGTAGATGTGCAGCGGCTTGGCGCGGCCATCGACGACATCCGCGGACACCACAACCTCTTCCACGCCGCGCATCGACGGCAGGTCGAACATGGTGTCGAGCAACAAGCCTTCGAGAATCGACCGCAATCCACGCGCGCCGGTTTTGCGCGCAATCGCCTTACGGGCGATCGCCCCAAGCGCCTCGTTCGGGAAGGAAAGACGAACGTTCTCCATCTCGAACATACGTTGGTACTGCTTCACCAGAGCGTTCTTTGGTTCGGTCAGAATCGTCACCAGCGCCGGCTCGTCTAGATCCTCAAGCGTCGCCAGAACCGGCAGGCGGCCGACGAATTCCGGAATCAGGCCAAACTTCAACAAATCGTCTGGCTCGATTTCGCGCAGCACTTCTCCAGTGCGGCGATCTTCCGGATCGCGAACCGTCGCGCCAAAGCCCATCGCCGAGCCTTTGCCGCGCGCCGAAATGATCTTGTCCAAGCCAGCGAACGCACCGCCGCAAATGAACAAGATGTTCGTCGTGTCGACCTGCAAGAATTCTTGCTGCGGATGCTTACGGCCACCTTGGGGAGGAACCGAAGCCACCGTGCCTTCCATGATCTTCAAGAGCGCTTGCTGCACGCCCTCGCCCGACACGTCGCGCGTAATGCTTGGATTGTCGGACTTGCGCGAAATCTTATCGACTTCGTCGATGTAGACGATGCCGCGCTGCGCGCGTTCGACATTGTAGTCAGCAGCCTGCAGCAGCTTCAGAATGATGTTTTCAACGTCCTCACCGACATAACCAGCTTCGGTCAAAGTCGTCGCGTCCGCCATCGTGAACGGCACGTCGATGATGCGCGCCAAAGTTTGCGCGAGCAGCGTCTTGCCGCAGCCCGTCGGCCCGATCAGCAGAATGTTCGACTTCGCGAGTTCGACGTCTTGGTTCTTCGTCGCGTGGTTCAGACGTTTGTAGTGATTGTGCACCGCCACCGACAGCACGCGCTTGGCATGGTCTTGGCCGACGACATAATCGTCCAGAACGTCCTTGATGTCCTTGGGGCTCGGCACGCCTTCCTTGGACTTCACAAGCGAGGTTTTGTGCTCCTCGCGGATGATGTCCATGCAGAGCTCAACGCACTCGTCGCAGATGAACACCGTCGGGCCAGCAATAAGCTTGCGGACCTCGTGCTGGCTCTTGCCGCAGAACGAGCAATAGAGAGTGTTCTTTGACTCTCCGCTGGTCGTGCCCTTGCTCATGCATTGTCCTCTGCGGGCGAAGCGTTCGCCAATGATAGGTGGCTGAACAAGGCAAGCTTATGGCTCGCCCTATACGCCCGCTAACCTATATGGTGGCTCGCCATCCCTTACAAAACCGTTCACCAGACCCGACCCTGCAGCCCAGGTTGATACGACCATAGCAAGGAAGGGGCCGCAAGCGCTCCAGGCGCCAAGCCGAATTAAGAAAAGTCAGACTTATCCCGCACTTGCAACGATTACGACTGGCCTTCAGTCAGCTCGCGTTTTTCGTAAACACGATCGACAATGCCCCAGGATTTGGCTTCCTCTGCGGTCATGAAGAAGTCGCGGTCGAGCGTCCTTTCGACCTTCTCGTAGGGCTGGCCGGTATGCTTGACGTAGATTTCGTTCAGACGTCGCTTCGTGGCCAGAATGTCTTCGGCGTGACGCTCGATGTCTGACGCGGGTCCTCGGTAACCACCCGAAGGCTGGTGCAGCATGACGCGCGCGTTGGGCAAGCAGATACGCAAGCCCTTCTCCCCCGCCGCCAGCAATAGCGACCCCATAGACGCGGCCTGACCGATGCAAACCGTGGAAACCGGGCTGCGGATGTATTGCATGGTGTCGTAAACAGCGAGGCCAGACGTCACATAGCCGCCTGGGCTATTGATATACATGGCGATTTCGCGCTTCGGGTTTTCTGACTCCAAGAACAAAAGCTGCGCCGTGACGAGGCTCGCCAGCCCGTCATCCATCCCCCCCGTCACAAACACGATCCGCTCCTTCAGGAGGCGCGAGAAGATGTCGAACGCTCGCTCGCCGCGGCTGGTCTGCTCGACCACCATCGGGACGAGGTTCATGTATCTTTCGGCGTGGTCGGTCATGGCGGCCTTTCGGGGTTCCGCGACGGGCTAAGGAATCGCCACCCGGCGCCGGCTTCATATTTGACGCCTCAGCGTTCGCCGCAAGCCCTGCTTGCGACGCCACGGTCAGCGCTGCTGACGATTAACTCAGTCCTCGGCCTTGGCCTCGGCCTTAGCCTTGGATTTCTTGGGCTTCTTAGCCTCACCCTTGGCCACTGCCGCGATTTCCGGATCATCGTCTGCGAACAGATGTTCGCGGCTCACGGTTTCGTCGGTGACCTTAATAAGTTCGAGAACGTAGTTGACGACCTTGTCCTCGTAGAGCGGCGCACGGGCCGTCGCCACGAGTTGCGCGTTCTTTTGATACATCTCAAAGATCTGACGCTCCTGACCCGGATAGCCGCGGGCGATCTTGGCGATCTCCTGAGCCACTTCCTGATCGCTCACTTCGATCTTGTGGCGTCGGCCAATCTCAGCGAGCAGCAGGCCCAACCGCACGCGCCGTTCGGCGATCTTGCGATACTCGGTTTTCAACTCATCTTCGCTTTTGCCCTGATCTGTCGGGTCAAGCCGGCCAGCGACACGGTCCGCATCGACCTGGCGCCAGATTTGTTGGAACTCGGCCTCCAGCATTCGCGGCGGCAGGTCGAAATCGTGCAGTTCGTCGAGCTTATCAAACAGCGCGCGCTTAGCCTTCATGCGCGATTGCTGCGTGTGGTTGGATTCCAAACGCTGGCGCAGCAAATCCTTCACCGCCTTGAGACTCTCAAGGCCGAGCGATTGCGCCCACGCATCGTCGGGTCCACCCTCTTTCGGCGCGCTCACCTTCTTGATCGTAGACTCGAATTGCGCGGCTTTGCCGGCCAGATGCTGCGCGCCGTAATCGGCAGGAAACGTGACGTTCAGCACCTTCGTATCGCCGGCCTTCACGCCGACCAATTCGTCTTCAAAACCGGGGATGAATTGCTTCGCACCAATCACAACAATGGCGTCGGTCATGGCGCCGCCATCGAACGCCTCGCCGTCAATCTTGCCCACGAAATCAAGAGTCACTTGATCGCCGTCCTTCGCCGCGCGGTCCGTTTCTTCATACGTTTGGTTCGCCTTCGCGAGCACGCCGAGTTCTTCGTCCACCTGCTCGTCGGACACCGGCGCCGTGGGGCGCGTGATGGCGATCGATTTCAGGTCCGCCGGCTCAAATTCAGGCATGACCTCAAGCGAAACTTCAAAGGCCAGGTCGGCCTCGCCTGCCGTCACTTTGGCGATGTCGCTTTTCAGATCGAGCGTCGGCTCCGAGGCAGGACGCGCCTTGGCTTTGTCGAGGCTCTCACGGGTCGAGGATTGGACAGTCTCGTTGATGATGTCCTGCATCATCCCCGCGCCATAGACCTTGCGGATGTGCGCCACCGGCACCTTGCCTGGGCGGAAGCCGTTGATCCGCACGCGCGGCTGAACTTCGGCGATCTTGGCCTTGAGCTTCTGTTCTAGCTCCGACGCCGGCACGACCACGTCGTACACACGCAAAAGACCCTCGGAGCGGCGCTCTGTAAGCTGCATTTTTCTCGACCTGCCTGCGCGCCGTTACGTGCAAGTCCTCTGCCGACGGCGCTTCTGGAAAGCGGGGCTTATGGCAGGACGGGCCCGCCTTGTCCACGCGGCCCTAGCGGGCTGATTTCAGTGCTCCAATCGCCCGTCGGCCCTCGCCTCGGCGCTACAGCGTCACGGCCCCCCAAGCTCGAACGGAGGGCGGTGGTGCGGACGGGGGGACTCGAACCCCCACGTCGTGAAACGCCAGAACCTAAATCTGGTGCGTCTACCAGTTTCGCCACGTCCGCACGGGCGCTGGTTTAGGCGCCCGACGCGCCGTCGTCCACGCCCCGCCAATCTACCTATGGGTGTAATGCGCTAGCATTACCCGTCGAGGGTGATTACAAGGCGCCCAAACTACCTGTGTTTGCTATGCTCGCATCTTTGCTGGCTTTCGCTCTCACTCTCGCTCAGCCGTTTGTGATCGACGGAGACACTTTGCGCGACGGAGATGAGCGTTTTCGCGTTGAGAATATCGACGCGCCTGAACGTGGACAAAGTGCGCAATGCCCCGAGGAGCGCGCCCTCGGAGAAGCGGCCACCGCCTACGTGACTGAATGGGTCGCCAGCGCCGCGCAGATCGAGGTTATGTCGACAGGCCGACGCGATCACTACGGACGCATTGTCGCCCGCATCGAGATCGACCACATCGACCTCGGCGAGCGACTGATCGCGCGCGGATTGGCTCAGCCGTGGCGCGGCCGCAAAGCTGACTTCTGTTCTGGCGCGTTCTTATTGCCAGCCGCTCGATGACGCTTCCGCCGCCGCTTCGTTAGTGGGCCGTGCAATCAATCCGTTCTGCGTGATGCGCACTTCGTAACGCGCGCCGTCCGACATCGGCATGTATGCGCCCGAGCCATAGAGCGTATCAACCAACGGCAAATACTCGCTGTATTCCCGCGCAATCGGCCACAAATCGAGCCCTGAGCTGCGCGTGGGGCGAATATCGTAAGCGCTGCGCTCCGCAGTCAATTCCTGCTGCGTGTCGGCATAGCGGCCCGAGAAACGGTCCAACCGATACTGGCTATCGAGCCCAAGCACATTGGCCCACGGTTTCCACTTCAAAACACGCGCTTCAATGCGCCACTCATCACCGTGAAGCTCGAACGTGTTGGTGACGCCCTGAGGATTCTGCTCCGAAGGCGGCTCCGTCACCGTCGCATCAAACAATTGAGGGCCTTTCTGGCGGATCTCAATCGACGCAACCTGACGCTCATACGTAAGACGGTGGTAGGTCTGCACGTTGAGGCCCAAAAGCCCTACGACGGCAGCGATGCCGAGAAAGAGGCCGCCGCCCAAAACACCGCGTCCGCCCTTGAACGGGCGCCCACGGAACATCCAGCCCAACCCAGAGAGGACAATCGCCAGGCCGATGACGCCAACGACGCCCGGAATTATCCACCACCACCATGCCATGAACGGTCTCCCCGAAGCCCCGCGTGTGTCCCGGAAGTCCTGTTAACGCAAAACCGAGGCGGGAAACAGGCGCTGCTCAGTCGAGGAGGCCTCCGCGGAGCCGGTTCGGCGCCAAGGTGTTGAGTATTGCAGGTAAAATCTCGCTGAGATCCTCGGCGATCAGGCCAGGGCCGGCCAGTTCGCCGCAACGTCCGTGCAACCACGCGCCGGCGCATGCGGCGTCAAATCCGGACATGCCCTGGGCCATAAGCCCCGCAATGAAGCCGGCGAGCACGTCCCCGGAGCCGGCGGTTGCCAAGAAGGCCGTGCCGGTTGTGTTGACCACGGCGCGCCCGTCGGGCGCCGCAATGACTGTGTCGGGTCCCTTAAGCAACACGACACATCGCGCGTAGCGCGCCGCCGCGCGCGCGGCATCCACACGCGTTTCGCTCGCCGAGAGCACGCCCGGAAATGCGCGACGAAATTCTCCAACGTGGGGCGTGAGCACGTCGTCCGCTTCAAGGCCGTGCGTGAGCGGGGAGAGCAGTGTGATCGCATCGGCATCCAACACAAGCGGACAACGCCCGTTGGTGTTGATGGCCGAACTAAGCAGATCGTAGTGCGCGTTGGTGGTGCCAAACGCCGGACCGATCAACAGCGCTTGCGCGTTGCGCGCGGCGTCCGCGTAAGCGCCTTCCGACACCTCGCGCAGCATTACCGCCGTCAGCTGCGCCGCATTTTCCGCCACAGCGTCTGTGGGAGAGAGCACCGTAACCAGCCCTGCCCCCATGCGAAGCGCGGCACGCGCGGAGAGCCGCGCCGCGCCGGTTCGCGCGCGGCCACCGCTCGCGACGACCGCGTGCCCACGTACGTGCTTGTGCGTATCATCATCCGGCCATGGCAACGTCCAGAGAGCGGGATCATTTTCCCAAAGCGCAACGTGCTGAGCCGCCACGGTCTCATCCGATGCACCGATATCGGCGACGACAATCTCGCCGCACAATACGCGGCCGGGCATCAGCACGTGCGCCGGCTTCTTGCGCACAAAAGTTACTGTCAGAACTGCGCGAAAACACGCCTCTCCCAGCGCCTGCGCCGTATCGCCATCCAACCCGCTTGGCACATCCACCGCCACAACGCATTCGGCGGGTAAACGCTGCGCGAGACGCAGCGCTTCACCCTCTAACGGGCGCGAAAGGCCGGCGCCAAACAACGCATCCACGTAAAGCTCCGCCGGAGCGCCGTCGCCCAGAGCGCGAACGTCGCCGCCGAACGCGCGCGCCGCCTCGGCAGAATCGCCCTGCAATGAGTCGCGCGGCGTCAGCGTCTCGACCCATACCGGCCAACCGCGTTCGCGCAGCAAACGCGCCGCCACCCACCCATCGCCGCCGTTGTTTCCCGGGCCGCACAGCACGGCCGTGGGCTGTGGCGCGAAACGATCGGTGATCGCGTGAACGACGGCTTGGCCCGCATTCTCCATCAACACACGCGTCGGCGTTCCGGCGCCTGCGCAAGCGGCATCGATTGCACGCATTTGTTCGGTGCTTATGATTTCCTTGGTCATCGTACGTCGTCGCTGTTCATCTCTGCGCCGAGCCTCACGAGCCGAAGCGCATCGCCCTCGCGCTCGATTTCTATGATCGACGCATGCGCCGGGCGGTGCACAATTGTCTCTTCACGCTTGAGCGCCGCGCTCAAGGCGGCATTGATCGCGATGAAGTGAGAGAAGATCGCGGCGCCGCCAGGCATGTCGTGCAGCGCTTCGATCACGCGCGCGCGCCATTCACGGAGCGACGGATCAACATGCGCCCAATCCCGTCGCGCGGCGCCGTCGCTCCAAACGAAGTTTTCGCGAAGCCACGCGCGCCGATCGATAACGCCGACCGGCGCAGCAACCTCACTCACGCGGGGTTCACGCGTGAGGGTCAGGCCAGTTGCCGCGACCAGCGGGGCCGCCGTCTCCAAGCATCGCTTCATGGGCGAAGACGCAATATGGCTCACCCCCAGGCCTATCAGCGCTTCCCCCACCGCTCGTGCTTGAACGCGCCCGAGCGGAGAGAGGCCCGGATCGGGGTCATCTGCGCCCCAGGCGGTGACCGGTTCGGCGTGACGAATAAGGAACAGACGGGTCATTTCGATCCCATCCTAGCAGACACGGGCGCCCAGACCGGAAGCGCCACCGAAACGGGCGCCGGCGCCTGAAAACGAGGCGCCGGGAACCGGCCTACAGCAACGGCGTTGCGGGCCCCTTTCCGACTCCGCGATTGGGTCTAAGACGTGGCCCAGGAATTTCCGCTGCGGCCAACGCCGCGGCGACCCATGACGACCCCCGAAAGCCCCTCTTGTAAGCATTGGGGCAAGTACCTGCGAAAGGCCGCCGGATGAAAAAGATCGAAGCCATTATCAAGCCGTTCAAGCTCGACGACGTGAAAGAAGCCCTCCAAGAAATCGGCATCCAAGGGATGACCGTGGTGGAGGCGAAAGGCTTCGGACGCCAAAAAGGCCACACCGAACTCTATCGCGGCGCGGAATACGTCGTAGATTTCCTGCCGAAGCTGAAAATCGAACTCGTGGTCGGCGACGACCAGGTTGAAGGCGCCCTCGAAGCGATCCAAAAGGCGGCCAAGACCGGCAAGATCGGCGACGGAAAGATTTTCGTGCTCGACGTCGCCAACATCATCCGCATCCGCACTGGTGAAACCGGCGCGGCGGCGGTCTAAGCATTCGACCAAATCAACTCGAGGAGCCGTAAATGTCCGACGAAATCCTGAAGCTCATAAAAGAAAAAGAGGTTCAGTACGTCGACCTCCGCTTCAATGATCTGCGGGGAAAGATGCAGCACGTCACCTTCGACGTGTCGATGATCGACAAGGACATCTTCACCGAAGGCACGATGTTCGACGGCTCCTCGATCGCCGGTTGGAAGGCGATCAACGAGAGCGACATGGTCATGCGCCCCGACCCCGCGGGCGCGCACATCGATCCCTTCTTTCAGCAGACGACGCTTGCGATGTTCTGCGACATCCTCGAGCCGGGCACGCTGCAACCTTATTCGCGCTGCCCGCGGGGCATTGCCAAGAAGGCCGAGAATTACGTGAAATCGTCAGGGGCTGGCGATGTCGCGTATTTCGGACCTGAAGCCGAATTCTTCGTCTTCGACGACGTGCGCTGGTCCACCGATCCGAACAACACGGGCTATTCGTTCGATTCGACGGAACTGCCGTACAACACCGGCCGTGCATATGAAGGCGGCAACATGGGCCATCGCCCAGGTCCGAAGGGCGGCTATTTCCCCGTGCCGCCGATCGACAGCCTGCAGGATATGCGCGGCGAGATGTTGCAAATCATGGGCGATCTCGGGATGCGCCCGGAAAAGCATCACCACGAAGTGGCGCCCGCGCAGCATGAACTTGGCCTGAAGTTCAACACGCTCGTGCGCATGGCCGACAACATGAATATGTACAAGTACATCATTCATCAGGTCGCCGCGTCCTACGGCAAGTCGGCGACGTTCATGCCCAAGCCGTACTACAAGGACAACGGCTCGGGCATGCACGTGCACATGTCGATCTGGAAGGGCGAAAAGAACACCTTCGCCGGCGATCGCTACGCCGACCTGTCGGAAAACTGCCTCTACTACATCGGCGGCGTCATCAAACACGCCAAGGCGATCAACGCGTTCACCAACTCGACGACCAATTCGTACAAGCGTCTCGTGCCTGGTTACGAAGCCCCGGTTCTGCTCGCCTATTCGGCGCGCAACCGCTCGGCTTCATGCCGCATTCCGCACGGCACCGGTGCGAAGGCCAAGCGCGTCGAAGTCCGCTTCCCCGATCCAGCCGGCAACATGTATCTCTCCTACGTGGCGCTGCTAATGGCAGGCCTCGACGGCATCGAGAAGAAGATCCATCCGGGCGAACCGCTCGACAAGAACCTCTACGATCTGCCGCCGGAGGAGTTGAAGGACGTGCCGACGGTCTCCGGTTCGCTGCGCGAGGCGCTGACCTCGCTCGACCGCGATCGCGACTTCCTCCTGAAGGGCGGCGTCATGACCGACGATCTGATCGACGCGTACATTGATCTGAAAAAGGAAGAACTCGACCGCTTCGAAACCCATCCGCACCCGGTCGAATTCGACATGTACTACAAGGCGTAGGCGGCTCCTCCTAACGCTGACGCTGAACGGGCTGGCGAGCGATCGCCGGCCCGTTTTGTTTGTGTGCTGCTGCGTCGCGCCCTTGGCCAAACACGCGACGCGCCGTAAAGCGCGACCCATGAAGCGCCGTATGTTCGTTCTCGGCGCGGCCGCATCTGTGACCGCGTGCGTGTCCACCGAACCGCCTGACGATCCGGGCGATGCGTGCGAAATGTTCGAGAACCGCGACAGCTGGTGGGATTCCGTGCGCCGCGCCGAACGCCGTTGGGGCGCGCCGCCGGCTTTGGTTCTCGCTATCATCCGCCAGGAGAGCGGCTTCGATCACAATGCGCGGCCAGCGCGCGGGCGCGGCTTCCTGTTCTTCCCAGGCCGGCGCCCCTCCTCCGCACACGGCTACGCGCAAGCGCTCACCAGCACTTGGGAGGAGTATCAACGCGCGGCCGGTGACGATGGCGCTGATCGCGACGAGTTTCGTGACGCCGCGGATTTCGTGGCGTGGTATTGCGGCGCGTCGCATCGCGAACTCGGTATCGCCTTCGACGACGCCCGCTCACACTATCTTGCATACCACGAAGGGCGCGGCGGTTATCGGCGCGGTTCGTATCAAGGAAACGAGCGCCTGCAAGCATCGGCCGAACGCGTGCAGCGTTATCGCGACACCTACCAATCACAGCTCAATCGCTGCGAGCGCCAGCTCAACAGCTGGTGGCCATTTTAGCAGCGCGCAAACGAGCGGGCCGAGGTCTTAACCCCGGCCCGCTGTTTATTCCTATGTTGTGCGCGACTTAGAAGTTTACCACGCCGCCAATCGAGAACGTGTCGGCGTCGGAATCTTCGCCCGTATCAAGGCGCGTGTACTCACCGCGGATGCCGAAGCGATCGCTCACGCGGAAGTTCGCGCCTGCGCCATATCCGACTCCGTCCTCGTCGATGTCAGCGACCGGACCCACGCCATCAACCTCGACCTGCTGGTATCCAACGCGCCCAAACAGATCGACGCTCGGCGAGACAGGAAGAATGCCCACGCCGTAGACGCCATAGGCGCCATTTAGTTCGGCGTTATCGTCGTCGCTCGTACCAATGGTGCCTTCGCCCTCGACGGCGAAGTTCGGGTGCATGCGATAGCCAAGCCGGCCGGTCACGCCGCCGACTTCAGCATTTTCGAAATCATAGTGCGTGTAGCCTGCGCCAGCGTACCAGGAGCGTGGAGCGCCTTGAGCAGCGGCCGGACTGGCGAAAGCGGCGATAGCCGCCGTAGCGGCGGCGAGTGCGATCTTCTTCATGGTCTTTGTCCTCGTTATGCAAAACATCCCCGCCCGCACTGGGACCGCCCAGATCGGCGCAGGATGTGTTCTTTCCGAGGAAAATCCGTGAGTTACGGGACCGTTAGGCGCCTGTGCGTCGCAAACGCCACACACGCTCCAAGATGGGCCGGTGGCAACCACCGGCCCATCCGTTCAGATCGCTCAGAAGCGAACGATGCCGGAAACGCCATAGGTGTTCAGGCCGCCCTCATCGCCTTCGACGCGCGTAAACTCGGCGCGTACGCCGATGTTGCCGGCGAAGAAATGCTGAATGCCCGCGCCGAACGCGACCCCGTCCGCTTCCTCCGTCACGGTGAGCGGACCAAGCGAACCCGACACTTCAAAGCTTGCGTAACCGACACGACCAAACAGGTCCGTGTTCGCGCCCAACGGCGCAAAGCCCACGCCGTACACGGCATAAGCATTCTCCAACTCGAGGGTGACGCCGGACACCTCGTCGTCAACCGTACCGAGAACGGCCTCTCCTTCGACCCCAAAGTTCGCATTTGCACGGTAGCCTAGCCGCGCTGTAACGCCGCCAACATCAGCGCCTTCGCCGTCAATATGCGTGTAGCCGGCGCCAGCATAGAGGCCCTGCGCATTCGCCATTCCAGGGGCGAACATCGCAGCTGCCGCAAGCGCCGAGATCAGAGTCGTCTTTTTCATTTTGAGCTCCACTAGCGCGACCACCAGGCCGCGACCGAGACGGATGTATGTGCGACGCCCCGCCAGTTGCACGCTGACCAGTCGCAAAGCCAAAACGTGTGCCGCGGGAAGCACAACCGGTACCCTCTTGCCGCCGCTTTAACCTGCTTTTCACCGAACGCGCTTGCGAATGCAGGTTCGACTCCGCTTATGAGGCAGCAGATGAAAGTCGCGCAGCAGAAGCAGCAAACCCAAATGGCCGACAAGAACTTGTGGGAAGAAGGCCTATTTGGCGGGCCCGGTGACGCCAAACCCGGCGGCTATACCGCCAAAGATATTGAGGTCCTTGAGGGGCTTGAGCCCGTCCGCAAGCGGCCAGGGATGTACATTGGCGGCGTCGATGAACGTGCGCTGCATCACCTCTTCGCCGAAGTGCTCGACAATTCGATGGATGAAGCGGTTGCGGGCTTCGCTGACCGCATCGAGGTCGAACTTGAGGCCGATGGCGCGCTGCGCGTCACCGACAACGGTCGCGGCATGCCGATCGACCCGCATCCGAAATTCCCGAAAAAGTCCGCGCTCGAAATAATTATGACCGTGCTGCATGCGGGCGGAAAATTTTCAGACAAAGTCTACCACACATCGGGCGGCTTGCACGGCGTTGGCGTTTCGGTCGTGAACGCTTTGTCCGATCGCGTTGAGGTGGAGGTCGCGCGCGACCGCAAACTCTACCGCCAAACGTTTTCGCGCGGCGCGCCAACAAGCAAGCTTGTTGAAGTAGGCCCCGCGCACAATCGCCGCGGCACAAGCGTGCGCTTCCATCCCGATCCGCAGATTTTCGGCGAAGGCGCGGCGTTTAAGCCCGCGCGTCTGTTTCAAATGGCGCGCTCGAAAGCCTATTTGCAACGCGGTGTACAGATTCGCTGGAAGTGCGATCCGTCGCGCATCAAGGACGACACGCCCGCAGAAGCGATCCTGCACTTTCCAAATGGTCTCGCCGACTTCTTGGCCGCACTCATCAAGGACAAACGCGCGGTCGTGAACGAAGCGTTTGTCGGCTCCACGGAGAAGGCCGGTCATGGCCGCGTTGAATGGGCGGTGGCGTGGATTGCCGATGGCTTTGGCGAGGCCGATGGTTTTTTGCGCTCGTACTGCAACACGATCTACACACCAGACGGCGGCTTTCACGAGGCGGGCTTACGCAGCGCCCTCGCGAAAGGCCTGAAGGCTTACGCGGAACTCAAAGGCGATCGCAAAGCCGCACTGATCTCGCCGGAAGACGTGATGAACACGGCGGCCGCGCTCTGCTCGGTGTTCATCAAGGACCCGCAATTCGAAGGCCAAACCAAAGGCCGCCTCGTCTCCACGGAAGCCGCGAAGATCGTCGAGCAAGCCGTCCGCGATCCGTTTGATCACTGGCTCGCCGCACGTCCCGCGGACGCGCAGCGTCTGGTCGAGTGGGCGATCCAACAGGCCGAAGACCGCGTGAAGCGGCGAAAGGAAAAGGAAGTTTCGCGTCAGTCCGCGACAAAGCGCCTGCGTTTGCCGGGCAAGCTCGCCGATTGCGCCAATGCGGGCATGGCCAACACGGAGCTTTTTATCGTCGAAGGGGACTCCGCGGGCGGCTCCGCCAAACAAGCACGCAATCGCGAAACCCAAGCCATCCTTCCGTTGCGCGGCAAAATTTTGAATGTCGCCAGCGCCGGTGGCGAGAAGGCCGCTGGCAATCAGGAACTGAGCGATCTGGCGCTCGCACTCGGCGTGCGGACCGGCTCGAAATTCCGAGCCGATGACCTTCGCTACGAGCGCATCATTATCATGACTGACGCCGACGTTGACGGCGCCCACATCGCGTCGTTGCTCATCACGTACTTCCACAAGCAGATGCCGGGTCTCATCAAAGCGGGCCGGCTCTATCTGGCGCTGCCGCCCCTCTATCGCATCACCGCCGGCAAGGAGAACATTTACGCGCGGGACGATGCGCACAAAAACGCGCTGATCGAAGGACCGCTCAAGGGCAAGAAAGTGGACATCGGTCGCTTCAAAGGTCTGGGCGAAATGATGCCGGCGGATTTGAAGCAAACGACCATGAACCCAGCCACGCGCACGCTGGCGCGCGTTGTCCTGACCGACGAGGACGCGCTCGATTTCGAAGGTTTGGTCGAAACCCTGATGGGCAAGAAGGCTGAGCTGCGCTTCAATTATATCCAAGCCAACGCGAGCTTTGTGGCCGCCGACGTGGACATCTGAGGCGAAAACCTATTGCTTTCAGCGCCTCGCGTTGACTTTTCCCCCGGAATCCACCATCTCCCGCTGGTCCGTTGTGCGCGCCGAGAGGGCGTGCGCCCTTTCGCTCAAGGCTCCCGTCAACCCGTGACGCGACGCCGAAGCGCCAACCAAGCGACCGGCCTGCCAAACGAGACGAGGCCGGCGCGAGTGAGATTGAATGAGTTCTGACATCGCGTCTTCCGACGCCCAAGAAGCACAAGCCGCCGCTCAACCCGGCGTCACCTTCGACGATTTAGGCTTGTCCGCCGACACGCTGCGCGCGGTTCATGAGACCGGCTACAACACCCCAACGCCGATCCAGGCAGCGGCCATCCCCGAAGTGCTCAAGGGTCGCGACATCCTCGGCATAGCCCAAACCGGCACCGGCAAAACGGCATCCTTCACGCTGCCGATGATTGACATCTTGGCCGCCGGCCGCGCCCGCGCGCGCATGCCGCGCACGTTGATCCTCGAACCGACACGCGAACTCGCCGCCCAAGTGGCCGACGCGTTCGACAAATACGGCAAATATCAAAAGTTGACGAAGGCGCTGTTGATTGGCGGCGTGTCTTTCGGCGATCAAGATGCGCTGCTCGCACGCGGCGTTGACGTCCTCATCGCAACACCCGGCCGCCTACTTGACCATTTCGAGCGCGGCAAACTCTTGCTGACAGGTGTGCAGGTGATGGTGGTCGACGAAGCCGACCGCATGCTCGACATGGGCTTCATCCCCGACATCGAGCGCATCTTCAAACTAACGCCGTTCACGCGGCAGACGCTGTTCTTTTCCGCGACGATGCCGCCTGAGATCACGCGCCTCACCGAACAGTTTCTTTCCAGCCCCAAGCGCATCGAAGTTTCCAAACCGGCAACGGCCGCGACGACCATCGATCAGCGCGTGGTGATGCTCCCAGGTGGCGACCCGCGTACGCGTCGCGCCGCCCTGCGCGCAACAATGCAGACCGCCAACGTCAAGAACGGCATCATCTTCTGCAATCGCAAAACCGACGTGGACGTCGTCGCTCAAAGCCTGAAACGCCACGGCTTCAACGCGTCGCCGATCCATGGCGACCTTGATCAATCGCTGCGGACCAAAACACTCGACCGCTTTCGCTCCGGCGAGCTACAATTCCTCATCGCGTCCGACGTCGCCGCACGCGGGCTCGACATTCCAGACGTGAGCCACGTCTTCAATTACGAACCGCCGCGTCACGCCGACGATTACGTCCACCGTATCGGCCGCACGGGCCGTGCCGGTCGTCTAGGCGCCGCCTTCACATTGGTCGGCCCAAGCGACATCAAAAGCGTCGCCGCCATCGAACAATTGATGGGCCGGAAAATTGAAAAGGCCGAGATCGAAGGCTTGCCTGAAGCGTCATTAGGCGATCCGCGCGATAGCGGCGGCCGCGGACGTCGCGCCGAAGAGCTGAAGCGCGAGCACGGCAAACGGCTGAGCGAGAAAAAGCAGCGCTACATGAAACGCGACGACAGTCGCGGCGAAGCTGGCACCGAGCCGGTGAAAGCCGAACCGCATGAGGCAAGGCAAGAACGGCCTGAGCGCACAGAACGGCCGAGGCAAGAACGGCCGAGGGAAGACCGTCCGCGCGAAGATCGGCCGCGCGAAGATCGCCCGCTACGTCCCGAACGACGCAACGAAGGCGGCCCACAAGTGCAAGGCTTCGGCGACAACCTGCCGGCGTTTCTGCGCGAGAAAAAATAGAGCCTACTTCAACCGCGCTGCCACCTGTTTGCGGAACGCCTCGCCATAAGGCGGACGAAACATCGCCGTCACTTCGCTGGGCGTCTGCCGGAACACGGCCTTCTTGTGTGAGAACTCAAGGAAGCCGTCATGGCCGTGATACGACCCCATCCCCGACGGGCCAACGCCGCCAAATGGAAGGTCGTCCATCGAGAAGTGGAAGATAACGTCATTTATGGTGACCCCGCCCGAATGGGTGCGCTCTAGCACCTGTTCGCTTTCGCTGCTGTCATCGCCGAAATAGTACGCCGCCAGCGGGCGTGGATGTGCGTTCACGTAGTCGAGCGTTTCGCCAAATGTCGTGTAGCTCTTGATAGGCAGAACGGGCCCGAAAATCTCTTCCTGCATCACCGCCATGTCATCCGTAGGTTCGATGATCAAGGTAGGTGGAATCTTGCGGTGCTCTTGTTGGCTGAAATCTTCGCTCGCAGGATTGATCTCAACGATGCGAGCGCCCTTTGAACGCGCGTCCTCGATCAGACCCTTGATGCGGTCGAAATGCCGCTGATTGATGATGGCGGTATAATCGCCATTGTCTTTCAGCGTCGGGAACATCTTACGCACGGCCGTCTCGGCTTCAGCCACGAAACCGTCGAGCTTCTCGCGTGGCGCCAGAACATAATCGGGCGCCAAGCAAATCTGCCCTGCGTTCATGGTTTTTCCGGCCATTACGCGCGCGGCCGTTTTGGCGAGATCGGCGCTGCGCCCAACCAGCACTGGGCTTTTGCCACCAAGCTCGAGCGTAAGGGGCACGAGATTCTCCGCCGCGGCGCGCATCACGTGCTTGGCCACCGACGTCGCGCCGGTGAAGATGATGTGATCGAACGGCAAAGCCGCGAACGCTGCGCCAACCTCCGGACCACCGAGGATTACGGCAAGTTCGTCTTCATCAAAGTAGAGGTCGATCAAGCGCGCCATCAGCGCGGATGTCTCGGGTGTGAACTCGGACGGCTTCAACATCACGCGATTGCCCGCCGCGAATGCACCGGCGATGGCGTCAAACGAAAGCTGCACCGGGAAATTCCACGGCGTCATCACCCCGATCACGCCCTTGGGCTGGTAGCGCACCTCGGCCTTGGCCCCGAGCAGACCCAGGGCCGCCGGTGTGACCTTGCGTCGCTCCGTCTTCATCCAGCCGTCGAGTTGCGCGATCGCCTGCTTCGCTGGCCCCATCGCGCCGGCCACATCGGTGAGCATGCTCATGTCACGCGAGCGTTCGCCAAAGTCCGCACGCATCGCCGCCACCAACTCGTCCTTGTGGTTTTGCAGGAGGGTGACGCAGCGTGCGAGCCGATCCTTTCGGCGCCGTGCATCTGGCGGGCCCTGTTTCACCTGCGCGCGCTTCTGTACTTCGAGCACCATGTGCATGCGCGCTTTGGCTTCTTCGATAGAAGGCGTCACGGGCTTGTTCATGGGTATGTCTCCTCGGTCGCGCCAACTTTAGTGCCTATCCGCAACGTAAGCGCAATTACCAAATGCAAGGGTTGCCGGCACGTTTACTTCTCATCCACCTCAAGACCGCTAGCGTCGATTGGTTCGCTCTCGAATCAGGACGTCCCGCGTGACTGAGCCAGATATTGTCATGAAGGGCCCCTCGGGGCCGACCGTGGCCCAAGAAACCTTGGAGCTCATGCGGCTCCACGGTGTCGCGGCAACCAGCGAAAATTACGAAGTTTGGCTCTCCTATCGGCTCGGCCGGAATAGCCAACTGCGCGATGAAATCGACCGCCGTGTCGGCGCAGGCGAAAATTTCAACGACGAGTTCAACGGCGAGCTCTACGAGCGTTTCTTTTCCGGCGCGCGCGCTTCCGCACAGATCGTGCTCGCCGGCGAGCGGATCGCACGAGACCTCAGCGAAGTGGTCTCGTTCCTGAAATCGGCCGAAGAAAAGAGTGACGATTACGGAAGAACGCTCGAGAGCGCGGCAACAGACTTGAACCGCGGTCTAGCGCCCGAGCAAATCCGCCATATCGTGTCGAGCCTCGCCGCGGCCACGCTCGACATGGCCAACCATAACCAGCACCTCAATACCCAGTTGCAGCGCTCCACACGCGAGATCGACACACTTCGGTCCACGCTGGAATCCGTGCGCGTTGAATCGCTCACCGACAGCCTCACCGGTCTCGCCAATCGGCGTATGTTCGATGAGACGCTGCGCATGCGCGTAAACGAAGCCCGCGCGCTTCGCACCGAGCTCTGCATGCTGATGTGCGACATCGACCATTTTAAGCGCTTCAACGACACCTGGGGCCATCACACCGGCGACCAGATCCTTCGTTTCTTGTCGAGCGCCCTGCAAGGACACGCGCGGCCCGATCATCTCATCTGCCGCTTTGGCGGCGAAGAGTTCGCAATGATCATGCCCCGCGCCGACTTAAAGACGGCGGCCGCAACAGCAGACGCCCTCCGCGCGGCGATCCAAGCAAAGCGCCTGCGGCGCCGTTCAACCAACGAAGATTTGGGCCAAGTGACTGTCTCGATCGGCGTTGCGCGCCTGCAACCAGGCGACACTCCGCAGGGACTCGTCGAGCGTGCTGACGCCTGCCTCTACGCGTCGAAACGAAACGGTCGTAACCAGGTCACCACCGACGCGACGCCGATCCTTTACGTCGCGTAGCGCCTTTCGCGAGAAGGTTCGCATCGTCTAGGCTTCCGGTGAAACCGGAGCCAGATTCATGTCCAAGGTAAAATACGCGCTCGATGCCGGTGTGGCAGTCGTCACGATGTCCGATCCGGGGACGTTAAACGCGATCGACGAAGAGATGATCGTCGGGGTTTCCGATGCGTTTGAGCGCGCGGCTTCTGAGGCGCGTTGCATCGTGTTGACGGGCGAAGGCCGCGGCTTCTGCTCCGGCGCAAAGCTCAGCGGCGGCGCGCCACATCGCGATGAGGATGGCCGAATCGACGCCGGCAAACCGTTGGAGACGCACTACAACCCGCTGCTGCTGCGCATCCGCGATCTGCCGATCCCCTTCGTGACCGCCGTAAACGGCATCGCCGCCGGCGCCGGCGCAAGCTTTGCGCTCATGGGCGACCTGATCGTCGCCTCAGAGAACGCCTATTTCCTGCAGGCGTTCCGACGCATTGGCCTGGTTCCCGACGCGGGCGCGACATACGTGCTCCCGCGGATGGTCGGACGCGCAAGGGCGATGGAGCTCACGCTCCTCGGCGAGAAACTGCCGGCCCGTACTGCGCTCGAATGGGGGATGGTGAACCGGTTGGTCCCCGACAGCGAACTGCTCGCGAACGCGAGTGCGTTAGCGTTGGAGCTGGCGAACGGCCCAACCCGTACGCTCGGGCTGATCCGCAAACTCATCTGGGATTCGCTCGACAACGACCTGCCCACACAACTTCGCGCCGAACGGGAAGCTCAAAAGCACGCCGGCCACACCGCGGACTTTGTCGAGGGCGTCAGCGCCTTCCTTCAGAAGCGCCCCGCGCAATTCAAGGGCGCGTGAGCGGTTCGCTAACCAGGGCATGATACCTTGCAATCATGTGGGATGTGTTTGCCCCCCTCGTGATCTGGCTCAAGGGCGGCGCGCTCCGCGACATCCTGGCGACCCCGCTGGTTGCGACGTTGGCGTTTCTGGTTCCGTCTAGCCTCATTGCCTTGGGCATTGGCCTAACGGAATGGCACGAAACGCCGTTGGCGCGCTGGTTCGGCGTCCGAGCGCCGCGTGAAGACGACAATTGGACCGAACGCGCGCGCGACCTGGATAAGGACGGCTTGCCGGATTTTTAGCGCCGTTTGTTCGCCTTCGGTTTCGCCTTCGCCGCCGCACGCGCCACAGCCAGCGCTTTACGGCCCCAGGCGGCGGCAAGCTCTGGATCGTCGAACGCGGCTTCCGGCAAGCGCCAGTAACCCATCTCAACCTTCTCACCAGCACGCGGACCGCTCTCGGGTATCCAGACGAACGGGCCGGAACCCTCCTCGCGGAGCTCCGCCTTCAACGCCTCATCCGCTTTCAGATAGATCGCGTCTTCGGCGATCAGGAGGAACATCACTCCTTCCGCGTAACCGCCCGCGCCGCCGAACATGCGCCGCACCGTCACCGCGCCGACGCCAGCAAATAACTCGGACACAAATGCGTAAAAGCCAGCCGACACGACGTCAGCCTTGCGCGGTTGCAGGCTCGATGGTGACGCTTTCGCCGCAACCACAAGCGTCGGTCTCGTTCGGGTTTTTGAACACGAACTTCGACGACAATCGCGATGTCTCGTAATCAATCACCGAACCCAAGAGGAACAGCACCGCATCGGCTTTCACGAGGATCTTGACGCCGCTGTCTTCGATCACTTCGTCGAAGCTCTCCGCAGCGTCCGCGTAGTCCATAACGTATTCCATGCCTGCGCAACCGCCTTTGGTGACGCCAACCCGCAGACATGGCTTCGCGGACGACGCCATGATCTCCTTCACGCGCGAAGCGGCCGCCTCTGTGAGCGTGACAATCTTCGGTCTCGGCCTGCGGCTCATCTGATCACAACATATTCAGTTCGAGTTTGGCTTCGTCGCTCATCCGCGCCGGCGTCCACGGTGGATCGAACACGAGGTTTACGGCAGCCGAGGTCACGCCCTTTACCCGCCGCGCGGCGTCCTCCACCCATCCAGGCATTTCACCCGCAACGGGGCAGCCGGGGGCGGTCAGGGTCATCTCCACGTCGACGTGGCCTTGCTCATTAATGTCAACTTTGTAGATGAGGCCCAGTTCGTAGATATCAACCGGGATCTCAGGATCAAACACGGTCTTGAACTGCGTAACGAGCTCGTCGGTGATCCGATCAAGCTCTGCCTGCGGCAGTTGCGTGGAGGCGGTGGCGCTGTCCATGTCTCTTAACCCAGCAGCTTCCGCGCCTTGTGTAGCGCTTCAATGAACACATCGACCTCCTCAAGCCGATTATAGCAGGCAAAGCTCGCACGCGCGGTCGCGGTCACGCCGAGACGCTGCATCAGCGGCTGGGCGCAATGGTGCCCGGCGCGAACCGCGACGCCCTGACGATCAAGGATTTGCGCCACATCATGTGGATGCGCTCCATCAACGGAAAAAGCTATAATCGAACCCTTATCGGCTGCTTCGCCGTGGAGCTTCACCCAATTCAGCCCACGCAGCGCCTCCATCGCGCGGTCGCGGAGGGCGGCCTCATGTCGCGCAATGCCCGCACGATCGTGGCTCTCCACCCATTGAATTGCGGCGCCAAGGCCAATGGCTTCAAGGATCGGCGGCGTGCCCGCCTCGAAGCGATGGGGTGGCTCGTTATAGGTGACCCTTTCTCGCTCGACGATGTCGATCATCTCACCGCCGCCTTCAAACGGCGGCAGCGCCGCGAGCCGCTCCGGCTTGCCGTACAGCACACCGATGCCAGTGGGCCCGTAAAGCTTGTGGCCGGTAAAAGCGTAGAAATCGACATCAAGCGCGCGCACGTCGACATGACCGTGCACAACGGCCTGACACCCATCGAGCAGCACCGGCACGCCCTTGGCGTGCGCGACTGCCACGACGTCGGCCGCCGGCGTACGCGCGCCGAGCACGTTTGACATATGCGTGAGCGCCACGATTTTCGTACACGGTCCAATCAACGCGTCGAGCGACTTCAAATCGATGCCGCCATCGTCATCGATGTCGAGCCATTTGAGCACCGCCCCCTTACGCTCGCGCAGCATATGCCAAGGCACGATGTTGGAATGGTGTTCCATCACCGAGAGCACGATCTCATCGCCGGCCTGAATATCGATGCCAGCGGCGACAATGTTGATCGCTTCTGTGCCACCCTTGGTGAACACGATGTGTTCGGCCGCGCCAGCATTGATGAACCGGGCGACGCTGGCGCGCGCGCCTTCAAAAGCCTCCGTCGTCTCGTTCGCGAGCGCGTGGACGCCGCGATGCACGTTCGCATAGGAACCCCGCATGGCCCCGGCCATGGCCTCGATCACGGCTTCCGGCTTCTGCGCGCTCGCGGCGTTATCGAGATAGACAAGCGGACGCCCGTTCACTTGGCGCCCCAAAATCGGAAACTCGGCGCGCATGCCGTCGATGTCGAACGGGCGTTTCATCCGGCCGCCCTCAGCCACTTCTGCACGCGCGTGACAATCTCGTCACGCACATCGGGCGGAGCCCAATCGGGCAACGTTTCCAGCAGAAACGCTTCAATCATCATTGCCCGCGCTTCGGCTTCAGAGATGCCGCGTGAGCGCAAATAGAACAACGCGCTTTCATCGAGACCGCCCGCGGTGTTGCCGTGCGCGCACTGCACATCGTCGGCATGGATCATCAGTTCTGGCTTTGCGAACACCTCGGCGCCCGCTTCGAGCAACATGCCGTGATGGTATTGTTGCGCGTCGGCCTTTTGCGCGCCCCGGGTGACGACAATCTTGCCTTGGAACACGCCACGCCCGCCTTTACGCGCGACGCCCTTGATCAATTGTCGCGCAACGGCGCCTGGGCCGTTTATGCTGATCGTAGACGTCAAATCGGCATGCCGCCCCTTGGCTGCTAAATACGCGCCGTTCAGTTCGACGTGGGCGTTGGCGCCAACGTCGACAATCGTCTCCACGCGTGCAAGCTTGCCGCCCTCGGCGAGCACGAATTGACGAAACGTGGCGCCCTCCTCCAGCACGACCCGACAGGACGACAACGGAACCCCGGCGCCGGTCTGGATGACGATGCGATGGTAAGCGCCGGCGGCGCCCACATGCACACGTTCGGCAGCCGCGACGAACCCCGGCGACTCGAAGGCATCGACAAAAATGTCCTTCTCGCCGGGGCCTATGAACCGCGTTTCGCTTTTACCCGCACCCGCCGCCAAACGCTCGATCACCGTGCCGTCGCCCGACATTGCGGGCGCTGCATCGCCAAGCGCGGCGCGCAGGTCCGAATACTTCCACGCTTCGTCGCGGCGGGTGGGCAAAGCGTTCGTCACGCCGCCCTCAAATATTTGTCGTAGCCATCGCGCTCCAGCTCAAGCGCGAGTTCGGGGCCGCCGCTGGTGACGATGCGGCCTTGCGCGAGCACATGCACGCGGTCCGGTTTGATGTAGTCCAGCAAGCGCTGATAGTGCGTGATCACCAGCATGCCGCGATCCGACGCGCGCAGGGCGTTCACGTTCTCGGCGACGATCTTCAGCGCGTCGATGTCGAGCCCGGAATCAGTCTCGTCCAAGATCGCGAAGCGCGGTTGGAGCACCGCCATCTGCAACGCCTCAAAGCGTTTCTTCTCCCCGCCCGAAAAGCCGACATTCAGGGGGCGCTTCAGCATTTCCGGATCGATCTTCAGCGCCGCTGCTTTGTCGCGGACCAGTTTCAAGATTTGCGGCGCGGGCATTTCGCCTTCGCCGCGCGCCAGACGTTGCGCGTTCAGCGCTGCCTTCAGAAACACGAACGCCGACAGGCCTGGCACTTCGACGGGGTATTGGAACGACAGGAACAAGCCTTTAGCCGCGCGTTGCTCCGGCGTCAGCGAGAGCAGATCCGCGCCATCCAGGATCGCCGCGCCGCTGGTCACCGCATAGCCATCGCGGCCGCTCAAAGCATAGGCGAGTGTCGACTTGCCGGAGCCATTGGGGCCCATAATGGCATGCGTCTCCCCAGCCGGCACCCTCAGCGAGAGGCCCTTGATGATCTCTACGTCACCGACACGCACGTGGAGATCTTTCACATCAAACACGAACTCTGCCCTCACGATAATCGGCGACCGTATGCACGTGATCGCCCTTCTTCTGCGAAACACCGACGAACGTGACACCGGACGCAAACGCCAACGCCACAAACGCCGCAATGCCCTGCGGCAGCTTTCCATCGAGCGCGTACCAGGCGAACAATCCGCCGCCGGCAATCATGCCAAGCACGAACCCCAGCGCGACAAGCCAGCCCTTCCAGTTGATCGGCGCCATGCCATTGCGCCCGTTTCCGATCGGGAAGCGGCGCGCGAACCAATATTCAGTCTGCGGCTTTGCAATCACCCGACACTCCCCTCAAGGCTCACTTCGAGGAGCTTTTGGGCTTCGACCGCGAATTCCATCGGCAGCTTCTGCAACACTTCCCGCACGAACCCATTCACCAGCAGGGCCACCGCCGCCTCTTCCGGAATGCCGCGCGCGCGCAGATAGAAGAGCTGGTCGTCAGAAAGCTTGGTGGTCGTCGCTTCGTGCTCGAACTGCGCGTCGGGCGTCCGCGTCTCAACGTACGGCACGGTGTGCGCCGCGCATTGATCGCCAATCAGCAGCGAGTCGCATTGTGTGAAATTACGCGCGCCCGTGGCCTTAGCATGCGCAGACACCAAACCACGGTAGGCGTTGGACGACCGGCCGGCTGAAATACCCTTGGAGATGATCCGCGAACGCGTATTCTTGCCGAGGTGCACCATCTTGGTGCCCGTGTCCGCTTGCTGACGGCCATTGGTGACGGCGATTGAATAGAACTCACCGGAGCTATCGTCGCCGCGCAGAATGCAGCTTGGATATTTCCAGGTAATGGCTGAGCCCGTCTCCACTTGCGTCCAGCTGATCTTGGAGCGCGCGCCACGGCAATCGCCGCGCTTGGTCACGAAATTGTAGATCCCGCCTTTGCCCTCGCTGTCGCCAGGCCACCAATTCTGGACAGTCGAGTATTTGATCTCCGCATCGTCCAACGCGACCAATTCCACCACGGCGGCGTGCAATTGGTTTTCGTCGCGCATCGGCGCGGTGCAGCCCTCCAGATACGAGACGTAAGCGCCTTTGTCGGCGATGATTAGAGTGCGCTCAAACTGCCCCGTCCCTTCCGCGTTCATGCGGAAATAGGTCGAAAGCTCCATCGGGCAGCGCACACCCGGCGGCACGTAGACGAAGGACCCATCCGAGAACACCGCGCTGTTCAAAGTGGCGAAGAAATTGTCCGAAGTGGGCACGACAGAGCCCAGATACTGCTTCACCAGCTCAGGATGCTCACGCACCGCTTCGCTCATGGAGCAGAAGATCACTCCTGCAGCAGCGAGTTCCTTCTTGAAGGTAGTGACGACGCTTACGCTGTCGAACACCGCATCCACCGCGACGCGCGGCGCACCTTCGACGCCGAGCAAAACTTCCGCTTCCTTCAGCGGAATCCCGAGCTTCTTATAGGTCTCCAATATCTCCGGATCGACGTCGTCGAGGCTCTTGTATTTCGACCCGGCTTTTGGTTCGGCGTAATAGCGCGCGGCTTGATAGTCGATCGGCGGGTAGTGGACGAGAGCCCAGGTCGGCTCCTCAAGCGTCTGCCACCGCGTGAACGCTTCCAGGCGCCATTGCAGCATCCAATCCGGCTCGCCCTTCTTGGCGGAGATATATCGAACGATCTCGGTGTTCAGGCCTGGGGGCGCGAGCTCTTGCTCAAGGTCTGTTATGAAGCCGTGCTTGTACTTCTCGCCTTCCAGCGCACGCGTGGCGGCGACGGTGCCCTTGTCGATAGTGTCCTTGACCGCGCTCATCCCGCCGCTCCCACGAGCGCGCGACGTGCCGCGATCTTGGTGAGGGCTGCGAGCGCCGCATCAACGTCGGTTTCCTTCGACGCATGGCCGAAGCTTACACGCAGCGCACTCTTGGCGAGGTCGCCAGCAACGCCCATCGCCTTCAGCACGCGGCTCGACCGTACCTTTCCAGATGAGCATGCGGCGCCTGAGCTCACCGCCACGCCCTCAATGTCCATCGCAATCACGGCGGTTTCGGCCGAGACACCAGGCATTGCGAAGTTTGAAGTGTTGGGCAGGCGAGGCGCGCTCGCGCCAAACACAATAGCGTCCTTGGGCAAGTTGGCCTCAAACCGGTCACGCATCGCGCGCACGCGACGTTGTTCGGTTTCTAGCTCGCCCAGTGCGTACTCAACCGCGACGCCAAACCCTGCTATCGCGGCCAAGTTCTCTGTCCCCGGCCGGCGCCCACGTTCTTGTCCGCCGCCGAAGCGCGAGGTCACGAACGGCGCGCCTGGCGCCAGCACCAATGCGCCCACACCGGGCGGGCCGCCAAGTTTGTGGCTTGAGACAACCAGATACGTCGCGTCGAGATCCACGATGCTAACCGGGATGCGCCCGAACCCCTGCGCCGCATCCACCAGCAACATCGCACGATACTGACGGCACAAAGCGGCGGCTCTGGCGATCGGCTGGATGACGCCCGTTTCGTTGTTGGCGAGCTGCAACACAACGAGCGCAGGCTTGCGTGCGTCTTGCAGCAACGCTTCAAGTGCATCCAAACGCACAACACCGTCAGCGCCCACGGGGATAAAGCGATCGGTGTCGCGGCTGCGCGACGCTTGTTCGAAAGCAGCATCGTGCTCAATCGATGATACTATAAACGCGGCGGCGCCCGCACTCGTGAGCGCCAAGTGCACCGCCTCGGTTGCGCCGGACGTGAACACGACGTTTTCAGCTCGCGAATCGAGCGCGGCGCCAACCTTCTCTCGCGCGTCCTCGATCAATGCTCGCGCGCGACGTCCAGCGCCGTGCACGGACGAAGGATTGCCGCCGACAGCCAATGCGCGCGCGACAGCAACTGCCGCCTCCGCGCGGACGGGTGCGCCGGCGTTGTAATCGCAATAGATGAGGGGCTTGGTCGTCACTGCTTTACTCCGCCGCGACCCGCGCGCCGGGATTGTCGAAGCGTTGCTCCAGTACGTCTGCCAACGACACCGACGCCATGAAGTGCTGGATGCGTTCGCCCATTTCCTGCCAGAGGCCGTGCGCGATGCAGCGCCCAGTTTTGCCGATGCAGCTTTTCGCCGAGCCCTCCTTGCAGCGCGTGGTCTTAATCGGTTCGTTCACGGCGGCGATAATGTCGGCGACTGTCACGCTGTTTGCCGGCCGGGCCAGCCTGTAGCCGCCCCCCGGCCCACGAACGCCCGCAACCAAGCCGGCGCGACGCATGCGCGCGAACAATTGCTCAAGGTAGGACAGCGAAATTTCCTGCCGGCGCGCGACTTCCTGCAGCGGCACGGCCCGATCCTCGCCGCCGTGGAGCGCCAGATCGGCCATCGCCATGACCGCGTAGCGGCCCTTTGACGTCAAACGCATGCGTCACCTTCTCCGCGGCCTCGCACGTCCCCAAATTCATGTGCTAGAAGGCGCGCCTTTGTTGGGACCGGCGGGGCGACGCCCGCAGCCTGTCCTCAGGCCAGACCTAGGATACCTGAGTGTTTTGGTCAAGAATTCGCGTCGGTTGCCGTGCGACCGCCGCAGCTGGGGTGCGTGAATGGCAGAAGTGATCTTTCCGGGCGCTGCGGGCCGTGTTGAGGGCCGCTACAACGAGCCAAAGCGCGAGGGCGCGCCGATTGCGCTCGTGCTTCACGGCCACCCCCGCGCCGGCGGATCCATGCAGGACCGCGTTACCGTCCAGCTTTACAAGCTGTTTTGCGATTTTGGTTTCGCAACCCTTCGCTTCAATTTCCGCGGCATCGGCCGCAGTCAGGGCGTGTTCGACAATGGCATGGGCGAATTGTCCGACGCCGCCTCGGCGCTCGACTATCTCCAAGCGATGAACCCCAACGCCGAGCAATGCTGGGTGGGCGGATATTCGTTCGGCGCTTGGATCGGTTTGCAATTGCTGATGCGGCGACCGGAGATCGATGGCTTCCTCGCCGTCTCGCCGCCTGCGAACCATTACGACCTGTCGTTCCTGGCGCCGTGCCCAGCATCGGGCATCATCATCTACGGCACGCGCGATAGCGTCACGACAGCGTCGGATATGGAGCGGGTCATCAGCCGCATCCGTACGCAAAAAAACATCAAGGTCGATGCAGCACCGGTCGAAGGCGCGGATCACTTTTATCGAGGCCGCGATCCCGGCGAGGACCATCTGCCGGAGGTCGATGTACACGCGCGCGCGTATCTCGAACGCCGGCTGGCAGCGCCGCCGCCACCGCCAACTTCAAAGCGCTAAAAAGCTTAGTCTGAGCCGAGAAACGCTGGCTTCGGGCCGTTGGAGAAACCTTCTGCGGCCTCCGCTTGGCCTTCGGCCGCGCGTTCGCGACGCGGACGCTCGCCACGGTCCGGACGATCGCCGCGATCTGCACGCTCGGCGCGCTCAGGACGTTGTTCGCGCGGTTCGCTGCGCTCTGAACGTTCGCCGCGCTCGGGACGATCGGCCCGCTCAGCACGCTGCTCATTGCGCTCAGGGCGATCGGCACGCTCAGCACGCGGCTCGCCGCCTTCGCTGCCGCGCGCCTCACCTTCACCACGCTCGCCGTCCGGACGGAAGCGATTGCGGCGACCCCTGCCTCGACGGCGGAAGCTATCGTCGCCGCCTTCAAAATTCTGCTGTGGGGGGCGTTGTTGGCCGGCGTTGTATTCGCCTTCGGGCTGATCGCCCTCAGCGGCGCCCTCGCCTTCATTGCCTTCGGCTTCGGCCGATGCGCCCTCCTCGTCGCTTTCGTACTCGTGCTCGTTGGCGAAGCGGTCCTGCACAGGCGGCGGCGCCGCAGGCTGCATTTGCCGGATCAGACGGAAATAATGCTCAGCGTGCTGCTGGTAGTTCTCAGCCTGCACGCGATCGCCCGAGCTCGACGCGTCACGCGCCAACTGCAGATAGCGTTCGTATATCACCGCCGCCGGACCGCGGACTTTCACATCCGGCCCGTTGCTCTCCATGGTGCGGTTGGGATGCTGATGCCCACCGCCGCCGCCACCACCGTGGTTGTGATGACCACCGCCACCGCCGGGCTTACGACCGCGACCACGCTGACGCTTCATCGAGTGTCCGTTCATGTATTTCGTAGTTCCCGCGAGGTCCCGCCTCGCTTTCAGGCCCCGACGTCTCCGTCTGGGGCGTTCCAATCGGGGTTCGGCGATATGCCGAGCCACGCGATGTGCCGATGCCTCTTCGTGAGGGCGACCCGCTTTCTGAGGTTGGGGGAACGCCATGAGCGCGCCCGATCCAGAACCTCCGCCGGTCCAGCCCCACGAACCCTTTTAAGGCGGCGATTCCAAGGCATAGATTAAGGCCTTAAGGCCGACCTTCCAAGGGGTATTTCAGCCTAGGCCCGCCGTTTCCCCCAAACCACGCGTTCAATTCCGGCCAAGTCGGCCCTGTTCGGCAGCAAGTCCAGTCCTGCCGCCTCTGCCAAAGCGTAAACGTCTGCGGCCTGGCCCATCCCCACTTCCAGGGCGAACCCGCCGCCGGGGCGGAGCAGGCCCGGGAGCTGGCTGATAATCGTGCGGTAGGCGTCCAGTCCATCGGCGCCACCATCGAGCGCGAGGTGGGGCTCGTGGTCGGCCACCTCAGGCGCGAGACCGGCGATGTGAGAGGTCGGAATGTACGGTGGATTGGAAACCACGACGTCGAAGGCTTCCGCGAGGCCTGCTCCCCAATCGCCTTGGACCAAACGCACACGCTCGCGAAGCCCCAACGCTTCGGCGTTCGCTTGAGCGATCTCCAACGCTGCTTCACTGAGATCAACACCCACGCCGACCGCGTTCGGCCGCTCGCGCAGTGCAGCCAACAGGATCGCGCCGGAGCCGACACCTAGGTCGAGTATGCGCGCCGCATCATCTGGCGCCACGAACGTGAGCACGGACTCAACCAGCAATTCCGTTTCCGGCCGAGGAATCAGCACAGCGGGGCTGACCTTCAGCTCAATCGTCCAAAATGCCTTCGCGCCAACGATGTGGGCCACCGGTTCGCGCTTGAGGCGCCGCGCCACGAGCAACTCCACTGCGTCCACCTGCTCCTGCGACAGCGCGCGGCGAGGATCGGTGATGATGTCGAGACGGGCAACGCCGGCGCCCGCCTCCAACAACAATCGTGCGTCGATCACGGGGGTATCGACGCCAGAAGCCTCAAAGCGCTTGCGAATATCCGCCCACAGCGAGACCAAAGTCGCGCTCACGTTGCGATCTCTACGCGATCGCCAAGCTTGAGGGCGCCCCCCTGCTCAACATGAAGATACACACCGCAAAACACGTGGCCGTATTCGCGGTGAAGCGCCTCGACCATCTCGATATCGCGCACACCTGTCTGCGGATCGACGTGCGTCGCGACGCATCGCGTGATCGACTTGAACACCCGCGCCGTGGCCCCGGCGAGCTTTACTGTACGGTTCTCGCAATCCAGCTCGCTCCACGCGGGCCAGCCCGACACATAGATGTTGGCGCGAAAACGAAGTGGATCCACCGCCACGCCCAGGCGCCGTTCAATATCGCGGACACTCTCCAGATTGATCAGCGACACCAGGCCTTGCGGGTGATCAAAGAAGCGATGCGCACCCGGCGCAGCCAGAACGCGCAAAGGGCCGCGAATGTCGTCACGCAACACCGTCGTGAGCCAATCCGCGAAACGCTCGCGCTCGGCGCCGTCATTCAGGTCTGCCGCTATGGCCTCGACGCCCGGCGCTTCGGCGTGAAACACACCAGTTTCGTCGTCATACCGCGTCCGCACGCACGCGACGGCTGGAATTTTCGCGAGCACCGTGAATTTCGTTTTCGAGATATGCCCAGGCGCGTCCGGGTTGAATCCGGACGGCCCATCCTCAACAGCAAACGCGCGATCAAATGGAAACCCAGCCCCGGGCGTCAGCATAACGCTGCGCATCTGCTCTGGTGTGAATCCCTTTACGGGATGGCGCGTCAGCATCTCGACAACGCCGCTCACGCGTCCTCCTCCAGCATCGCCAATTTGCGCGCTTGGTCCTCGGCGGCCAGCGCATCGAGCACAGGATCAAGAGCGCCTTCAATCACCTCCGCCAGATTATAGAGCGTTAGATTGATGCGATGATCGGTGACGCGGCCTTGTGGGAAATTGTAGGTGCGAATCCGCTCGCTGCGGTCGCCCGATCCAACTTGACCCTTGCGTTCGGCCGCGCGTGCATTGGCCTGGCGCTCGCGCTCGGCATCGTAGAGCTTCGCCTTCAGCACCTTCATCGCGTTCGCACGGTTTTGGTGTTGCGATTTTTCCTGCGCAACGACGACGATCCCGGAGGGGATATGCGTAATCCGCACCGCGCTGTCTGTCTTGTTGACGTGTTGTCCGCCAGCGCCGGAGGCGCGCATTGTGTCAATCCTGATGTCCTTGTCGTCGACGACAATATCCACGTCGCCTTCCGGCTGCGGCAGCACGGCAACGGTTGCGGCGGACGTGTGAATGCGCCCGCCCGCCTCGGTTTCGGGCACGCGTTGCACACGGTGTACGCCGCTCTCAAAGCGCAGGCGTCCGAATACCCCAGCGCCGCTTATACTCGCGACAGCCTCTTTTAAACCGCCGAGGCCCGTCTCAGACAAACTTTCGATCTCAAACTTCCATCGCCGCGTGCTGGCATAGCGTTGGTACATGCGAAACAGATCGCCCGCGAACAACGCCGCCTCGTCGCCGCCCGTGCCGGCGCGCACTTCCAGGATCGCCGAGGCGCTTTCGTCTTTGTCCTTCGGCGCCAACAGCAGCAACGCCGCGCGTTCCAGATCGGGCAAACGCGCGCGCGCGGCTTGCGCTTCCTCTCGCGCCATCGCCACAAGCTCCGGATCGCCGGCGCTCTCCTGCACCATAGCTTCCAGACTCGCGACGTCCCCGCGCGCGGCGCGCACCGCATGGATCGCATCAATCAGCGGTTTCAGCTCAGCATGTTCTTGGCTGAGGCGCGTGATCTCTCCACCGTCGCTGGCGGCGCTCAAGCGCGCCTCGACGCGCTCGTATCTATCGACGGCCTGATCCAGCCGCCGCTCAAGGCGCGCGAATTCTGGCATCTACATCACGTCTGTGAAGATTTCCGGGTGCACTTCAGACAATTGCGGATCGGCAAACGTCACACCTGCATCGAGCCGTTGATACGGCACGATCACTTCAACGGCTTGGCCGTTCGCCGCCTCGATATGAAAGCAAAGCGCGTGGGCGTCGTCGCTGCGCGCGCGCCCGTCGAACACTAGGCCGGCCGCGATAAGGCCGTGCTCTTCCTCGTCGAGGCGAAAGCCGGCAATCAGTCCCGAAATGTGGTCAGCGGGCGTCGACGTCTCGATGTCGAGCCCCACATTGGTATGCGTCTGCTCGCCGGTTTTGCGAATGGCGGCGCCGAACGGTGCGAACGAGCCGCCGCCGCGCAACGCGTTGTGTGCGGCGTCAAACAGATATTCGTAGGTTTCCTGCAGGTGACGCTGCAGCATGTTGGCCTCTCAAGCCCCGGTGGGCGCTCCAGATATGGTCGATAGCGCGATGCTTGTCGACCTTAAGCCATCCCCACATCTTGAAAGCTCGGCAACGCTTCCAAAGCGCGCTGCAGCGCCGCGAGCTTTGGATGGGTATCGCGCCATTGCGCACCGGGCAGTGCGGCGTCGATCCAGCTCAGCGTGCAAACCATGGCGATGGCGCCAGCATTGAGCGGGACAGCTTTCGGCGAGGCCTGCTCCGCCGCATAGATGCCCGAGAGGATCGCCTTCTGCCACCGATCGATCCAATAGTCGCGATCAGGACTAGGCTGCTGCGGCAAGGCGTTTCGGATTTGCACGCCCGCCTCAAGCGCGCCATCGGCGAGCACGAACAAGCGCAATGCGGCCGTGCGGTCGGCTTCCTTCGTTGGCAACAGCTTCGGCCCCGCGCCCATTTCGTCCAGCGCCTGAAGAATTTCGAACGGGTCCATAAACCCCTTGTCGTCATCAACCGCCAAAATCGGCGGCTGCGCCAACGGGTCAGCGGGCGCGCCATCTCTCGTCACAATGCGGGGCGCCTCTTCCACACGCCCGAGCAAACCCTTCTCTCGAACAATCACGCGAAATTTCCGCGCAAACGGAGAGACTGGCGAAAACTGCAATTGCATAGGTCTTTGTCCCCACTGTTTGTTTGGTGGCGGCGATCAGGCCGGTTTTGTCTGCGCGAAGCTCGGTCGTTGTTCCAGATCGTTCTGCAGCGCGGCGAGGCGCGGATGGGCGTCGCGCCAGCCGAGATCGGGAAAACGCAGATCCAACCACGTCAGTGCGCACACGATGGCCACCGATGCGAGATCGAGCGGCGCCTCAGGCGGCGTCTCGCGCTCGGAGGCCGCAATGCCTCGCATCACACCCGCGCGCCAGCGCTCGCTCCAACTCGGCGAACGCTCGCCCTCCGCACGCAAATTCTCCAGCCTCAGCTTCACGCCAAGTTCCATCACGCCGTCCGCAAGCACTTCACGTCGGATAACGCGCCAACGCGGCTCTCCGTCGGGAATGAACCGGGGGTCGCCCATTGCATCAAGCCGGGCGCAGATGACGGGGCTGTCGGTCCACGCAACGCCAGCATCATCCACCAGAGCCGGCACCTGCATCATCGGGTTCACCGCGGCCAACGCCTCGTCGCCATTGATCGGATCGGCGCGCACTTCTTCAACGCGCTCCGTCAGTCCCTTCTCGCGTATAAGGATCCGGCATTTGCGCGCGAACGGCGACGCCGGCGTGTAGTACAGACGCATATTTCCCCCGAATTAGGCGATCTCCGCCGCCGCCCTGGCTGTGCGCACTTCGCTGGCGCGCGCTTCCACCAGGCTCACCATGTGGTCGATCATCGACGCGTTGTCTTGTTTGTGGTCTTGCACGCCGGCCACGTAGACCATGCCGGCGCCCTTGCCGCCGCCTGTAAAGCCGAGATCCGTCATCAGCGCCTCGCCGGGCCCGTTCACGACACAGCCGATAATCGAGAGCGTAACCGGCTCAGCGATGTGCGCGAGACGTTGCTCCAGCGTCTCCACCGTGCGGATGACGTCAAACCCCTGACGCGCGCAAGAAGGGCAGGCAATGATGGTGACGCCGCGCTGGCGCAATCCGAGCGACTTCAGCAGGTCGTTGCCAACCTTCACTTCCTCAACCGGATCGGCCGCTAGCGACACACGGATCGTATCTCCGATGCCGGCCCACAACAGCGACCCCATCCCGATTGCTGATTTCACCGTCCCTGTGCGCAGCGCGCCAGCTTCGGTAACGCCCAGGTGCAAGGGCGCATCGGTGGCCTCCGCCAGCTTTTGGTAGGCAGCGACAGTGAGGAAAACGTCTGACGCTTTCACGCTGATCTTGTAATCGCGGAAACCGTGCTCTTCGAGCAAAGCCGCGTGGAAGAGCGCGCTCTCCACCATCGCTTCCGGGCAAGGCTCGCCGTACTTTTCGAGCAAGTGATTTTCAAGCGAGCCGGCGTTCACACCGATGCGGATCGCGCAGCCATGATCCTTAGCGGCCTGCACCACATCCTTCACACGGGCGGGCGAGCCAATGTTGCCTGGGTTTATGCGCAGGCAAGCCGCACCAGCGACAGCCGCCTCGATGGCGCGCTTGTAGTGAAAGTGGATGTCCGCCACGAGCGGGACCTTCACCGCCTTGGCGATCGCCGCGAACGCCGCTGTCGACGCCTCATCAGGGCACGACACCCGGACGATATCGGCGCCTGCCTCTTCCATCCGCCGGATCTGATCAATCGTCGCCCCCGCATCCGCGGTCAGCGTGTTGGTCATGCTTTGGACGGTAATCGGCGCATCGCCGCCAACTTCGACCGGGCCCACGCGGATCTTGCGTGAGCGCCGGCGCTCAATCTGGCGCCAAGGGCGAATATGGTGAAGCGAAGCGCCGTCCATGCCGTAAGAACCTCAGCCTGGAGATAGCGCGCCAGAACGCCCGGCGACAGTCCCGGCGGCTGCGGCTCAGCTGCGGGGCGCGGCGATCTGCGCCTGGGTGATCGGCTGGATCTCGTCGATCTGCCGTCCCAGCACGGGCATACCGGGCGTGCCCAGCAACCCAGCCGACGCGCCGTTCACGAATAACTCGAAGGCCCCGCCGTCACGGGCGTGGAGGGTCCAGCCAGGGCTGGCATCTGGCCGGTAGACGTCTCCGGGCTGCAAATCACGGGAAAGGAATACCGTGCCATCGGGCCCGCGCGCTTCGAGCCAACCAAGCGCAATGGCACGAATCTCGACCACGCGGGCCTCTGATACCGCAACCGATTCCGCGCCTTCCAGGGCCACTCCGGCCTCGACGTGTGCAGTCGCGGCCGGCGTCGGCGTTCCATCCGAGTTCGTCTGGATGGCGCGAAGCCCCACAAATCCCGCGGCGATCACCACCAACGCGGCCGCCGCCAGCCAAGGACGATCGCGGCCGGGCCTGGAAGATGGGTTGCGAATTTGGCTTTGCGCGTCTTCGCGTGTCAGCGCGGATTCATCCTGAAACTGATCGACGATGGCATGCTCGTCGATGCCGAGCTCACGCGCGTAAGAACGCAAAAACGCTAGCGCGTAGGCCTTTCCCGGCAGCAATTTGATGTTCATGTCCTCGAGCGCTTCGAGGAATTCCTTACGCACCCGAATCCGGTCGGCGACTTCATCGAGAGTCAGGCCGAGTTGCTGACGCGCTTCAGTCAGCTTACGGCCCGCACGCCAGGACGGGTCCAGCTGCGGCGCGGGCACAGCCGGCTTCACACGATTTGTTCGTGCTCCGGGCCCTTCGCTCTCGGGCGTTTGGTTGGATGGCGTAGGGTTAAGCATTGGCGCGCTGGCCCATCCTTACGAGACCATCGGTAACAAAAGGCAAATTTTGAGCCACAAAGAAGCTTACTCACGAATCAGCCATATCTCAACGCGTGATGGCCCTGCGATTACAGCGCCACTGCGTTGCGATTCGCGAAATCTGTGAGTTCGCCACGTAACGATGAAGCGCTGCTCGTCAACATCGGCGCAAGCATGTCTGCGACTTTTCCTACATCCATTGAAAGCACGAGCCGCTTAACTGGACCGATGCCCGATGCGGGCATCGAAAGGCGTGTGAAACCGATCGCCGTAAACGCCAGCGCCTCAAGCGGACGGCCCGCCGCTTCGCCGCAGATCGAGATTGGAATACCGGCGGCGTCGGCATCTTCGCGGATGCGCTTCAGGAAGCTGAGCGCCGGCGGGCTCAACACATCGTAGCGGTCGGCGACACGGGGGTTGCCGCGATCCGCAGCGAAAAAATACTGCATCAAATCGTTGGTGCCGATCGAAATGAAGTCCGCTTTGCCTTTCAAGGCAGCCGCCTGCCAAGCCAGAGCTGGCGCTTCGATCATCACGCCCACTTCGACGTTCGAAGGCGCCTCCCGACCTCGGGCAGCCGCCCATTCGAGCTCCCGATCCACAAGCGCGCGCGCGGCTTCGAATTCCGCCACGGTCGTCACCAACGGAAACATCACCCGCAACCGGCGCCCTCCCGCCGCGCGGATCAGGGCGCGCAATTGGTAACGTAGCAGCGAAGGCCGATCGAGGCCGATGCGGACCGCGCGCCAACCCAAAGCCGGGTTTTCCTCGCGCTCCGCCGTGACGTACGGGAGCACCTTGTCGCCGCCCAGGTCGAGCGTGCGAAACGTCACCGGACGAGCCTCGGCCGCCTCCAGCACATCGCGATAAAGCAGCGTCTGACTTTCAAGCCGCGGCAGCGTTTCCGACACCATGAACTGAAACTCGGTCCGGAAGAGCCCAATGCCTTCCGCGCCGGTGTCGTCCAAATGGTGCACGTCGAGCGCGAGGCCGGCGTTCAGAAGCAGCGTAATGCGCGCGCCGTCCTGCGTGACGGCGGGCGTCTCGCGCAACCGCGCAAACTCAGCCGCCCGCGCCGAGCGCAGCGCCAGCCGCTGACCGTAGGCATGCGAGACTTCGGGCGCCGGTCGCAGGCGCACCTCCCCGCGCTCGCCATCAAGCACGATCGCATCGCCCGCTTCGACCCGCGACAACAGGTGCGGCAACACGCCGACCATCGGAATCCCCAGCGCCCGCGCCACGATCGCGGCGTGGCCCCCGTTGGACCCCTCTTCCAGCGCTACACCCTTGAGACGCTCGGCGCCGTAGTCCAACAACTCGGCCGGTCCCAGATCGCGCGCGATGAGGATTGCGTTGTGTGGCAGGACCTGCGCCGCGGCCCCATCCACGCCCGCGAGCGCGCGCAGTAGTCGATTGTCCAGATCCTCCAAGTCATGGAGCCGCTCGCGCAAATACGGGTCCCGGGCCGCGTTAAACTTGGCCCGGTGGTCCCCGCGAACGCGCTCCACAGCGGCGTCGGCGGAAAGGCCGGCCCGCACGCCTGCGCGCAATTTGGTCTCCCAGCTCGGATCATTGGCGAGCATCAGAAATGTTTCGAGCACTTCGTGCGAAACGCCGGACAAACGCCCAGCGTCTCCGCGCAATAGGTCCTCTAACGCGCCGCGCACTTTCGCCAACGCGTCGTTCAAACGCTGCTCTTCCTTCACCGGATCGTCGGCGATGATGCGCCCGAGCGGGGCGTGCGGCTCGTGCAGAACGACCGTGCCAAGTGCGATGCCGTCGGAGAACGACCGGCCGTGCAGCCATTCGGGCTTGCTCGGCCGCGCTTCAACTTCGGACTGGAGATCGCCGAAAGCGCCGGACGCGACCATCTCGGCCAACACCATGGCTATCGTCTGGAGCGCCTCGACTTCATCCTCGGTGTAGGCGCGCTGGGTCTTGTTCTGCACCACGAGCACGCCGAACACGCGCTCGGAACGCACAATCGGCACACCGAGGAATGACGAGTAAGGATCCTCACCGGTTTCAGGCCGGTAGGAGAAGCGTTCGTGATGCGGCGCATCAGCGAGGTTCAATGGCCGCGAGGTCTCCGCCACGAGGCCCACGAGCCCCTCGCCTTCCTTCAGCTTCGTGCGGTGGACAGCTTCAGCCTTCAGGCCCTGCGTCGCGAACAATTCCTGCAACGCCCCACGCCGCAGATAAATCGAACAGACGTCCGCGACCATCGTCGAGCCGACCATGGCGACGAGCCGGTCGAGCCGCTCCTGTGCGGAGCCACCGGCCTCCATGATCTCCCGCAACTTGCGCAGAAGGATCCTGGAACCGCTCATATTCGCAGCCGGGCCGACCATGGTCGTGCTTTGACGTTCCTCTCGTTCGCTCCGACTCAGACGCTCTATTCTAGGTAGCGTCGAGACCATAAGCAGTGTGCAGCGCGCGCACCGCAAGCTCGGTATAGGCGGCGTCGATCAGCACCGAGATTTTGATCTCGGAGGTGGCGATCGCCTCGATGTTGATGCCTTTTTGCGCAAGCGCCGCGAACATGGTTCGCGCCACGCCAACCTGGCTCCTCATGCCGATCCCTATAACCGAGACCTTGGCCACATCGCGGCGGATATGGATTTCCTCCACGCCAATCTTGCCTTTGGCCGCCTCGATCGTTTCGGCAGCGCGCGGCGCTTCGCGGTCTGGACACGTGAACACGATGTTCTGGCGGCCTTCCTGGCGCGCTTCGCTTTGAACGATCATATCGACATTGATCGAAGCCTCGGCCAGACGGCCGAAAATCTCAGCCGCGACACCGGGATGATCCTCAACGCCGAGCAACGTCACCTTGGCCTCGTCGCGCGAATAGGCGACGCCAGAAACAACCTGCTTTTCCACGATCTCTTCCTCAGAGCAGACAAGCGTGCCGGGATTGGGCTGGCCCGGCTCAACAAAACTGGACAGAACACGCACGGGCACGCGCTGCGCGAACGCCAGCTCGACCGACCGCGTTTGCAGCACCTTGGCGCCCAGCGAGGCCATCTCCAGCATTTCTTCGTAGGAGATTTTCTCCAGGCGCTGCGCCTTGGCGACGATGCGCGGGTCCGTGGTGTAAACACCGTCGACATCGGTGTAGATGTCGCACCGCTCCGCGCCGAGCGCCGCCGCAACCGCCACCGCGGACGTGTCCGAACCGCCGCGGCCCAAAGTCGTCTCGCGATCGTCAGGCCCAATCGCCTGAAAGCCTGGGATGATCGCGACCTCGCCGCCATCCATCGCCGGACCAAGCGCGCTTTCGGAAATGCTGTCGATGCGCGCCTTCGCGTGGGTTGCGTCTGATCGGATAGGAATTTGCCAATTTTGCCACGAGCGCGCCGGCACGCCAATGCGCCGCAGCGCCAGCGCCAAGAGACCCGTCGTCACCTGTTCGCCCGACGACACAATCACGTCGTACTCGTCGTCGAAGTCCTTGCCGGCGATCACCGCGCCGTTGCCGCCCTCGCCAGCGGCCGCACGCGCCAGACCCACAAGACGGTCCGTCTCCCCCGACATCGCCGACACCACGACCGCAATGCCCCTGCCCGCCTTGCGCTCGGCAGCGACAATCCGCGCCACCCGCGCAATGCGCTCCACGTCGCCAACCGACGTGCCGCCGAATTTCATCACCAGGCGGGACATACCCTCGCCGCTCCCTCACGTTCCGTTGCGGATGCGAAGCGGACCGCCGACCGTTTCGCGGGCGCCCATTAGCACGCACGCGCAGGAAGGGATACCGACTTGACCTAAGCGCCCCTTACGCCGATCTGAACCGTATGGCCGAAGGCCCCACGACCCGCACGATCGACCCTGCCGAGATCGCGAAGTTTAGCGCGCTCGCCGCCGAATGGTGGAATCCGAAGGGTCCGTTTGGCGCGCTGCACCGGCTCAATCCAGTGCGCCTCCAATTCATCCGCGACATCGCCACCAAACACTTCGCAACCGCGAAGCTGAAACCTCTGGCTGGGCTCGAAGTGCTGGACCTTGGTTGCGGCGGCGGTCTGGTCTCCGCGCCATTGGCGCGCATGGGCGCGACACTCACCGCGCTCGACGCTTCGGCGGAGTCCGTCGGCGCGGCCCGCGCGTACGCGGAACAAGCCGGGCTGAATATCGATTTCCGCGTCGGCGAAGCCGAAGCACTGGCCGCCTCCGGTGCGCGCTTCGATTTGGTGACCGCGCTCGAGATCGTTGAGCACGTCGCCGACGTAAAGGTGTTCCTGGCCACCGCCGCGAATTTGGTGAAACCCGGCGGCCTGTTGATCCTTTCGACGATCAACCGCACGCCGAAAGCGCGCGCGCTCGCCATCGTCGGCGCCGAGCGTGTTTTGAAATGGGCGCCGGAAGGCGCGCACGATTACGACAAGTTGGTCACACCAGAAGAAGTGCGCGCGGGCGCGCCGCAGCTGAAATGGGTTGAACCTGTTGGCGTCAGTTACGAACCGCTCGGACGCGGCTGGACGCTCTCGCGCGACGTCTCAATGAATTACATGATCGCCGGCGAGCGCCCACTTTAACGGGTCAAAGGGCTCAAGCGACACGATGCGGCCTTTGTCGCGCAGGTCGCGGATCTGAAATCCATCGGCGCCGAAGCTCAGCTGCGCCAATACACGACCTCTGCGGGCGGCTTCCTCGGCGTCATTGAGATTACCTTCTGTCACGGCGCTGTGGCAGACGCTGCGTTCGTCCGTGCTCTCAAACAGGTATTCGATGCGATAACGCATGAGTCCGCCTCCGCGTCAGAGGCTCTCGCAAAACAACAAATGATGCATCCGCCGGGCGGCTAGGCTTGGCGGCCTATGCCCTTAGCTGCCGGTAGGCGCGCGCTCGGTGGCGATCTCGGACGAGATCACGCGCGTGACGCGCAATTCCCGCTCATAGGCGCCGAGGTGGCCGTAGCGCCCTGGTTCGCTCAGTTCGCCCTCAACAACAATCCGCAAGCGGCCCCACGGTCCTTGCCCGCGCGCCTGTAGCGGTGCGTTGAGCTGATCCCAAACCGCGCCTTCGCCGGAGAGCCAATATGGCCCACGCCCTTCGTCGGTGCGGAATGAGCTGGTTTCAAAATGCCAGTCCCATACGCCCGAATAACGTTGCGGCGCCGCCGACGTTGAAGCGCAGGCGGCAAGCGAAACGGCCAGAAGGCCTGTCAGGAACGCGCGTCTCATGGCGGTGATCGTTGCCGCCGCCTCGCGGCGAAACAATGGCGACCTAGTTCAGCTTCTTGTCGAGCTGCGGCGCGAGTTCTGGCGGCAGCGGCGAGGCCGGCACGCCTTCTTCCTCAAGCGCCTTGGCTTCGTCTGGCGTCACCTCGCCCCAGATGGCGCGCTCCTCGCTTTCGCCGGAATGCATCTTCCGCGCCTCATCGGCGAACTTGTCGCCGACATAGTCGAAATTGTCTTTGATGTGCTCGCGCACCTTGGCGGCCATGGCCATCGCCACCGCGCGCTCCTTGCGCGCCTCAACCGATCGGGACGTGCGCACAGCCGGCGCCATCGGCGCCTTCTCGACATGCTTTGAGCCGCAATGCGGGCACTCGACCAAACCGGCTTCCGCCTGCTTATCGTAATCGGCGATCGAGCCGAACCACGCTTCGAACTCGTCACCCTTATCGCATTTGAGGTCGTATCTGATCATGTCTCTTGTTTATGGCCCGCTGAAATCTGGCCCGCCCAGCCAAGCCGGGATTTTCGCGCGGTTGGCCGCCACCTGATCTAGGTCGAGATCGGCGACAATGAAACCAGGCTCGTCGTGATCGAGCTTCGCCAGCACTTTCCCCCACGGATCGACAATAACCGAGTGGCCGTAGGTCGCGCGTCCATCCTCGTGCCGCCCGCCCTGCGCCGGCGCGATCACATATGCCATCGCCTCAATGGCGCGGGCGCGCAGCAACGTTTCCCAATGCGCTTGGCCGGTCGGCACCGTGAACGCCGCTGGCACGGTGATGATCTCGGCGCCCGCGCGCGCGTAGGCGTTGTAGAGATTTGGGAAGCGCAGATCGTAGCAGATGCTGAGGCCGATTTTCGCGCTCATCGGGCCATCGACCAGCACCGCTGTTTTGCCGCCCTCTACGGTCTCGCTTTCGCGATACGTCTCGCCGCCTCCGAGCGTCACGTCGAACATATTGATCTTGTCGTACCGCGCCGCGACCTTGCCGTTGTCGTCAAACAAGAACGACCGGTTGAACACCTTCCCATTGCCGGCGGCGATGGCGGCGGAGCCCAGCAACAGCCACACGCCATGTTCCTGCGCGAGCCGGCCCCATGCCGCCAGCTCAGCATCGCCCTTTTCCGGACCAGCGGCGGCGAGCGCCCGTTCCCGGTCGCGATCCAATCGATAGGTATTCTCCGGCGTCGCGATGAACCGCGCGCCCGCGGCAGCGGCTTCACGAATGAAGGGCAACGCCTGCGCGCGGTTGGCCGCGGGCTCTATTCCCGAACGCAATTGGATCGCCGCGGTGCGGAGTTTGCGCATTAGGCGCCCGCGAGCAGCGGATCGAGTCCGCCGTCGCGCTCCAGCGCATGCAGATCGTCACAACCGCCGATATGGCGCTCGCCGATGAATATCTGGGGAAACGTCCAGCGGCCCGAACGCTCGATCATCTCTTGGCGCTTCGTCGAGCAGCTGGCGTCGATCTCATTCACAGGCACGCCCTTGCGCTCCAGCAGCGAGATGGCGCGCGTGCAATAGGGGCAAAAGGCGCGGGTGTAGATGGTGACCGGCGGCATTCTTCGACTCATGCTCCTCACACATGAATATCGAGTGGACGGACGACCCGCGCCAGTGTCAGGCCATGCACTTCTGCAGCCCCCGCGCGCTTCAATGCACGGGCGCACGCCTCCAAGGTGGCGCCCGTGGTGAACACATCGTCCACTACGAGCACGGTTTGCCCTTGAAGCTTGGCCCCTGCCTTGATCGCCCCGGCAACATTGCGGCGGCGTTCCGAGGCCGACAAACCTGCCTGGCTCTTGCGCCGCTTGACCCGCTTGAGCGCCTCCGGCCGCCAGGGTTTCCCACTCGCGTGCGAAATCGCCTGCGCCAGCCAGGCGGCCTGGTTGAAGCTTCGCACGGCAAGCCGGGTCCAATGCATGGGCGCTGGGGCGATGAAATCGGCGCGGGCGATAATGTCGCCGCCTGCCTGGCCCATCCAGCGGGCGAACACCGGCAAGCCATCCCGCCTGCCGCCCCGCTTCAGGTCGAGGATCAAGCGTCGCGCGTGGTCGTCGTAGGCCAGCGCCGCGCGCGCGCAATCATAGGCCGGCGCCCGGCCCGCGCAGGCGCCGCAGACGCCTTCGGCGCCCGGCTCCTCCTGCAGCGGAAACCCGCATCTGAAACACCCCGCCCCCGACAGAAATTGCAGTTCCGACCACAGCGGCGGCTCGATCACGCCCGGACGATCAACGATAGCGTCGGACAAAAGCGAACGCGGCGGCCAGATCAGGTCTGACAGACGCGATACCAAGCCCCGTTTCCGGAACGTCGCCGATGCGCGATAGGATTGCGCCAATGGCCCAACTCCCCCCGCGTCCATTCGAGCCACGGCTTGTGCGCGCGCGCAAGCGCCGCGCGGCGGACGGCTTCCGCGAAAACGCCTTCCTGCACAAACGGGCGGCGGCGGATTTGGCCGATCGGCTGGAGGCAATCCCGCGCCCATTCGCGCGCACCCTGCTGCTGGGCGAGGGCGGTCTGTTCACTGACGAATTGGCCGCGCGGCCCGCACTTGCAGGCCGGATCGGTGAGACTGTCTGTGCCGACGCAGCCTTCGGCGACGTTCATCTCAGCCTGGAGCACTTGCCCTTCGCCGCGGGAGCGTTTGACCTGATCGTCGCACCGCTCGCCCTGCACTGGGTTAATGATTTGCCCGGCGCGCTTATTCAATTGCGTCACGCGCTTAAGCCCGACGGTCTGCTGCTCGCATCGATGTTTGGCGGTGAGACACTCACCGAACTGCGTCTAACGTTGATAGAGGCCGAGTCGGAAATCAGTGGCGGCGCCGGCCCGCGGGTAGCGCCATTCGCGGATTTGCAGGACACGGCCGGATTGCTGCAGCGCGCCGGCTTCGCGCTCCCGGCTGCGGATCGCGACGTGGTGACCGTGCGCTACGCCGAACCGATGCGCCTGCTCGCCGACCTCCGCGCCATGGGCGAGACCTCGGCGTTGGCTGAACGCAACCCCCGAGCCTTGAGCCGGCGCATCCTGACGCGCGCGTTTGAAATCTACCGGGCCCGCTTCGCCGATCCCGATGGTCGCGTGCGCGCCACGTTCGAAATCCTCACCCTCACAGGTTGGGCGCCGCACGAAAGCCAACAGAAACCGCTCAAGCCTGGCAGCGCCAAAATGCGCCTGGCCGATGCACTTGGCGCGAAGGAACACAGCGCCGGCGACAAAGCGGAATTCTGATCACCGCGGCGGGCGCGTCATCGTCCACATATGCAGGCCCGGCAGATCAAACTCACCCGTCACCTCAAAGCCATGGCGCGCATAGAGCGCCGCATTCCGTGCGGTGGTGCATTCAAGATAGGCTGTGACGCCGTTTGCATCCAACGGCGCCAATGTCTCCTTGAGGATCGCCGAGCCCACGCCGCGCCCCTGGAACGCCGGCGCGACACCAAGGAAAACCAGATGCGCATGAGGTTCGCGCGGGTGCTTGCTTGCGAGCATCCGGCCGAGCTCGTTGCCCCGGCGCATACCCTCGAAGCCCGCAACGCTGAAGAACAACGGCCCTATCAGCAATTCCTGTAGCGGCGAGAAATCGAACGCGCGATCGTCAGGCTTTAGCCAAATCGCCGCGCCGGCGTGTCCGCCGTCAGCTTCGGCGACCCAAAGCTGACGTTCCTTGTGGATGAGGTCACGAACGGCCGCGTTGAAAAATACACGGCGTACGCGGTCTTTTGCGGCGCCCTGGCGAAGCCAATAATTCAAACCGTCCTCGTTGACGAACGCATCCGTCAACACCTGTGAAACCGCGCCGCGTTCATTCTCGCGCGCGCGGCGCACGTTCGGCTGGCCGCTCATATCTTTTCGGAGATACGAATCGCCGCGCGGCAGCCGAATTTGATCATCGCCGAAAGAAACGGATAGCCGATGGCGTCGCGCGCACCTTGTTCCACCGCTGTATCCTTGTGCGCGATCTCCTCCGCGCGAAAGCGATCGACAATGTGCTTGAGCTCTGCGTCGCCGCCGCTGGCGAGCGCGTCGCTCTGGCGGCCGTAATGTTCTTCGATCACGTCTTCGACCGCCTCTGTGCAAGCGTGAGCGGCCTTCTCGCCCATGAGCGCGGTGACAGCGCCAAGCCCAAATCCAGCAACCCGCCACACCGGGGCCATCAACGTCGGTCGCACGCCGCGCTCGGCGACCAGACGATCAAACGTCTTGAGGTGCTCCTGCTCGCCCTCTTCCATGTGAGCGATGATGCGCGCCGCGTGCGCCTTGGCGCCGATCCGTTCAAACACGGCGCGTTGGCCGCGATAGATTTGCACGGCGCCGTACTCACCGGCGTGGTCGACACGGATCATTTCTTCGATCTCACGAGACCGCGCGCCCAAACCGGGAAATGGCGGATGCTCAGCCATTGGCGCGGCCTCGCGTCGGCGCGAAGGCCACGGCAAAGCTTGCCAACATCAGGCCGGCCGAAATGAGCGCGTTGTAGCCGGCCATCGAGATGGCAAACATCGTCCAAGCCGGCGTGTCACAACGCGGGACGATCAAGTCGGCATTGACGTCGAAGCTCAGATCACCCGCCGGCGTGACGTCACATTGCGCTGTGACCCAGTGCTGCTCCACCGCCACGTGGTAGGCCGCCATCCCCGTCGCACCGACATAGACCAAGCCAATCAACGCCGCGGCGATCCACATTCGCGTCGGCACGAGCCGCACCCACGCGATCCCAAGCACCGAAGCGCCAACAACCGCCCAATGCCATTCGCGCTGATCCAGGCAGAGCGGGCATGGCGCTAAACCACCAAAGCGCTCAAACGCGTGCGCAGCCGCCAACAACGCTCCAGAGGCGAGCAAACTGATGAACGGCCAAATCGACTGAAGACGCGACATGCAGCCATCCTAGCCGGAAAGCGCGCCCGCCGTCTGCGGCGCGCCGCCGCGCCAGCGCGCTGCTCGTCGCATTAATGAAGGAAACGCGCCGCCACCACGACGGCAACGATCAGCACGGCGACGCCAACCAGCACCAACCCCATGCGCTTTTCCATGATTGGTGCGATCTGAGGTCCAAAGCGTTGGAAAATCCACGCCACCGCAAGAAAACGGAGGCCGCGGGTGATGATCGAAGCGATCACGAAGATCGGCAGCGAGAACGCCATGGCGCCCGAGACGATCGTCACCAGCTTATAGGGGATCGGCGTCAGGCCCTTCAGGAAGATAAACCACGCGCCGTATTGGGCGTAAAACGCCTCCAATTCGGCCCGCCGTTCTCCCGCATAGCCGAAGAACGAAAGCACCGCGTTGCCAATGGATTCCATCAGAAACATGCCGATCGCGTAGCCAAGCAGTCCGCCGAGCACCGAGGCGATCGTGCAGGTCAGCGCATAGCGGAACCATTTCGAGGGCTCCGCGGCCGCCATGGGCCCCAAAAGCAGGTCGGGCGGCAGCGGAAAGAACGAGCTCTCGGCGAAAGATATGGCGAACAGCGCCCGCTCGGCGTTGGGGCTGCGCGCCAGCGCGATGGTCCGGTCCTTGAGGGAGGTCAGCATGGCGCTCGCCTAGCACGCTCCGCGCCAAGGGGTCATTAAGGACCTTCAGCCTCTCCACCCGAAATTGACAGGAGCGCCCAGCCCTCTTAACGGTCCCGCCTCGCTCTGGACCAATGCCCCAGTGGCGGAATCGGTAGACGCAGCAGACTCAAAATCTGCCGTTCGCAAGGACGTGCCCGTTCGAGTCGGGCCTGGGGCACCATCCACAAGCGGCCAAGGGGGAGCCGGTGAGCGAAGCGGACAGCATCGGCGAGAGCACCGGCTTCGGCCGGACAGGACGCCTCATCGGATTCACGCTCGGGCCGGCGCTGGCGCTGGGCATCCAGCTGCTTGCCCCGCCCGCCGGCGTTACGCCGGAAGCGTGGTGCGTGGTCTCGCTTATAGCCCTCATGGTCGTCTGGTGGGTCACGGAGCCCATCCCCATCGCCGCGACCGCGCTGCTTCCCCTGTTTGTACTGCCGATGGTGGGCGCGACGAGCATGCAGGCGGCGGCCGCACCCTACGCGGACCCGATCGTCTTCCTGTTCATTGGCGGTTTCATCCTCGCCGCGAGCGTCGAGCGCTGGCGCCTCCACGAGCGCATCGCGCTCTCGATCGCCGCCCGCGCGGGCGGCCGGCCGGTAATGCTCGTCGCTGGGTTCATGACCGCGTCAGCGCTCATCTCCATGTGGATTTCCAACACCGCCACAACTTTGATGCTGGCGCCGATCGCTATCGGCGCCGCGCGCGCACTCTCGCCAGACGGAAAGCCCGATTTGGCGCTCGGCGGCGCGTTGGCGCTCGGGGTCGCCCACGCCGCGACCATCGCCGGCATCGGCACGCCCGTGGGGACGCCGACAAACCTGATTGGCATCGCATTTCTCGAACGCGCTGGCGAACCGATCGCGTTCGTCGATTGGATGATGCGCGCTATTCCGATGATGCTGGTGATGTTGCCGCTGGCGTGGCTGCTTTTGTGCTGGCCACTCTTCGGCAAAGGGCACGGCCGTTACGAGGCAGTCGGGGCCGTTGTGAAGGAGGCGCTCGCAGCGTTGGGTCGCATCACAACGCCAGAGATACGCATCGGCCTTGTGTTCGGCGCCACCGCTTTGCTCTGGATAACGCGCGTTCTCCTGAACGAATTGCCCGGCCTCGACGGCCTTACCGACACCGGTATCGCCATCCTTGGCGCGCTCAGCCTTTTCTTCATTCCATCGGGACGGGGCGGCAGCGAGAAGCTAATCGATTGGCCCACGGCCGAGCGAATTCCGTGGGGCATCGCGATCCTTTTTGGTGGCGGCCTCTCACTCGCTGGCGCGATGGACGCGACGGGCCTTGCCGAATGGATTGGCACGCGGATTTCCGCCATGGATGGGTTGTCCGCGCTGGGGCTTGTGGCGGTTCTTGTGATCGCCACCATCCTGATCTCCGAGCTTGCAAGCAATGTCGCGACGCTCACCTCGATGTTGCCCATCGTCGCCGCTGTCGCCGCAGCCTCCGGCGCACCATTGACGCCGCTTGCGTTTCCAGTCGCCATCGCCGCGAGTTTTGCGTTCATGTTGCCGGTCGCAACCGCGCCAAACGCCATCGCCTACGCCTCTGGGCTTGTGACGTTGAAGCGCATGCTGGTCGTCGGCTTTGCATTGAACGTGGCCGCCGCCGCCCTGATCATCTCGACAGCTGCCCTATAGAAACGTGGAGAACCAGAATGCAGAAGCTTCTAACGGCGATCGCTGTGGCCTGCCTTGCCGGCGCATGCGCTGGCGCCGACGCTCCACGTGAGCAAGCCCAGGCCCAAACGTCCGCGCCGGCCACGGATGTCGCGTTGGCAAACGCCGTGAACGGCGCATGGCGCAGCGAGGCACACCGCGCGCGCGACCAATATCGCCACCCACAAGAGGCGCTTGCCTTCTGGGGTCTGCGCCCCGGCACGACAATCGTCGAAATCGACCCGGGCGGCGGCTCGTGGTGGACGCAAATTCTGGCGCCGTACGCGCACGCTACCAACGGCCGCTATGTAGCCGGCTATGTCGATCTCGGCTCACCAACCGTCAGCGAAGGCGCCCGCAATGCGCGCGCGTCATTCCTGCAGGAATATTCAAACACCGAGCGCTACGGACGCGTCGAAGCCGTCAACTTCGGAAACACGTCGGGCCTGGCGCTACCAGACAATTCCGCTGATTTCATTCTCGTCGCGCGTGCGTTCCACAATTGGGCACGGGCTGAGGGCCGCACCGATCGCTACATGGCGGAATTCGCTCGCGTTCTGAAACCGGGCGGCGTGCTCGCCGTCGAGCAGCATCGCGCACCGCCAGGCTCTACCGTCGCGACCTCAGCGCCAACTGGCTATGTGCCGGAGAGCTACGTGATTGAAGCCGCAGCACGCGCTGGCCTCACACTTGCGGCGCGCTCCGAAATCAACGCCAATCCGCGCGACGATCACAATCACCCGTTCGGCGTGTGGACATTGCCGCCGGTGCGCCAATCCGCGCCCTCCGGCCAGCCCGCGAACCCAAATTTCGATCACACGGAGTTTGACGCAATCGGCGAGAGCGACCGCATGACGTTGCGCTTCGTCAAGCACTAAGCGCGCTCAAGCGGCGACCATCTTTTCCGCACGCTCCCAAAAGAGCTTCGGCAGGTCCGGCCCGCCGAAGCTCAGGAGCTGCTGAACAAGCGTGGGCGAGGTCACGTTGATCTCGATGAGGCGTCCGTCGATCACATCAAGGCCAGCGAAAAGTATGCCCTCTTCACGGAGCAGCGGCGCCACCGCCTGCGCCACCTTGCGGTCTCCTGGCTCAAGCTCAGTCGCCAAGGCCTTGCCGCCGACGTGCAGGTTCGCGCGGAAATCGCCTTCCGGCGGCATCCGCCGAATGGCCGCGATGGCTTCGCCGCCCAGCACGAAAACGCGCCGATCGCCGTTTTTGACGCTGGGCAGAAACGCCTGCGCCATGATCGGTTCGCGGCCAACGGCTTCGATGAATTTGCCAGCCCGGTTGCGGAAATCGGCGTCGTGCGGCGAAAGCCGAATCACGCCGTCGCCACCCATCATGAACAGCACTTTCAGCACAACCTGATCGAAGCGCTTTGCGAATGCTTCTAACGCGTCGAGATCGCGTCCGACCCAAGTCGGCGGCGTCAGCTCTGGGAACTTCAGGATTGAGAGCTTCTCGGTGATGTTGCGGATGCCGCGCGGCGGGTTGAGCACCAGCGCTTTGGTCAGCTCCAACAAATACGTGTTCGACACATAGCCCATGTCGAACGGCGGATCCTGACGCACCAGGATCACGTCGAAATCGTTCGCCACGCGCACAGCTTCTTCGTGCGTGGTGTAATGGTTGTCGTGCTCCAGCCGCACGCTCACGCGCCGCGCTTTCGCCTTCACGACGCCCGCATCGACGAACAATTCGTTCGGCGTGAACCACCAAAGCTCGTGACCGCGCTTCTGCGCCTCCACCATGAGCACAAGCGAGGTATCGCGATCAACAATCATCGTGTCGATCGGATCCATCTGAACAGCGATGCGCATCAGCTGGCTTTCGCCTTCGTTCCGTTGGTGCGCACGCCGCGCAGATGCTCGGCGATCAGGAACGCCAGATCGATCGCTTGCGCGCCGTTCAAGCGTGGATCGCAATGGGTGTGATAGCGCGAGGACAAGTCCTCCTCCGTCACCGCCGTTGCGCCACCCAGGCATTCGGTAACCTGCTGGCCCGTCATCTCTACATGCACGCCGCCCGGATAGGCGCCTTCCGCCGGCAGCGCGGCCATGAACGCGCGCACTTCGGCCATGATCCTGTCGAACGGGCGCGTCTTGAAGCCGGAATCCGTTTTCAGCGTATTGCCGTGCATGGGATCGCAGGACCACACGACGTTGCGCCCTTCACGCACGACGGCGCGCACAATCTTCGGCAGCCCGGCTTCCACTTTCTCTGCGCCGAAACGAGCAATCAGCGTCAACCGCCCCGGCTCGTTCTCGGGGTTCAGCACGTCGACCAGGCGTAGGAGATCATCCGGCTCCAGCGACGGCCCGCACTTCATACCGATCGGGTTCTTGATGCCGCGGGCGAATTCGACGTGGGCGCCATCGAGTTGGCGCGTGCGGTCGCCGAGCCACACAAAATGCGCGCTGGTGTCGTACCAATCGCCGCTGGTGCTATCGACGCGCGTCATCGCTTCTTCATAGCCGAGCAACAGCGCCTCGTGGCTGGTGTACACATCAACGTGGCGCACCTGCGGCACGCTTTCCGGGGTGATGCCGCACGCTTCCATGAACGCTATCGATTCAGTGATGCGTTCGGCGGTCTCGCGGTAGCGTTTGCCCTGCGGGCTTCCTTCAACGAAACCGAGCATCCAACGATGCACGTTGTGCAAATCCGCGTAGCCGCCGTTTGCGAAGGCGCGGATCAGGTTCAGTGTCGCGGCTGATTGCGAATAGGCTTTGACCAACCGCTCAGGGTCGGGAATGCGGCTCTCAGGCGTGAACTCCATGCCGTTGATGTTGTCGCCCCGGTAGGATGGCAGGGTGACGCCATTCTGCGTTTCAGTTTGCTCCGAGCGCGGCTTGCCGAACTGGCCGGCGATGCGTCCAAGCTTCACCACCGGCTTTTGGCCGGCAAACGTCAGCGCGACGCTCATCGACATCAAAGTCCGGAACCAATCGCGGATATTGTCGGGGTGGAATTCCTTGAAGCTCTCGGCGCAGTCGCCGCCTTGCAGCAAGAACGCTTTGCCCGCCGCAACGTCGGCCAGGCGCGCCTTCAGGTTCCGCGCTTCGCCGGCAAACACGAGCGGCGGATAGGAACGCAGAATGGCCTCGACCTCGGCCAATTTGGCCGGGTCGGGATAATCCGTCGGGATGTGCTTAGCGGGCTTAGCGCGCCACGACGCGGGGGACCATTTTTCACGCATGTTCAGTCGCATCTAGCCGATTGCTCGTGTCGGAAGCGAGGCCTCCACACCCAAGATGGGCTCAATCAACGGTTCGGCAAAGAGCCATGCCGCCGCAGCCACTGTGGCCGCGAGCGCCGCGGCGGCCAGATAGAGGCCCGCATAGCGCGGTCCACCCGTCACAAAGCCGATCACCCCTTTGGCGAACGTGTTCACCAACGCCGCGACCAAAATGGCGTGCGCGCCGGCTTCAGGCGAAAGCCCGCTTCGAACAAGGCTCGCCGCCGCGAGTGTCGCCGCATCAACATCGGCGATGCCGGCTGCCGCCGCGAAGGGCAGCAGGCCCGCTTCGCCATACGCATCCGAGACCAAACGCCCCACCACGATGACCGCGCCGAGAAACAACGCGAACTTCGCCACCGATTTGAGATCAAGCGGGCTCGAGAGCTTCGTCTCACCCTTTGCCTTAGCGCCGTCGGAGCGCGCCAGAACCCAAGCAAACCCGGCAAACACCGACACCGCCGCTCCCAAAGCAGGCGCGACGTGCATCAACACCGGGGCGGCGATCGCCGAAACGAGGATGCCAACGCGTGTGAGGCTTACCGCCGCTGCAAGCGATGCGCCGGCGGCAGCCACCGCCATTGATGTATCGCCTGCCTTCGCACGCCGCCCAAGTTCTGCGGTCACAACCGTGGACGACACCACCGCGCCAACCGTTGCACCGGCAAGCACGCCAACGCCGCCGCCGAGAAGGCGCACCGCTACATATCCAGCGAACGAAGCGCCAGCGACGAGAATCGTCAACAACCACAGTTCGCGCGGATTGACGGCGCCCCAGGGATCGACCGGTCGGTCAGGCAACAATGGCAATGCGATTGCCGTCGCCGCCAAGATCAGCAGCGCTGAACGAAGCTCCTTCCAGGTCAGCTTGTCCAACCAATCGTGCAGCGTGTCCTTGAAGGCCAGGAGGCCCGCGAGTGTGACACCAACCGCCGCCGCCACGCGCAGATCGCCGACCATCGCATAGACGCCAAGCGCATAGACGAGCAGGCCGGCGATGGTGCCCGTCACCGACACGTCATCGTCGCGCTCGCTTTCGCGCAACTTGAAAGCGATAAGCGCGGCAGACACCGCGACGCTGATCGTGGCGAAGCCGAGCCCGCCGACAAATGGCAACAGCGCGCCGGCCACGCCGCCCGTCAGCCCGATGACGGCATGAGTGCGCAAGCCCGCCGCCCGTGCGCCGTCAGGGGCGTCGCGATGCTTCCAGCCACGCTCGACGCCGACCAAAAAGCCGATGCCCAACGCCATCGCCAAGCGTTGAAAAATGTCTATGAGGTCTGCGTCAGGCATTTCATTCCAGTCTCACGACAGGGTGCGGCGCCAGCATCACCGCCGCCATTCTGGACATCAAAAAGGCGGCGCCAGTCCAATGCGCGCACCTGATCCGTGGCAGCCGCCTGATTGCCAAGCCGTAATGCGCCCGACTAGAGTCCAGCGGGGGATGGACGAGGGGAAGCGGCCGACATGGCCATTGCGGCATATCTGGCGTTTGAAGCGGCCGACGAGGCCGCCGCGCTTGCCGTGGGCGCTGAATTGGAACGCAACGGCTGGGCGGTGACGCGCTCAGGCCCAGAACTGCGCGCGCAGGAGAATATTCCAGCGCTGATCCAAACCGTCGGCGAAGCCAGTTTCCTCGTCGTCATCGCCTCCCCTGCGGCGCAAGACAGCATGTGGATGCGCCGCGAAGTCGCCGTCGCGCTCAACAACGGCCGCTCGATTGTGCTGATCCAGGCCGGCGAGATCGCGCCAGATTCATGGATCGCCGCAACCCTTGAGGTCGATCAGGCAATCGACCTTCGCCGTGGCGTGGGCGCGGAAACCATGGCGCGTATCGCCGAGGCCGGCCGCAACGCCAGCACACGGCGCGGACGCGTAATCGCCATGCTCAATATCAAAGGCGGTGTCGGCAAAACCGTGCTGGCGGCGAATTTGTTCGCCGCTGCTCACCTCGCCGACAAACGCGCCATCAGCTTCATCGACCTCGACCCACAGCATAACCTCACTCAGTACTTTTTGCCGCCCGGCGAACGCAACCGCCTGCGCGACGATCACCGCACAATCTATTCGGTGCTGACGGCGCGCGGCGGCGAGAGTTTGCCGGTGTCGGCGTTCGCCGACCTCGCCGTGCCGCTCAACCGCACCAAGCGTTCCAAGCAACCCCGCTTCGACCTCATCGCCGGCGATGAGCGTTTGTTCGAGTTTACGCTGGACGCTCGCTCCGAGCGCGATAAGGCCGAGGCCTTTACGCGCTTCCGGCAACTCGTGGCGCTGCTGCGCGAACGCTCGGACGCCGTCATCATCGATTCCAACCCGTGTGCGACATTCCTCACGCGCCTGGCCATCACCACCGCCGATCACATCGTTGCCCCCGTGCGGCCGGAGAAGTACTCACTCACCGGATTGAACATGCTCGAGCACGTCGTGCGCGAAGTTCGGGGAAGGTCCTTGCGACCTGGGGAGTTCTCGGTCGTCCTGAACGGCGTGAACGATCGCACACGCGCCCAAACCCCCGACACCGCCGACGCCCTGACGCGCGCCGAGATCATTGCGGCGCCCTTCTTCGGCTCGGCGCTTCTGCCCGAGGAGGTGCCGTATTCCGGCGCCCTGCGCGCTGTCCCCAGCGAGCGGATCACCGTCAATCCCATCAACAACACCGCTATGGTCCGCATGGGCAGCCGGCCGGTGAAGGAAGCGCTCGTCCGCACCGCGGCCGCTGTGCTGCGCCGGAGCGGCCAATGAGCTTGGACGCCGCCCAGCGGAAAGCGCTCAAAGCGCTGTGCGGCAAGCGCGGCAAGCCAGAATTGAAGCGCCTCTTCGCGCTCATCCGCGCGCACAACGACCGTTCGCTTTTCGCGGCGCTCGCCCCTGCGCGAAACCCCAAATCGGCACGCGATACATTGGCGGGCGAGCTCGCGCGAACATTGTCGCCGCTCGTTGCGCCGGCCGCGGAGAAGGCCGAACTACTGGTCGAGCATCTTGCGCGCAAGCATCGTCGCAAGCTGAAGCTCGCCCCGAAAGGCCTCGCGCACGCCACGCGCGCTTTGAGGACGCATTTCACCGACGCACAAATCCGCACCGGCGCAGAGAGCCTGATGAAGGATTTGGCCAAACTCTACGATGCGCGCGAAACGGTCGTCTGATCCCTATATTGTCGATGTAACCACACCCGCGGCCACGCCGAATGTCCACCGGCATAGGACCACAGATGACCCGCTCGCAATCCGGTTTTGACCTCACGCCGCCCACCACGGATGACCGCATCCGCCTGGAAAGCTCCCTCGACGCCGAAGAACGCCGCGTGCTGCTGAACCATGGCACCGAGGCGCCCTTCTGTGGCGGCCTGCTCAATCAGAAAAAGCCAGGCGTCTATTGCTGCCGCCTCTGCGGCCTGCCGCTGTTCCGGCAGGACACCAAATTTGAAAGCGGCACCGGTTGGCCAAGCTTCACCGCGCCCGTCGATCCTGCCCATGTGCTCGGCATCGAGGACAATTCCTACGGGATGCGCCGTGTCGAGACCCGCTGCGCGCGCTGCGAAAGCCATCAAGGCCACGTGTTTCCGGACGGGCCGGGCCCCACGGGCTTGCGCTACTGCATCAATTCGGCAGCGCTGCAATTCGTGGCCGACGGGGAGCCGCTGCCCGATCCGCTTGGACGTGGAGAAGCGCTCTAGTTCGCCTTGCGGCGAAGCTTGGTGATCAGCGCGTCCAGATCCCGCCGCAGCGCGGCGGTGATCGCGTCTTCCGCAGCGCCCTTTTCCAGGCGGTCAAACGCGCGCGACATCACCCTGCCGACCAGCAGGCCAGCCTCGTTCATGTCGCCGGTGACGGAGAGCGCTTTGCGCGCAAGTTCGTCCTGATGAGACAGGATGGTCGTGACAGGCATGGCCATGGGGCGCTCCTTCGCTCCGGGCCGGACCTTCCCCCAAATGTCCGATCAAGGCGGTCATCTAAACACATTTTCTCCCGCTGGCGTACCTAAATCGGCAAACCTCGCCCCAATTTAAGTTTGGGCAACACAATCCGCGCACCTTGGTTAAGCCAGACGCGCTTGACGGCGCGCCGCCTTCAGGGACGATGGACGCGCGTGACCAAGCCCTTCCCTACGCGGAACTTGCGGTTCTACCTCACCGCACCGTCGCCGTGCCCGTATCTGCCGGGCCGACGCGAGCGCAAGGTTTTCACCGCTTTAGACGGCGCCGACGCCGGTTCGTTGCACGACGCGCTGACGCAAGCCGGCTTTCGCCGCTCGCAAAACATCGCCTACCGCCCCTCCTGTGACGGCTGCGCAAGCTGCGTCTCGGCGCGTGTGGTGGTGGACGAGTTCGCGTTCACCAAGCGCTGGCGCAAGGGCATCGCGCGCAACGCTGACTTAACGCGCGCGCTGCGTCCGGCGGAGGCGACTGAAGAGCAATTTTGGTTGCTGCGGCGTTATCTAAAGTCACGTCATTCCGATGGCGGGATGGCCGAGATGGGCATGAGCGAGTACGCGGCCATGGTCGAAGAGACCGCCGTGCGCACGCACATCGTCGAGTATCGCTACAGCGCCGGCCCTTCGAAGGGCGAGCTCGCGGCCGCCGCGCTCGTTGACGTTCTCGGCGACGGTTTGAGTCTGGTTTATTCGTACTTCGATCCCGATGCCCCGAAGCGCGGGCTCGGCATTTACACCGTGCTCGATCACATCCAGCAAGCGCGCGCCGCGGGTTTTCCGTTTCTTTATCTCGGCTATTGGATCCCCGGCTCGGACAAGATGGCCTACAAAGGCGAATTCCAACCGCTTGAGCTGCTGCTCGGCGGCGCCTGGCGGCGCTACGAACCGGTCGAGTTCTAATGGGGATCGGATGAGCGACACCAAGAAGGCGCTGTGGCGAGCCGGCGAGATCGCGCCGACGATGCGGCCGTTTACGCAACAGCTCAATCCCAACTCATTGTTTCGCGCCGCCGCCCTCTCGCGCCTCGCCGGCATGAGCCGCGCGCATGTTTCACTCGTGCGCCTGCCGCCAGGCAAGGACAGCTTTGCCTATCACGCGCACATGCATGAAGAAGAGTGGATCTACATCGTCTCCGGCCGCGCCATGGCCGAGATCGACGGACGCAGCGTGGAGGTCGGCCCCGGTGACTTCATGGGTTTCGCAACGCCCTCTGTGCCGCATCTGTTGCGCAACACGTTTGACGAAGAATGCACCTACCTCATGGGCGGCGAGGACAAGCCGATCGAAGTCGTCACGTACCCCAACCTCGATAAACGCTATCTGCTCATGCAAACGCCGGGCGGCACTGAGTTCTACGAACTGGGCGAGCCGACCAAACCGTTCCGAAAGGCCGACTAGATTGCTCGCGCGATCAGACGCAAAACCGCGTCACACTTTTGCTGAGCGCGCTTAGAGCACCACGCCTTCGCGTGTACGCGCCCCCTCGGGCGCCATGAAGCCATAGATCGCGCACACCCGGCTGTCGGTCGCATCCGGTCCTGGCGCTTCGTCGCCGGTGAATACGATCAGTTTCATTGTGCGCGCCGGAGGTTCATAAACGATGGCGAGGTAGCGTGGCGGCTCGGCCGTATCGCAGGCGCCGTGGATCGCGGCCGCGTCTGGCGAAATCACCTGCTGGTTCACCCGCCGCAATTCCACAACGACGTTGCTCGAACCGACCACGGCGGCGGCGTAGCTCTCGCCACCGCGGGCGATGCGATCGTGGCCACGTCGCGGCTCAAGGCCGCGCGTGTAAAGCGTCACACCATTCGCAAACAACAGCCCGCCGCGCTCAACGCGCACGTTCCCGGTAACCGCGCGCGCGGTTTCTGACTGCGCCTTGAACGCGCCAAGCAGAGGCGGTGGCGACGTGCTCACACTCGCTTGCGCCTGCGACACGGGTTCAACCGCATCGCCGCAGCCAGCCAGCGCAAGAAAGGCCAAAAGCGCCAGGGGGAGCGTGTGGGCGCGCATGCGCGATTGTTACGCCGTCCGCGCCTCGCCCGCGACGGCGCCCATCGCAATTCGCGCGCTCTTGGTCGTCTGTGTTCGCCGCCGATCGCGAGGTTCAGCCGGCCGCCGAAGCCTGAGCCTGGGCGATCAGCCAGTCGCCGTCGCGCCGCGCCAACGTCAAGGTCACGCGCGTGGCCTGGACTTCGCCAGGGCGCGCGGGATCGTTGACGATTTCCATGATCATCACCGCGACGATCGCGTCGTCTGTGATTGCACGCGCGCCCTCGAGCCGCGTCGCCATGCGTACGCCGGCGGAATAGCGTTCGCGATTGGCCCGGTGCGTGGCGACGATGGCGCTGCGCCCTCGCAAGAACTCGCCGGACGTGTTCACATGCCGGGCGTCAGCCGCGTAGAGCGCGCCGAAGCGCGCCATGTCTCCGGCGTTCCACGAGGCGGCATAGGCCTCCACGATCCGCCGCGAATTCTCCATCACGTCGTCGCGAGCAATCATCGCGCCACCGGTTTGCGTAGCGCAACCGCTCACAAACGCCGACGCAGCAAGCATCATCACAATCAGAATTTGGCGCATAAACGGCCCTCCCGCGTTGACGGTAGCAGCGCACGCGGCGCGGCGGCATTACCCATCAGCAAGACTGCTTCGATCGGTGCAGCGAAAACTGCCCAGCGGCCCGCAGCTTTAGACCGCGTAGGTATAAGTCGCGCACACCGCGCTATCGCGCGCCTCGGGGCCGGGCGCGTCGACGCCGGTGAACGCGATCAGCACCACGCCCGTCAGCGGCTCGGCGCTCATGATCGCGACGTGCGTGGCCTGCGCGAGACCACACAAAGCCTGCGGCGTTCCGCCAAAAATTGCGCGCACCTCGACGCGCGTGAGATTCACGCCCGGCGCGGCGGCGGCGAAGCTTTGCCCGCCAGCGGCGATGAGCGTCGAAGGATCGACAGCGCCGATAAATTGCGTCGGCAGCGCGAAGGTTTCGACAGCATCCGGGCTCGCGAACACCAATCGGCCAGTTTCGATGGTGAGCGCCGCAGCCTCCTCCGGCACATTCTCCGACATCGCCCCCAACATGCCGGCGGACATCGGCTCGCCCACCGGCGCAGGCGCGGCGATTTCCGCTGCAGGCTCCGGCGGCGCGGCTTGTCCACAAGCAGCGAGCAAAAACGGGATGACAAGAATCATGGTGCGCATGGCGTCTCTCCGTGCGCCCTGAGCTAGCACCTCTCCCCCACGAGGGGGAGAGGTCGGTTCGAGCTTGCTCGAACCGGGCAAAGGGGGCGAGGCGCAGGATGAAGCGCTTGTGTTGACGCGCGCCGTTCGCGTGCGGCCCCCACCCTCATCCGGTCGCTCCGCGACCACCTTCTCCCGCCCATGCGGGAGAAGGACCGGACTCATGACGTTGCGTTGTTTAGCAGCCCCATCAGCATGCAAAACCCGACGAACCCCAGAAAAATAACGAGGCAACCGCGACGTTGGCTCCTTGCGCGCTCCTTCCGCGCAGCGGATTGTTGCGCGGCCTTTTCCTTTTCGGCTGCGGCCAGCATGGCCGTCACTTCGCTTGGTGTCCCCAAGCGACCGCCACTGGCAACGACGTTCGCCATCATTTCTATAACAAGCGCAGTAGCGGCGGTCAGCACCTCACCTTGCTGCGCGTAAGCCAACTCCTCCACACCGCCGTCTAGTTCAACCCCATACGCCCCCGCGCTCGGGCGCAGGTAGTAGCTGAACTCCCAATCGTCACCTTTACGCTCCGCGCGATCAACGCCAATCTGCGCGACGTCATTAAATCTCGCTTTGCTGTCTATATAGAAATGGAAGCGCACCAATACGCCCAACTCGTCTTCGTTGGGATCGATCGCTAGACACTGTACGGCGTGCGGTGTTCGCTCCAGCAGTGCCGCCGAGAATCGACGAACGAACTGCTTACGCTCTTCGTCTTGCGCTTCTTCCAGCGCAGCTAGTTCTTGCTCGGCCGCCAGTCCCCTGGCGCGAATCTCTGACGCTCGCTTTTCAACGTCATCGCGCGCCACAAGACCTCACAACGGAATATTGTCGTGCTTCTTCCAGGGGTTTTCGAGCTTCTTGTTCTTCAAGCTCTGCAGCGCCCGGATGATCCGCCGACGCGTTTCGCGCGGCATGATCACGTCATCCAGATAGCCGCGTGACGCCGCCACGAACGGGTTGGCGAAGCGGTCGGAATATTCCTTGGTGCGGGCGGCGATCTTGTCGGCGTCGCCGATGTCGGCGCGGAAGATGATCTCGACGGCGCCTTTGGCGCCCATCACCGCGATCTCAGCGCTCGGCCACGCGTAGTTCACGTCGCCGCGCAAATGCTTGGAACTCATCACGTCATACGCGACGCCATAGGCCTTGCGCGTAATCACCGTGACTTTCGGCACCGTTGCTTCGCCGTAAGCGAACAGCAATTTCGCGCCGTGCTTGATGAGGCCGCCCAGCTCCTGCTTGGTGCCCGGCAGGAAACCCGGCACGTCCACGAAGGTGATGATCGGAATGTTGAACGCATCGCAGAAGCGCACGAAGCGCGCGGCTTTGCGGCTCGCATCAATGTCGAGCACGCCCGCGAGCGTCATCGGCTGGTTGGCGACAAAGCCCGCCGGCGCGCCGTCAAGGCGCGCAAAACCGGTGATGATGTTCTTGCCAAAATCGGCGCCGATCTCAAAGAAATCGCCCTCGTCGGCGACCTTCTCGATCAGCTCTTTCATGTCATATGGCTTGTTCGGATTGTCCGGGATCAAGCGGTCGAGCGAAGGTTCCTCGCGCATGATATCGTCATAGTGCGGGCGCGTCGGCGGTTTTTCGCGGTTCGAGCCGGGCAGGAAATCGATCAGCCGGCGCATCTGCGTCAGCGTCTCGAAATCGTTCTCAAACGCGCCATCGACGACGCCCGATTTCGACGCATGCACGCGCGCGCCGCCCAATTCCTCATGCGTGACGATCTCGTTCGTCACCGTTTTCACCACCTCAGGGCCGGTCACGTACATGTAGGACGTGTCGCGCACCATGAAGATGAAATCGGTCATCGCCGGCGAATACACATCGCCGCCCGCGCACGGCCCCATGATCACGCTGATCTGCGGCACGACGCCGGACGCGAGAATGTTGCGCTGGAAGATATCGGCGTAGCCGGCGAGGCTGTCGACGCCTTCTTGAATACGCGCGCCGCCAGCGTCGAAAATGCCGACGATCGGCGCGCCGTTCTTCATCGCCATGTCCTGCACTTTGCAGATCTTCTCGGCGTGCGCCTTCGACAGCGAACCGCCGAACACGGTGAAGTCCTTCGAGAAAACGTAAGTCAGCCGCCCGTTGATCGTGCCCCAGCCGGTGACGACGCCGTCGCCGGGGATTTTCTGGTCGGCCATGCCGAACTCGTGCGCACGGTGCTCAACGAACATGTCGAACTCCTCGAACGAGCCTTCGTCGAGCAAGAGCTCGATGCGCTCGCGCGCGGTGAGCTTGCCCTTGGCGTGCTGCGACGCCATCCGCTTCTCGCCGCCGCCCGCACGCGCCGCCGCGCGCTTGGCTTCCAGGGCTTCGATGATGTCTTTCATGGTTTTGCGGACCCCTTCTCAGGATGCGTCATCCCGGCCGAGCGAAGCGAGAGCCGGGACCCAGATGATCGTAGGCCGGCGCGTTTGCCCCTGAATCCCGGATCGCGCTTCGCGCGTCCGGGATGACGGAAGCTGAGTGGGATGACAAGCGGCGGATGGCTAGCCGAGTGCGGCGAGGAAGCGCGATACCGCGTCTAGATCGCCTTTGAGGCGATCGAGGCGGGCGCCGGCCTCGGAATCCTCGCCCCAGCGCTCGATGCTCCAGGCTTCGTCGACGGTCGCGGCTGCGTACGCCTCGGCGGCGTTGATGCGGCCCTCCAACTGCGCAAAGCCCAGATAGACCGAGCCTGTCAGCATAGTGGACTGCGCAAGCGCGGTGGCGCGGAAATCGTCCAAATCGCCGACCGCGCGTTCGATGTTTGCGATCGCGGCGGCGGGCACATCGGCGGGGAGCACGCCGCTGACGACGTGAAGGCGCTGCCCGAAACGTTGCTCTGCCCATGCCACCAACGGGTCCCACGCCACCGCCTGGCGCGCCACAAGCACAGCGGGGGCTTCGGCGCGATGGCAGATGAGATCGGTCTCGGCATACTTTGCAACGTCGTGCGCGATCTCGGGACGGCGCTTGGGCGTTATATCGACAGCGGCGAACGCGAGCTGCGTCAGCGGCATCGTTGCGGGCGCTATGTGGTCGCCTTGCGCGTTCCACTCCGCGGCCATGGCTTCCGCAAGCGCGCGCGCCGGCGCGCGAAAGACCGCCCCGCCCGGTGTGCGCAAAGTGCGCGCGTCAAGCAGAACACTCGCACCATCTTCGCTGACGCTCGCGGTTTGGTAGAAGCGCTTGGCAAGATCGGTGCTCATGCGGCGCGCCAGCTTGCGAGCATCGCGTTCAGCGTCGGAAAGTCGTGGGCGATCTCATGCGCGTGCGCGGCGATCTCATCGGCGGTGTGAAAGCCCCAGCTGACGCCCAGCGCATAGGCGCCCGCCGCGCGAGCCATTTCCATGTCGAACGTCGTGTCGCCGATCATCACCGTGTGCTCAGGGTCAACGTCGAGCGCCTGCATGTTGAGCGCAAGCATGTGCGGATCAGGCTTTCCCGGCCCGTCATCGGCGCAGAAGCCGCAATCGAAGAAGCTGGACAGATCGTGCGCGGCGAGTACGTGATCAATGCCGCGACGCGCCTTGCCGGTGGCGATGCCCATCAGCCAACCCGCGGCGCGCATCCGCTCCAAAGTCTCGCGCGCGCCGTCATAGAGCGGTTCGCGTATGCCGTTCTCGCGATTGCGGACGAAGGCGTTCTTGTAGGCGACGCCCAGCTCAGGCCAGCGCGCGGGATCGAGATGCGGCGCCAGAATTTGCAGCGCCGGCACGAGCGAAAGGCCAACGATGCGGCGGGTTTCGTCATAGCTCGGCGGCGGCAGATCGAGCGCGGCGAAGGCCTGCGCCATCGCTTCGCCGATCGAGTGGCGGCTATCGACCAACGTGCCGTCGAGATCGAAGACGGCGAGGCGCCTCAAATCTTGTCCCCGTTCTTGCGCGTGTAGCCGCCGCCGCCGGAGTAGCGCTTCGGCCAAAACTTCATGTCGATGTCCGAGTACTCGCCCCAATCCTCATCATCGCGCCCGCCGACAACAAGAAACCGCGCGGGCGTGTCGGAGCGGTTCTCGAGTTTGTGGCCGTCATGCACGCCCGCCTTGAAGCCCGCGCAATCGCCGGGGCGCATGATCGCTTCGCCCGCGTCGGTAACAAGCACGAGTTCACCTTCCAGCATGAACACGAACTCGTCTTCCTTCTCGTGCCAGTGGCGCTGGCTCGACCACACACCAGGATCGAGCGTGACAACATTGACCCCGAATTGCGTAAGACCCGCCGCATCGCCAAGCCTCAGCCAGCGCCGCTTCTTGCACGGTTCGTCGTACGGCGCGGGATAGCGCGTGCCCTGCCCGCTTGGCGCGGTTGTGAGGTCGATCTTCGCCATGGCTCCCCTTATGCAGGCACAACGTCGAAAGCGAGCGAGAGCCGCTCGGCCCCGCCAAACGCTTCCGTGCCGTGCCACATATAGGAAGGAAACAACACCAGCGTCCCGACCTTTGGCTCGACGAAATGATCCGGCGAACAGCCGGGCATTGGCCGATGCGGCTCGCCGAACTTGAGCCGCCCTTTGGCGCCCTTGGCTGGATTGAGCGCCACATAATAGGCCGAACTCAGCCAGCCTTGGTCGTGCACGTGGTTCGGCTGGGCGCCGCCCTGCGTCAGGCGAACCGACCAGCACGACGTCATGAGTTGGCGATCGCTTTTGCGCCGCCCCACCGGATCATCCAGGCCCAACGGCAGCGCCGCCACGTAGTCTCGGATCGCCGCTTCAACCGCTTTGAAGAAAGCCAGCAGATTGGGCTCCTCGCTCGCAAGCAGACTGCGGCCGGTCTGCGTACCGTGCGTCAGGCTTTGGTCCAGAGGATGTGCATTTACCCGATGCTGAACGCGCAATATCTCCGCCAGCGACGCATTGAAATTGTCTGCCGTGAAGAAACCACGTGGCGCTGGAATATCGTAACTGCGGACATAGCGCGCATAATCGTTGAAGCGCCCGTACGCCGGATCGCCAAGCATCCGCAGCGCCGACGCGACGCAGGCGATCAGCAACTGATCGTCCGGCGCCTGTTGACGGATTGTCCTCGCTAGCCCCAACGCCTCCTGCGGGCGGCCGGCGCGCAACAATGTCGAGACGAGGTTTCGCTGCGTGGACGCCGCGCCCGGTTGCACAAGCAGCGCGCGCTCGAATGTGCGCACTGCCTCATCCAATTGGTTCAGCTCATCCAACACTATGCCGCGCGCGGCGAGCAACGCCGGCTGGTCCGGCGCGGCGCGCAGCGCTTCGTCCAGAATTGTGAGCGCGCGGGCGTCATGGCCGCCGCGATGATGCACGTCAGCACACAAAAGGCGTAGGCCAAGATCGGATGGCCGTTTGGCGATCGCTTGCTCAATCAACGCGCCCGCGCGCTCGCCTTCGCCCCGAAGCCAACGCATCCGCGCCAGCGCACCGTGCAAGTTCGCCGCCTCGGGCCAAGCGCTCGACGCCTGCTCGAGTACGGTCTCCGCGTCTTGCTTTTCACCCTCCGCGTAGAGCGCGCGCGCAAACGCCAAGGCAAGATCCGGCGATTCCACATTCTCACGGACCAATTCGCTGTAGATCGGCAGCGCTTCCTTGCCGCGGCCTAGCCGATCCAACGATGCGGCGTAATTGATCCGCAAACTGCGCAGTTTGGGCGCGTAGCGAAGCGCCGTTTCCGCCGACACCAATGCATCGCGGTGGCGCTCCTGAGCGCGCTGCACCTGATGCAGGAGCGTCCAACTCTCGGCGCCAGGCGCCACACTGATGTAGGTTCGCGCCTCGTGATCAGCTTCCTTCAACTGCCCGGACGCCACTAGGCAACGCGTAAGATTCACACGCACGGCGCCCGCATCGGGCAACAACGCGATGGCGGCTCGGAAAACGCGCGCGGCCTCCTCGAACTCGCCTCTTGCCTGCAGCACAACGCCGAGATCGTTGTAGTAAGAACCCTCGCTCAACGCGTGCGAAATAGCGCCGCGCAAATGCTTCTCGGCTTCAACGAGCTTATTCTGCGCTTTCTTGATCAGCCCCATCAGGTGCATGACCGACGCTTCGGCTTTCAGCTGATCAAACACCGGCGAGAGCACGCGTTCGGCGCCTACGGCATCGCCTTGCCGTAGCAGTTCGTGCGCGGCATTGGCGAGTGCGGAGACGTCGTAGGACTTCATGCTACTTCCGCGACGCGGCAAACGGCTCGAACGGGTCTTTTGCTTCACGGGCGTCGAAGCCAAGCGTTTCGAACGCGGCGGCCATATGCGGCGAAAGCTGCGCCGTGACGTTGATCTCGCCCTTCGTCGGATGGGGCAGACGCAAAGCCCGCGCGTGCAGAAGCAGCTTATCGTCCAGCCCTGAAGGGGTCTCGCGATCGGACGTGTATTTCGGATCGCCGACGATCGCATGCCCAAGCTCGGCCATGTGGAAGCGCAGCTGATGCGTGCGTCCCGTGACGGGGCGTAGCGCCACCCAGGACGCGCGCCCGCCGGCCGACGCCAGAACCACGTATTGCGTCACAGCGTGCACGGCGCCTTCATCCTGCTGAAGGCAGCTCTGCATCATCTCGCGGTCAGCATCGTGAACCCCCGGCGCCTTGCGCATCCAGCTGCGCAACTCCCCCAATTTCGGGCGCGGACTGCCGGCGACGATCGCCCAGTAAATCTTGTCCGTATCGCGATCGCGAAACGCCTCGCCCAAGAAGGCCGCCGCACGCGGGTGGCGCGCGAGCACGAGGCAACCGGAAGTATCGCGGTCGAGGCGATGGACGAGCTTGGGCTTCTTCTCGTTCTCGAACTTCAGGCCTTCGAGCAGGCCGTCGAGATGGCGCACCGTTTTGGTGCCGCCCTGAACGGCCAACCCATGCGGCTTGTTGATGACGATGACGTCGTCGTCCTTATGGATCACCAGCGAGCGGACGAAATCGACGTCCTTGCCGCTCATGCCGGCCGGCAATCGCGCCGCAGCGTCGGGCAGCGGAGGCACACGCACGACTTGCCCCGCGGCCACACGATCGGACGCCTTGGCGCGCGCGCCATCGACGCGCACTTGCCCGGTGCGGATCAGTTTTTCGACTTGGCCCTGATTGAGGTGCGGGTAGCGCCGGCGCAGCCAGCGGTCGAGCCGGCTTTCACCATCGTCGTGACTGACCTCGACGGATTCGACCGCCTTCATGGACGCCCCAGCATCAATCCTAACCAACATGCACCGACGCTCAAAGCGAGCGACGCAGCGATGTAAGCCAACCCCAATTCAGGGCGTTGCTGCATCAGCCGCACGGTTTCAAGCGAGAACGCCGAAAACGTAGTGAAACCGCCCAAAACACCAACGCCGATCAGCAGCCGGAGCGCCTCGCCCTCTTGCGTCCGCGCCGCCAGCAGGCCCATCGCGAGCCCGCCGGCTATGTTCACCACAAGCGTGCCCCACGGAAATCCCGCGCCCAGCCAGCGCGCCGCCGCCAATCCCACTCCGTAGCGTGCGGCAGAGCCTAAGGCGCCGCCGAGCGCTACCAAAAGCAGGTTGATCATCGCGGCGTCCCGAATTGCGCACGCAGGCTCGCCGCGACGGCGCGGGCGTCGTAGGCGTTGGCCTCGTCAGGTTTCACACCCGAACCCAAACGAATTTCCAAGGTCGCCGCCGTTGCACGCGCGCCCCCTCCACCGCCGAGTGGGAAGTTCATGCCGACACTCACGCCGCCGCCGCTGCGTCGGCCCCACGAGCCGCCGCCTACACCCACACCGAAGCTTGGGCCCCGATACGCACTCGCGGCGCCGTCGGTGGTGCGGCGATCCACCCAGAACCAGTCGCGCCCGTTGGCGAGCGTGATGTCGGCGGCGCGCAGCAATGCGTAATCCTGCAGCAACGTCTCTTCGGCGCCGTTGGGCGCACGATAGGTGACGAAGAAGCGGTTCGCTTCGATCTGAGTTTCGGTAAAGCCCGCCCGGCCTGGGGCGAGCGCTGGGCCATAAACGGGCGTAGAGGCGCATGCCGTCACTGCGGCCAGCGCCAACACACATATGAATTGTCGAATCATCGCGTCGATCCTGGGCAAAGCTTCCCCGCGACGCACCTTTTATCAGGTTTGCGGCGGGAGCGCGTGATCAAGCCCCAGTGATTTCGCCGCCTTCAGAAAATGCGGAGGCGGCGGGGCGCTGAAACGCCGGCGGCCTCCCTCGGGGTGCGGCAGGTCGAGGACGGCGGCATGTAACAAAAGGCTCGCAACATCGACGCCGCCAAGCCTGAAGAGGCCCCCATATTTGCCGTCTCCCGCGATCGGTCGCCCCAGGGCGGCCATGTGCGCGCGCAGCTGGTGCATTCGCCCCGTCTCCGGTTCCAGAAGAACCATGGCGGCAGCGGGTGTGGCGGCCAACGTGCGGTAGTGCGTCAGCGCGGCCTGGCCGTTGGCGGCAACCTCCATAATGTCGAGCCCTGCGCGGGTGGACTTCTTGAGCGCCAACTTCACTTCGCCCTCGGCCGGATCGGGCGCTCCACCGCAGACGATGGCGAGGTACGTCTTCTTCGTGTCGCGCGTCGCGAAGGCTTGCGAGAGAAACGCGGCGGCCGGCTGGGTCCGCGCCGCAACGAGCACGCCTGAGGTTTCCCGGTCCAGCCGGTGGACAAGACGCGGACGCTTGCCGTTCGACTTGGCAAAGGCGGCGAGCAACTCCTCGAAGCTGCGCGTGACGCCGGCTCCACCCTGCACCGCAAGCCCCGCAGGCTTGTTGAACACAAGCATGTGCGCGTCCTCGGCAATGACGAGAGAACGCGTATAGGCCGCGTCTTCCGGCGTTAGCGCCGGTAGGGGGTGGGAGTGTCGTCTCGACATGACAGAGTGGCGTTTGCACCCTGTCCTACCCCGCCCGAAAGGCGAGGGCGCGTACTTTCAGCAAAGTGCGCGTTCTAGTTCGCCGCCGTGCGCTGCTCGCCCGTATCCGGATTGGGCACGGGTGGGCCGCCGTATTCGCTGAACCATTGCAGCGCTGCGCTGATCTTGGCGGCGAGGCCAGTCGGGCGTGCGGCGATCGTGTGCGAAGCTTCGGGAACGGTGATGAGACGCGTGGGGATGCCACGCATCATCAGAGCGCGATGGAATTGCTCGGCCTCGGAACGCGGCGTCCGGTAATCGGCCTCGCCCACCATCAAAGCTGTCGGCGTTTGCACGTTGCCCACCAAGGAGAGCGGCGAGCGCGCCCAATAGCGGTTGACCGCGCCTTCCGCCCACACTGGTTCGCCGAACCAGTAATCGTTCGCGAGCACGTTCACGTCTGTATAGAGGTTGAAGCTCGTCCAGTTGATCACTGGCGCTTCAGATAGCGCGGCGCGGAAACGATTCGTCTTGCCCACAATCCACGCTGTTAGAACGCCACCGCCAGACGCGCCCGTTACATAAAGCCGTTCGGTGTCGATCGGCTCCTGCGCGATGGCGCCATCGACGATACTCATCAGGTCATCGTAATCCTGGCTCGGATAGGCGTGATGGATCAGGTTGCCGAAGTCACTGCCGTACGATGTCGATCCGCGCGGGTTTGAATAGACGACAATATAGCCTGCGGCCGCGTAGAGCTGAAACTCTGTCGAGAACGCCGGGCCGTAGGCCGCGAATGGGCCGCCATGAATCTCCAGCACCATCGGGTAGCGACGGCTCGGATCGAAATTCGGCGGTCGAATAATCCACCCGTCAACTGGCCGGCCATCGGCGCTCGAGGGCACGGTGATGCGCGTGGCTTGGGGGATTTCCTTTGTTGCGAGCAGATCGTCATTGAGCGAGGTCAGCCTGCGCGCGGCGCTCCCTGAGCCAATGGACACATCCGCCGGACGTTGCGACGTTCCCGTTGTGACAGCGTAGCGCCCGCCGTTGGTCACGGTGAACGCGCCTGTGGTGCCGGGTCTGCCGAGGCCTGCGCTGCCGATGCCGTCCAGCACGGTCGTCACGCGCCCGCCACCGGCGCTGATACGGCCGAGCTTGGTTTCACCGCGATCCACGAACAGGAAATAGATTGAGCCATTGCCAGCCCATTGCGGATTGCCAACATCGCGATCCAAAGACGGCGTAATCGAGCGCGCGCCCGAGCCATCGGCATTGGCGACGTAAAGCTCGGTTACCTGATAGCCCTGCTGACGATCGTCGAAGCCTACATACGCCATGCGCCGACCGTCTGGCGAAAGCGCTGGTTGATCCTCGCGCCCGTCGCGCGACGTGAGCCGTCGAATAGCGCCGTCCGCGACATTCAACGAATAGACGTCAGATTCCACCCATTGCGCGTCGAAACCCTCTTCCGCGTTAGCGGCGTAAATCAAACGCCGGCCATCCGGCGTCCAGGACATGCGGCCGTTGAGGTCGGCGCGGCTGAATGTCAGTTGGCGCGGCGCGCCGCCATCGGCGGGCACAACGAAGATTTGCGTCGAGCCGTTGGGCAGATAGCCCTGACCGTTGAACCGATACGTGCTGCGTTCATAGACATTGAATGTCGGCCCCCATTGCGCGCCTTCCGGGCGTGACGGCAGGCGCGGCAAAGCGCTTGGCGCCTCGCGCGCCAACATCTGAAACGCCAGCGTAGCGCCGTCTGGCGACCAAGTGAGGTTCGTCGCGGCGGCCGCCAAACGTGCAATCGTCGCTGAGCGTTGGGTATCGATGTAGAACACGCGCAATTCGGTGCGCCCGCCTTCGGCCGCAACATAGGCGACTGCACGCCCGTTCGGCGACCATACCGGTTGTGTGTATTCACCCGAACCCTGCGCCATCGGCCGATGCGCGCGTCCGTCATCGTCCACCAACCAGATCGAGCGCCGGAACCGGTCCGTCATAATGTCGCCAGTGACACGCTCGTAGGCGACAAGCGCGCCATCTGGCGAAATGCGCGGATTGGCGGCGTGTTCGAGGTTGAACACATCCGCCGCCGTCAAAGTGTTGACAGGTCCACGCTGCGGCTGGGCGAACGCCGCCGTTGACACCAACGCAAGGACGGCAAACGCCGCCAGCCCCCGAACCATCATGACGCCCCCCTTTTGCTCTCAGTTCTGCTCGCCCGTGTTCGGGTCAGGCACTTGCGGACCGCCATATTCGGCGAACCAACCGAGCGTCACGCCGACTTTCATCGCAATGTTCGATGGCCGATGCGCGATGTTGTGCGGCGCGCCGGGGATGATCGTCAGACGTGTCGGCACGTTGCGCGCGCGCAGCGCCTGATAGAATTGCTCGGATTCGCTCATCGGCGTGCGCGCGTCGGCGTCGCCCACCATCAACGCCGTCGGCGTGGTGACGTTGCCAACGTAAGCCAGCGGTGAACGCGCCCAATAGCGCGCCGCCGCACCTTCTTCCCACACGTGCTCACCGAACCAATAATCGTTGGTGAGGAATTGCAGGTCGGAATAATTGTTGAAGCTCAGCCAATTAATGACGGGCTTCTCCGACAGCGCCGCACGGAAGCGGTTGGTGTGGCCCACGATCCAGGCCGTCAACACACCGCCGCCCGAACCGCCAGTGACATACAACCGTTCGGTGTCGATCGGTTCTTGCGCGATGGTCGCGTCGACGATGCTCATCAGATCGTCGTAATCCTGGCTCGGATACGCGTGGTGGATCAGGTTGCCAAACTCACCGCCATACGATGTCGATCCGCGCGGGTTCGAGAACACCACAACGTAACCAGCGGCCGCATAGAGCTGCACTTCCGGTGAAAACACCGGGCCATAGGCAGAAAACGGGCCGCCGTGGATTTCCAGGATCAACGGATAGCGCCGGCTCGGATCGAAATTCGGCGGACGCACAATCCAACCGTGAACCGGGCGCCCATCCGCGCTCGACGGCGTCGTGATGTGCGTGGCCTCAGGGATGCGCTTGTTCGCAAGCACATCCTCGTTGAGGTAGGTCAGCCGCCGCGCGCTGCCGCCCGAGCCTACGGAGATGTCTGAAGGGCGCGTCGAGTTAGCAGTGGTGACAGCGTAGCGGCCGGAATTGTTGACGCTGAATGCGCCGTTCGTGCCGGGACGCCCAAACGTCACGCCACCGATGCCGGTGAGCACCGTCTCGACGCGTCCGCCATTGGCGCTGATGCGGCCGAGCTTGGTGATTCCTTGGTCGACGAACAGGAAGTAGAGCGTGCCATTGCCCGCCCATTGCGGCGCCTGCACGTCGCGATCGAGCGAAGCGGTGAGTGAGCGTGGGTTCGAGCCATCGGCGTTGGCGACGTAGAGTTCCGTCACCTGATAGCCCTGCCGGCGATCGTCAAAGCCAACATACGCCATGCGCCGTCCATCGGGCGACAAGATCGGCGAGCCCTCTTCACCGTCGCGCGTGGTCAGCCGGCGGATCGCGCCCGAACCAATGTCGAGCGAATAGACGTCGCTCTCGTTCGGCTGCCGCTCAAAGCCTTCCTCGGCGTTCGCCGCGAAGATCAAACGCCGGCCGTCCGATGTCCACGACATGCGGCCGTTTTGGTTGGCTTCGCCATAGGTCAGCTGGCGCGGTGCGCCGCCATCGGCGGGCACGACATAAATCTGAATGCTGCCGTTCGGGAGGAAGCCTTGGCCATCGGCGCGGATTTGCGTGCGCTCCAGGACGCGCGCGGGCGGGGCCCATTCCGCGCCATCCGGCCGGTCGGGCATGCGCGGCCCGCGTGAATCATCAGCTTCGGTAAACATCTGGAACGCGAGCGACGATCCATCAGGCGACCAAGTGAGGTTGGCGGGCCCGCCGGCGAGGCGCGCGATCGTCGCTGAGCGTTGCGTGTCGAGATAGAACACGCGCAGTTCGTTGCGGTTGTTCTCGTTGGCGGCGTACGCGATGGCCCGACCGTTTGGCGACCAGACTGGTTGCGTGAAATTTCCCGTTGAGCTCTGCGCCAACGGACGATGCGTACGGCCATCGGCATCGACCAACCAGATCGCGCGGCGGAAGCGATCCGCCATGATGTCGCCAGACACGCGCTCATAGGCCACCAAACGGCCATCGGGCGAAATGCGCGGGTTGGCGGCATGCTCGAGATTGAACACGTCAGCGCTGGTGAGAATATTCGCTGGGCCGCGCGCTGGCTGAGCCACCGCCACTGTCGAAGCAAGCGCGAACACGGCAAACGCCGCGGCAAGTCTGATCTTCATAATGAGCCCCTCACTGCTCGGTAATGAGGGTTACGTTAGCCGACCATTTGGACGGCTGAAACCCACTCGCCTCGTTGGGGAGGGAATTCCGTCGAGAGCCCGCCGCTCAGCCCTTTTCCGCACGCTCCGCGCGCAATTTGGCCCAATGGTCCAACCTCTCCTTGATCGGCTGCTCACGGCCTCGCCCTGCGGGGTCGTAGAAGCGGCGACGCTTCATGCCATCGGGAAAGTAGTTCTGACCCGAAAACGCGTCCGGCGCCTCGTGGTCGTAGGAATAGCCTTTGCCGTATCCCTCGTTTTCCATGAGCTTGGTCGGCGCGTTCAAGATGTGCTTGGGCGGCATCAGCGAGCCCGTTTCGCTGGCAGCACTCTTGGCCTGCTTCCACGCAATGTACGCCGCGTTGGACTTAGGCGCCGTGGCGAGATGCAGTACTGCTTGCGCCAGATGCAATTCCGCTTCGGGCGGACCGATGAAGTGCACCGCGTCCTTTGCCGCGTTCGCGATCAACAGCGCAGTCGGGTCAGCAAGGCCGATGTCCTCGGCCGCGGCGCGCACGATACGTCGCGCGATGAACAGCAAATCCTCTCCGCCAACCACCATGCGCGCGAGCCAATAGAGCGCCGCATCCGGATCGGAACCGCGAATGCTTTTGTGGAGCGCCGATATGAGATTGTAGTGCTCTTCGCGATCTTTGTCGTAGGCCGGCGCGCGCTTTTGCAACAGCTGGCCAAGTTGCGGTGCGTCGAGCATTTGGGTTGAGGCTAGTGCAAACGCTTCTTCGGCAAGCGTCAGCAGATAGCGTCCATCGCCGTCGGCCATGTTGGCGAGCGCGATGCGCGCATCCGGCGTGAGCGGCAGCTTCTTGCCAAGCAGCGCCTCGGCGCGGGCGAGCAAAAGCTCGAGCGCCGCATCATCCAGACGCTTCAGCACAAACACTTGCGCACGCGAGAGCAACGCCGCGTTGATCTCGAAGCTGGGATTTTCAGTGGTGGCGCCGACGAGTGTGATCACACCCTCTTCCACATAGGGCAAGAAACCATCCTGCTGTGCGCGATTGAAGCGATGGATCTCGTCCACGAACAACAGCGTGCCTTTGCCGGAAGCGCGGCGGCCGCGCGCGGTTTCGAACGCCTTCTTCAAATCGGCGACGCCTGAGAACACCGCGCTGATTTGCTGAAATTCGAGCCCGGTCTCTTCGGCCAACAAGCGCGCGATGGTGGTTTTGCCAACGCCAGGCGGGCCCCAGAGCACCATCGACGCCAACCGCTTTTGAGCGACCATGCGACCGATCGGACCAAGCGCCTGAAGCAAATGATCTTGGCCCACAACCTCGTCGAGTCGCTTGGGCCGCAGCCGGTCCGCCAACGGGCGCGGGGCCGCTCCGTCTAGTCCGGCCGCTTCGAAGAGATCGCTCATGGCTCTTAACCTAACAGCCGAAGCCGCCAATCGCAGCAAGCCAAGTCCGTCTCGTCGAAAAGTGCACGCGTCGCTGCAGTTGCCAATTGCTCAGGCGCCGGGCGCTTTTTAGGGTGCGCGCGATTTCCGTTCGGGGGCCGATTGCATGCTTGAGCTTGTTTTGGTTGCGATGTTTCAGGCCGTGGCTGGTGCCCCAGCCCCGGCGCTGACGGATGGCGCCACACCGGCGGCCTCCGCGGAACAACCGGCCGCAGCGGCCGATCCAGGCAACGAAACCGCCCCTGCAGAAACTGCGCCTGCCGGAACCGAGACGACGGCAATTACCGAAGCGCCCGTCGTTCAGGAGGCACAGAACACGCCTACCCAGCAACCCGCGGCGGAAGAACGCCGCGAGCGCGTTTGCCGCGACGACGCGTCCTCCGGTTCGCGCCTGCGCGCGCGCCGGTCCTGCCGCTAAGCGTCCGCTACATCCCGAAGCGGATTTCGCCGGACTGGCCGTTTCGCTCCATGCCGATCACCCAAGCACGCGCCTGCGCGAGCTGACGATCAAGCGCGGCCGCATCAGTGATGCGCTGGCCATTGAGGGTTGAGATAATGTCGCCCGGCCGGAAGCCGACGCGCGCGGCGACGCCGCCTCGGTCGAGCGCCTGAATGAACACGCCAGCTGCGAACGGATCGAGCCCCGCATCTTCCGCCGTCGCCGGCGTCAGCGTGACCACGCGCGCGCCGGAGAGCGGATGGCGACCGGTAAGCTCCCTCGCCTCCGGCGACCCGCCGGGCGGCGCTTCAGCGCTCGCGTTCAAGGTTCGACGGGCGCCGTCGCGCACGATCTCCAGCGGCACTCGGGCGCCGGGCCGTTGCGTCGCGAATTGATAGCGCACGCCGGCCTCATCGTGAACGGCGCTGCCAGCCACGCTCAAAATCACATCACCCTGGCGAAGGCCCGCGCGCTCGCCGGCGGAGCGGGGATAGAGCTGCGTCACCAACACGCCCTGGGGCACGCTCTGTCCCATGGAGCGGGCAATGTCCTGGGTGACGCCCTGAACACGCGCGCCCAGCCATGGACGCACCACCCGATCGCCGCCGGAAACCGCTGATTCCACAACTCGGCGCACCATCTCCGCCGGTATGGCGAAGCCAATGCCGTTTGAGCCCCCGCTTTCCGAATAGATCGAGCTGTTGATGCCAACCAGCGCGCCGCTCATATCCACCAGTGCGCCGCCGGAATTGCCACGATTGATCGCGGCGTCGGTCTGAATGAAGAACGCGTAGTCGCTGACGCCCACTTCGGTGCGCGCCAGGGCCGAGATGATGCCGCTCGTCACAGTTTGCTGTAGGCCGAATGGATTGCCGATGGCGAGCACAAGATCGCCAACCTGCAGATCGGATTGGGTATTGGCGAACGGCAAAGTCGGCAAGCGCTCCGATCCCGCATCGATGCGCAGAACCGCGAGATCAACGCGCGGGTCTGCGAGCACCAGCTCGGCGTCGAATTCCCGTCGGTCAGCCATCACAATCTTCAAGGATTGCGCGCCCTCGATGACGTGGTTGTTCGTTACGATGATGCCGTCCGCGCGTACAATCACGCCTGACCCAAGCGATTGCTCAACGCGCGGCGCACTAAACCGGCCGAAGAACGGGTCGCGCGACATGCCACGCACGACACGCTGCGCGTAAACGTTCACGACAGCCGGCCCGGCGCGGGCAGCCACAGGCGCATACGAAAGCTGCACCTGCCCTTGCGAATTCGGCACCGCACGGGGCAGCTGCTGGGCCTGGACCAACTGCAACTGAGGTTCACCGTTGGCGCGGAATTCTTGAGCGGCCAGCGGCGCCATCACCAATGCGCCGGCCAAGAAGCCGCCAGCGGCGAACGGCGCGGCGCTCAAGAGGAATGCGCGGTCGATCTTCATGCGTCCAAACCCCGTCAAAAGGACGGGTCCGCATGTGGCGCCGGGGATGGGCGGAAACAAGGCGCCACGGTAATGCGCGACCACCCGCCTCAGCGGCGCGACAGGCCGTGCAAGCTGGCCAGCAGGGCCCGCCAATGCTCGCCCTGGCGCTGGAGAAAAACGCGCTCCGGGAAATTGTGCCGGGCGACGTGCTCCTGGGGGACGCTGTCCCAGCCGCTATGCGTGACGCTCACGCGGGTTTGCTCGCCCACGGCTTCGAACACAACCTCGACGTGGGTGACCTGCCCCTCGGCAAACGTCGCCTGCCGCCATGTGAAGGAAAGCTTCTTGGGCGGCGCCCAAGACGTTGTCTTGCCGACCTCGAATTCCTTACCGTTGGGGAGCGTCGTCACCAGCCGGCCGCCTTCGCCCCCTTCGAACCGCAAGACGCCATCGCCGCGCGGCGTCAGACGAAACAGATCGTCCGGCGTCCACCACAAAGCGATGTCGTTGACGAAGGCGTCAAACACTTGCTGCGGCGGCGCGTCGATGCGCAGCGCGACGAGAACCGAGTTCATTTCTTCTTCTCAACGTGCGCCTTCAGCGCCGTGAGTTGGCGCGCCCAGTGCGCTTCCGCGTCCTCAAGCCAGCGTTTGAGATCGCGCATGCCGCCCTCCTTCAAGGTGTAGATGCGCACACGTGCATCAAACTCAGGGTGGGTTTCCTCAACGAGCCCGCTCTGTTTGAGTTCACGCAAATGCCGGCTCATCGCCGGAGCAGGCAGGCCCAGCGCCTCGGCCAATTCGCCTGCGCGACGCGGGCGCTGGCCGAGCAGCTCCACCGCGCGGCGCCGATGCGGATCGGCGAGCGCGGCAAGCGTGCGATCAATTTTCGCGGCGCTCAATCGAGCCGCGTCTTGGTGGTGACGCCGATTTTCTTGTCCCATTCCGCAGGCGTGATTTTTTGAACCGTTTGACCGAACGTCCACACGTGCCCCTCGGGATCGCGTGCGCGATAGGTGCGGTCTCCGTAGAATTGCGTGTCGGGCTCTTGCAGGATCACGGCGCCAGCTTTGCGTGCGCGCTCACAATGGAGATCGACGTCCTCATCGAGCTGCACGTGCACCGTTTGCGTATTAGCGCCGCCGAGCCCTCGTGGACTCTTGCTCGCCTCGTTCCATTCATAACCGACCATCAAGACGGACTCGCCGAACTTCATCTCGGAATGAACGAGATTTCCATCGGCATCTGTGATCGCCATCAACGGCTCGAAGCCGAAAGCATCTTCCAGCCACCGGAACGCCGCCTTGGCGTCCTTGTAGATCACCGCGCTCGACAGACCCTTCGGCCGGTAATAATCGCTCATGGCACAACCTTTTCCGTTACGCCAATATTTCTATCTTTTCGCAAGTATATGTCAACGAGGATCGCGCAGCGCCGGCGCAATGTCGGCGATGGAGCCGTCGTTCGCTTCCGGCGTAACGCCAATCAAGCGCGTCAGCAGCGGATAGACCGATACGTTGTCAAAAGGCGCAAGGGCGACGCCGCGCCGAAACGCTGGACCGTGGGCGACAAAGACTGCGGCCATGTCGGGGGCAGCGTTGTCGAAGCCATGATCTCCACGCGAAGGGGCGCCTGCCCAATGCGGGATCGTCGCGCTGCGGTAGCGCCAGCCAATGTCAGCCAGGCACACAACATGCGGCGTCCGTCGATGCGTGCCGTAGTGCAGCCGCGCCGGCAGCTCCCCGCGACGCCAGCATTCATCGTGCGCGCGGCGGCCCACCAAGGCGGCCTCAAGTTCCGCCTCGTGACCGGGCAGCGCAGCAATGCCGGCGAACGGCCCATCCCACACGATGTGCGCGATCGTCGCCGGCGCCATCGCATCGAGATCGAGGAGCCGGTCCTCGGAAACTTCGGCCATGCCGTGGTCAGCGACAATGACGAGATTGGCGCTAACGCCGCGCGCGGCGAGGCCATCGACTAAACGCATGATGGCGGCGTCAGCCAGCGCAACGGCCGCATTGGTCTCAGGCGCATGTGGCCCATACGTGTGGCCAGCTGTGTCGACGATATCGAAGTAGAGTGTGGCGAAGCGCGGTTGCTCGTCGGCCGGCGCATCGAACCAAGAAAGCAATGTGTCCACGCGCGCCTCGGAGGGCACGCCCATATCGAACGCGCGCCATTCGCTTGGCCGGCTGCCATGAAGCTCAAAGTCCGATCCGGGCCAAAACATCGTAGCGGTCCGCACGCCCTGACGCTCCGCCGTCACCCAGATCGGAACGCCGTCACGCCACCAGATCGGGTCGCTGGTGACCGCAACATCAGAGAGCGAAAAAACGACCCCCGGCCGTTCGGGATCTTCCATGCGGTTGTTGATGACGCCGTGATGATCAGGGCGGAGGCCGGTCACGATGGTGTAATGGTTGGGGAACGTTTTCGACGGAAACGACGGTCGCATCGACGCGCGCGCGCCTTCGGCGGCGAGACGCGACAGTGTAGGCGTCACGCCGCGATTGAGGTAGTCGGCGCGGAAGCCGTCGATCGACACCAGGATAAGCGGCGCCGGCGACGCCTCGCGCGTGTGCGTGCAAGCGGAGACGAAGACGAGGGCGGCAAGCGCGAGGGCGAGGCGGATCATCCCGCCATCTAACCACCTGCGATGTCAGGCGTGTAACAGAAAAGGCCCGCCAGTGCGGCGGGCCCTTAATTCAATTCGATCTCGAGGCGGTCAGCCTTCGTCGGTGTAGATCGCTTCCGGACGCGGACCGCTGTCCTGGCCACGCGCGTCCTCGTCGCGATCGACAAATTCGATCACTGCGAGCGGAGCGTTGTCGCCGTGGCGGAAGCCCGCCTTCAGCACGCGCGTGTAGCCGCCAGCGCGCGCCTTGTAGCGGGGGGCCAACGTGTCGAAGAGCTTCTTGGCTTGGGTCTCGTCGCGCATACGCGACACGACAAGACGGCGCGACGCGAGATCGCCCTTCTTGGCCAGCGTCACCAGACGTTCCACCACGGGGCGAAGCGCTTTCGCCTTCGGCAGCGTCGTCACGATCTGCTCGTGCTTGATCAACGACGCGGCCATGTTGGCGAACATCGCCTGACGGTGGCTGGCCGTGCGGTTGAGTTTCTTATGTCCAGTACCGTGGCGCATGGCGCGTTACCTTAGATTTGATCTTCGTACTTTTTCGCGAGGTCTTCGATGTTGTCCGGCGGCCAGTTCTCGACGGCCATGCCGAGGTGCAGGCCCATCGTCGCCAGCACTTCCTTGATCTCGTTCAGGGACTTCCGGCCGAAGTTCGGCGTGCGGAGCATTTCCGCTTCCGACTTCTGGATCAGGTCGCCGATGTAAACGATGTTGTCGTTCTTCAAGCAATTGGCCGAACGCACCGAAAGCTCGAGCTCGTCAACCTTCTTGAGCAAAGCCGGATTGAACGGAAGGTCCGGCTTGTCGGCGCCTTCCTTCTTCTGCTTCGGCTCTTCGAAGGTGATGAAGATCTGCAATTGGTCTTGCAGGATGCGCGCAGCGTAGGCGATCGCATCTTCCGGGCGGATCGCGCCGTTGGTTTCGACTTCGATGATCAGCTTGTCGTAGTCGAGCACCTGGCCTTCGCGGGTGTTTTCCACGCGATAGGCGACGCGCTTCACCGGTGAATAGATAGCGTCGATGGCGATCAGGCCGATCGGCGCGTCATCCGGGCGGTTCTGCTCGGCGGGCACATAGCCTTTGCCGTTGTTGATCGTCAGCTCCATGCGGAGCGAGGCGCCCTCATCCAGCGTGCAGATCACGTGGTCGGGGTTGAGGATTTCCATGTCGGACACGGTTTGGATGGCCGAGGCCTTCACTTCGCCCGCGCCGTCCGCCTTCAGCATCACGCGCTTTGGGCCTTCGCCGCGCATACGGATGGCGACCTGCTTCAGGTTCAGCACGATGTCGGTGACGTCCTCGCGAACGCCCGGGATCGAGCTGAACTCGTGGACCACGCCGTCGATTTGCACGGCGGTGATCGCCGCGCCCTGCAGCGAGGAGAGCAGCACGCGGCGCAGCGCGTTGCCAAGCGTCATGCCGAAACCGCGCTCAAGCGGTTCAGCGATCAACGTGGCGCGCTTGTTCGCGTCGAAGCCGTGCTCGATGAGCGGCTTTTTCGGGCGGATCAGTTCAAGCCAGTTCTTTTCGATCGATTGCATCTTGTCTCTGTTCCAAACGGCGTCGCGTTTCTCGCGCCGCCTGCTGATGTGCGAACCCGTTAGACGCGGCGGCGCTTCGGCGGGCGGCAGCCATTGTGTGGGATCGGCGTCACGTCGCGGATCGAGGTCACGGTGAAACCCACCGCTTGCAGCGCACGCAGCGCGCTCTCGCGGCCCGACCCTGGACCCGACACGTTCACTTCGACCGTGCGCATGCCGTGTTCCATCGCCTTGCGGCCAGCATCTTCGGCGGCGACCTGCGCGGCGTACGGCGTCGATTTACGCGAGCCCTTGAAGCCCATCGTGCCGGCGCTCGACCAGGCGATCGCGTTGCCTTGCGCGTCGGTGATCGTGATCATCGTGTTGTTGAACGACGCCGCGACGTGGGCGACGCCGGTGGCGATGTTCTTACGTTCACGCTTTTTGACGCGCGTAGATTCCTTAGCCATTGCGGCGTGTCCTTACTTCTTGGTCGCTTGCTTCTTACCGGCGATCGGCTTGGCCGGGCCTTTGCGGGTACGCGCGTTGGTGTGCGTGCGCTGACCACGGACCGGCAAGCCGCGGCGGTGACGCAGGCCACGATAGCAGGCCAGATCCATCAAACGCTTGATGTTGGTGGCCGTCTCGCGGCGGAGATCGCCCTCAACCGTGTAGTCACGGTCAATCGCTTCGCGGATTTGGAGCACTTCGGCATCCGTCAATTCGCTCACGCGGCGCTCGGCGGCGATGCCCACCTTGTCGCAAATTTCCTGGGCGTAGTGCTTGCCGATCCCGTGAATGTATTGAAGCGCGATGACCACGCGCTTCTGGGTCGGGATGTTTACGCCGGCGATACGGGCCATGGAGCCCCCTCCAAATTTCTCTTATCCGTTGCACAGGCCATGGAATAAAGCGCCCAGCGTCGCCGCCCCCAGCTGGGAACGTACGGCGCGGCGCTTCATGGCCATGCGAAGGGAGGGGATGTAAGCCCCCGCCCCCGCCCCGTCAACACCACCGAGGCGCCCAAAACCGGGGTATCAGGTGATTTTTCGTCGCGTCCGGAGGGGCGCCCTTAGGCGCGCGGCGCGTCCAGCGCCGAAGCGATGCCGGCGGACACGGTTTCAACGTCGGCCATGCCGTCCACGCCGTGCATCTTGCCCTGCTCCTGGTAGTACGGGACGAGCGGCGCTGTTTGATCCAGATAGGCCTTCAAACGCACTTTATAGGCATCCGGATTGTCGTCGGCCCGGCCCTCTTCGGCGTAGCGTTTGGCGATCCGCGCCAGCAGGGCCTCCGGATCAACCTCAAGGCGCAGCACCAAATCGATGGCCTGGCCGCGGCGGGCGAGCAGCGCGTCGAGCGAGCGGGCCTGGGCCACGGTGCGCGGATAGCCGTCGAAAATGAACCCGGCCGCGTCGGCATTGCGGTCGAGCGCGTCCTCGATCAGTTCAGTCACGATCTCATCGGAGACCAAATTGCCCGCGTCCATGATCGCAGCAACCCGCAAACCCAGCTCCGAACCCGACGCACGCGCCGCGCGCAGCATGTCGCCGGTGGAGAGTTGGACGTACTTGCGGCCAGCGACGAGGCGCTTTGCCTGGGTGCCCTTTCCGGCCGCGGGCGGACCGAAGAGGATCAGGTTCATCGCTTAGGCGCTCCAGCGCCGCGCAATTTCGACCTCTTGATCAACCCCTCATATTGGTGCGCGACCAAGTGCGACTGGATTTGCGCCACCGTATCGAGCGTCACAGAGATCACGATCATTACTGACGTGCCGCCGAGATAGAATGGGATCGAATAATAGGTGGAGAGGATTTCCGGCAGCAAACAGACCGCCGTGATGTAGATCGCGCCGATAACGGTGAGGCGCGTCAGCACGTAGTCGAGGTACTCCGCTGTTTTCTTGCCCGGCCGATAGCCCGGAACGAACCCGCCATACTTACGCAGGTTGTCGGCGGTCTCTTCCGGATTGAACACGATCGACGTGTAGAAAAAGCAGAAGAAGATGATGCCCAAGCCGTAAAGGAACATGTGGCCCGGCTGGCCGTAGCCAATGAACCCTTGCAGCTGCGTCAGCCAATCCGGCGTGTTGGTTCCCATGCCCGTGAAACTGATGAACGTCGTCGGCAGCAGCAGCAGCGACGATGCGAAGATCGGCGGGATAACGCCCGCGCTGTTGATTTTCAGCGGCAAGAAAGAGCTCTCGCCCATGAACATCCGATTGCCTTGCTGACGCTTCGGATACTGGACGACGATGCGACGCTGCGAGCGCTCCATGAACACGATGACAACGATGCACGCGAGCATCAGCGCGCCAAGCATCAGCACGGCGAAGAAGTTGAGGTCGCCCACCCGCACCAGCGAGAGCATCTGGCCCACAACGCGCGGCATTTCCGCGACGATGCCCGCGAAGATGATGAGCGAAATGCCGTTGCCGACGCCGCGCGCCGTCACCTGCTCGCCCAACCACATCAGGAACATAGTCCCGCCGGTCAGCGTGATCATCGTCGAGGCAATAAAGAAAACGCCCGGATCGGTGACGACGCCCGTGCTTGAACTCAAGCCGACAGAGATGCCGTAAGATTGGACGATCGCCAGCACCAACGTCAGGTAACGTGTGTACTGGTTGAGCTGCTTGCGGCCGACTTCGCCTTCTTTCTTCAAGCGCTCAAGTGATGGGATCGACGTCGCCATCAGCTGCACGATGATCGAGGCCGAAATGTACGGCATAACGTTCAGCGCAAAGACGGCCATCCGCTCAACGGCGCCGCCGGAGAACATGTTGAACATGCCGAGGATGCCGCCGGCCTGCGATTGGAACGCTTGCGCGAACGCCGCCGGGTCGATGCCTGGGATCGGAATGAAGGTGCCGGCGCGATAGACGACGAGCGCGACCAGTGTGAACCAGATGCGCTTCTGCAGTTCCGTGGCCTTGGCGAAGGCCGCGAAATTGATGTTAGCGGCAAGCTGCTCTGCGGCTGATGCCATGAGGGCGGACCACTCCCCTTAAGTCCGACCGAGGTCGATGCGGACGCGACTGCGAAGCCCGTTTTGAGTCGGGCTCTCTACTAGATTACGTCGCCGCTTCTTCCGCCGCGGGCGGCTTCAGCAGCGTCACTGTGCCGCCAGCCTTTTCGACCGCGGCGATCGCCGAGGCCGAAGCGCCGGTGACAGCGATGCTCACTTTGGCCTTCAGTTCGCCGCGCGCAAGGAGGCGAACGCCGTCTTTCTTCCGCCGCAGCACGCCGGCTTCAACCAACGTGTCTTCGGTGATCTCGGCCTTCGCGTCGATCTTCTTGTTATCAATTGCCTTTTGCAGCGACCCCAGATTGATCCACTGCGTGGTCTGGCTGTTCAGCGCGTTGAAGCCGCGCTTCGGCATACGCATGTGCAACGGCATCTGGCCGCCTTCGAAGCCATTGATGGCCACACCGCGACGGGACTTTTGACCCTTCACGCCGCGGCCGCCCGTCTTGCCCTTACCAGAGCCGACGCCGCGACCAACGCGCATCAGTTTCTTAGTGGAGCCGGGATTGTCGGCAAGTTCGTTCAGTTTCATGGCGCTTACGCTCCGACGGCGGGGCCGTCTTATTTCACGATTTCGACGAGGTGGTGAACTTTGCGGATCATGCCTTGGATCGAAGGCGTATCCTCAAGCTCAACCACTTGGTTCGCGCGCTTCAGGCCAAGGCCCATCAGCGTCGCGCGTTGGCTGCCATCACGGCGAATGGGGCTGCCGATCCGGCGTACCTTCACCTTGCCAGCAGCGGATTTCTTCGGCGCCATCTATCAGCCCTCCGCGGGAACTTCGCCGAGGCTCGCGCCGTCCTTACGACGGTTGACGAGATCGGACACTTTGAGGCCACGGCGGTTGGCGACGTGACGGGGCGAACTTTGCGACTTCAGACCGTCGAATGTCGCGCGCACCATGTTGTAGGGGTTCGATGAGCCCTTCGACTTGGCGACGACGTCCGCCACGCCGAGCACTTCGAGCACGGCGCGCATCGGGCCGCCGGCGATCAAGCCCGTACCGGCGGGCGCTGCGCGCAGCATGATCTTGCCCGCGCCCCAGCGTCCATCGACGTCATGGTGCAGCGTCCGGCCTTCGCGCAGCGGCACGCGGATCAGTGACTTCTTGGCTTCTTCGGTCGCCTTACGGATCGCTTCCGGCACTTCGCGCGCCTTGCCGTGACCAAAGCCAACACGGCCCTTCTTGTCGCCGACCACAACGAGCGCGGCGAACGCGAAGTTCTTACCGCCCTTCACGACCTTGGCGACACGGTTGATAGCGACGAGCTTGTCCACGAACTCGCTGTCGCGCTCTTCGTCCTGGCCGCGCGGACCGCCACGGCTGTCACGACGATTGTCGCGATTGCCGCCTGGACCACGGCCAGCGCCGCCGCCGCCAGGAGGACCGCGACGCGGGCCGCGCGGACCGCGTGGGCCGCGTGGCTGTTCGGACGGAGCGCCTGCGCCTGCAGATTCGTCGGTCATCGTTGCTTCCTCAGAACTCGAGACCGCCCTCTCGGGCGGCGTCGGCCAGCGCCTTAACGCGGCCGTGGAAAATGTAAGAACCGCGGTCGAACACGACCTTGGAGACCTTCTTCGCCTTCGCGCGTTCGGCGATCAGCTTGCCGATGGCGATCGCGGCCGCCTTATCGGCGCCGGTCTTGCCGTCCTTCTTGAAGGCTTCTTCGAGCGTCGAAGCAGCAGCAACGGTGACGCCCTTGGTGTCATCGATCAGCTGCGCCGAAATGTTCTTCGACGACCGGTGAACAGACAGACGCAAACGATCCGTCGCGTCCTTCTTGAGCCGAGTGCGGACACGCTGCGTGCGGCGTTCGGTGGAGGTGAGCTTGCGCGGCATGGCTTACTTCTTCTTGCCTTCCTTGCGGCGAATGAATTCGCCGGTGTAGCGCACGCCCTTGCCCTTGTAGGGCTCTGGCGGACGGTACGAGCGGATTTCAGCGGCGACTTGACCAACGGCTTGCGGGTCGATGCCGGAGATCTTGATTTCGGTCGGCTTCGGCACCGCGATCACAATGCCTTCAGGCGGGGCGTAATTGATCTCGTGGCTGTAGCCGAGTTGGAGCTGCAAGTTCTTGCCTTGCATCGCCGCGCGATAGCCGACACCGGTCATTTCCAGCGTCTTGTCGAAACCCTCGGTCACGCCCTTCACATTGTTGGCGAGGACGGCGCGCGTCGTGCCCCAGAGCGCGCGGGCGCGCGGCGTTTCGTGACGCGGCTTCACCGCGATCGCGCCGTCGCCGAACGAGACTTCGACGTCGTCGTGAACGCGGAACGCCAAGGCGCCCTTCGGACCCTTCACGTTCACGTCCTGACCCTTCACCGTGACGGTGACGCCGGACGGGGCGGGGATCGGTTTCTTGCCGAGGCGGGACATCTTAGTAGACCTCGCAGAGGATTTCGCCGCCGACGTTTTGAGCGCGCGCGGCGGCGTCGCTCATCACGCCCTTCGGCGTCGACAGGATCGAGATGCCGAGGCCGTTCCGGACCAGGCCCAGATCCTTGATCGAAGAATAGACGCGGCGGCCGGGCTTCGACACGCGCTGGATCTCATGGATCACCGGCGCGCCTTCGAAATACTTCAGCTCGATTTCGAGTTCCTTGTGGCCCTCTTTTTCGACTTCGCTGAAGCCACGAATGTAGCCTTCTTCGACGAGCACATTCAGCACGCGCACGCGGAGTGTCGAAGCCGGCGAATACAGCTTCGAGCGCCCGCGCATTTGCGCGTTGCGGATGCGGGTGATGAGATCGCCGACGGGATCGTTCAGGTTCATAGGACCACCCTCACCAGCTCGACTTGACCATGCCGGGGATCTGGCCCTTCGAGGCCAGATCACGCAGCGCGATCCGCGAGAGTTTGAGCTTGCGATAGAAGGCGCGCGGACGGCCTGACAGTTCGCAGCGGTTGCGCACGCGCGTCGGAGACGCGTTGCGCGGGATTTGCGCCAGCTTCAGGCGCGCGTCGAAGCGCTCCTCAAGCGGCAAGGATTCGTCGAGGGCCTGCGCACGCAGCTTCGCGCGGCGGTTGGCGTACTTTTTCGCCATGCGCTCACGCTTTTTGTTGCGTTCGATAGAGCTCGTCTTCGCCATACTCTCACTCTCTCCCGATGCGTTCAGGGGTGGATCAGCTCGCGCCGATCAGTTCCGGAACGGGAAATCGAATTCTTTCAACAAGGCCTTGGCTTCATCATCGGTCCGCGCGGTCGTGCAAACGATGATGTCCATGCCCCAAATCTGGTCGATGTCGTCGTAATTGATCTCAGGGAACACGATGTGTTCCTTGATACCCATCGCGAAGTTGCCGCGGCCGTCGAAGCTCTTGCCGTTCAAGCCACGGAAGTCCTTCACGCGCGGCAGCGCGATCGTCACCAGACGGTCGAGAAACTCGTACATCTGGTCCTTGCGCAGCGTGACCTTGCAGCCAACGCTCATGCCTTCGCGCAGTTTGAACTGAGCAATGGACTTCTTGGACTTGGTCGCGACCGGCTTTTGGCCGGCGATCAGCGCCAGCGCGTCCATCGCCGACTTCAGCTTCTTGGTGTCAGCAACCGCTTCGCCGACACCCATGTTGATCACCACCTTATCAACGGTCGGGATCTGCATTTCGTTGGTGTAGCCGAACTGCTCTTTCATCTTGGCGCGGATTTCCGAGCGATAGCGCGTCTTCATGCGCGGCTCGTAATCGGCTGGCTTGGGCGCGCGCGGCTTGGAAGCGGCGGCGGCTGCCTTCGCTTTCTTTTCCGCTGCGGCCGCCTTGGCCTTCGCGCCCTTATCGGCGTCAGACATCGATCTCAACTCCCGAGCCCTTGGCCACGCGGACCTTCACGCCCTTGTCATTCATTTTGAAACCAACACGCGTCGGCTTGCCGGTCTTCGGGTCGCGGATCGCCACGTTCGACACGTGGATCGACGCTTCCTTCTGAATGACGCCGCCTTGCGGGTTCTTCACGTCGGGCTTGGTATGGCGCTTGGCCATGTTCACGCCTTCGACCACCACGCGCTCATCTTCCTTGAGCACCTTGATGACCTTGCCGCTCTTGCCCTTGTCCTTGCCGGCCAGGACGATCACGAAATCGTCCTTCTTAATCTTCGCAGCCATTAGAGGACCTCCGGCGCGAGCGAGATGATCTTCATTTGGTTCTTGGCGCGAAGTTCGCGCGGCACCGGTCCGAAGATACGCGTGCCGATCGGCTCGCCTTGTTGATTGATCAGAACTGCGGCGTTGGAATCGAAGCGGATGGTCGAGCCATCCTTGCGCTTGATGTCCTTCGACACGCGCACGACGATCGCCTTGCGGACATCGCCCTTCTTCACGCGGCCGCGCGGCATCGCTTCCTTTACGGACACGACGATGATGTCGCCCACGGTGGCGTAGCGGCGCTTTGAGCCGCCAAGCACCTTGATGCACATTACGCGCTTGGCGCCGGAATTGTCGGCGACCTCAAGATTGGTTTGCATCTGGATCATGAGCTTATGCTCCGATGCGGCCGACGACTTCCCAGCGTTTCAGCTTGGACTTCGGCGGGCATTCTTGAATGTTGACCTTCTCGCCCGTTTTGTAGGCGTTGGCTTCGTCATGGGCGTGGAACTTCGCAGACCGGCGCACGGTCTTTTTGAGCAGCGGGTGGAGATAGGTGCGCTCCACCTGCACGACAACAGTCTTGTCGCCTTTGTCGCTCACGATCGTTCCGGACATTACACGGCGCGGCATCGTACTCGTTCCTTGCCTTAAACCTTGGCCTTCGGAGACTTCTCGCGAAGCACTGTCTGCACGCGTGCGATGGCGCGGCGGACGTCCTTCATGCGGGAAGGCTTTTCCAACTGGCCAGTCGCCTGTTGGAAACGAAGGTTGAATTGTTCTTTCTTCAGCGACGCCAGCTCTTCTTTGAGGCGCGCTTCGTCGTAACCACGGACGTCTTTGATCGCTTGTTCAGCCATTAGAGACCCTCCATCCGCGCGACGATCTTGGTCCGGACCGACAGCTTCGCCGCGCCGAGGCGCAGGCTCTCGCGGGCGACCGTTTCCGGCACGCCGTCGACCTCGAACATGATCCGGCCAGGCGCGACGCGCGCTGCCCAATACTCAACCGCGCCCTTGCCCTTACCCATGCGGACTTCGACCGGCTTCTGTGACACCGGCACATCCGGGAAGATGCGGATCCAGACGCGGCCCTGGCGCTTCATTTCGCGCGTGATGGCCCGGCGGCAAGCTTCGATCTCGCGTGCGTTGACGCGGTTCGGCTCAAGCGCCTTCAGGCCGTACTCTCCGAAATTGAGAGCGGCGCCGCCTTTGGTGTTCCCTTTGATGCGGCCCTTATGGGCGCGCCGGAACTTGGTTTTCTTCGGCTGCATCATGGTGGGTTATGCCTCCGATTCCGGGGCAGCTTCGTCGCCGCCACGAGGCGGACGACGGCCGCGACGCGGACGATCATTTGACGGCGGACGATCATCGCGGGCAGGCCGGTCGCGATCGCGGCGCTCGCGGTTTTCGCCGCTTTCCATAGCGCGCTTGTCCTGCGCCATCGGGTCGTGCTCAAGGATCTCGCCTTTGAAGATCCACACCTTCACGCCGATCTTGCCGTAGGCCGTATCAGCTTCGCAGGTGCCGTAATCGACGTCAGCGCGCAGCGTGTGCAACGGCACGCGGCCTTCGCGGTACCATTCCATGCGCGCGATTTCCGCGCCGCCCAGACGGCCCGACACGTTGATGCGGATGCCTTGCGCGCCCAAGCGCATGGCCGATTGCATCGCCCGCTTCATGGCGCGGCGGAACGCAACGCGGCGCTCAAGCTGCTGGGCCACGCCCTCGGCGACCAGGTTGGAATCGGTTTCCGGCTTGCGCACTTCGACGAGGTTCAGGTGAACCTCGGCGTCCGGCGCCATCTTCGCGAGCTCCTTACGAAGCTTCTCGATGTCAGCGCCCTTTTTGCCGATGACGACGCCGGGCTTGGCGGTGTGAACCGTCACGCGGCACTTCTTCAGCGGACGCTCGATGATGATCTTGGAGATGCCGGCGGCCTTCAGCTTTTCACGCAGATACTTGCGGATCGCGAGATCTTGGTGAAGCAGCGTCGCGTACTGCCCGGTGTTGGCGTACCAGCGGCTGTCCCATGTGCGGTTGACGCCGAGGCGCAGACCGATCGGATTGACTTTCTGACCCATTACGCGGCCTCGGCTTGCTTGGTCATGTCGCGCAGCACGATCGTGAGCTGCGAGAACATCTTTTCGATGCGCACGCCGCGGCCACGGGCGCGGGCGTGCATGCGCTTCATGCTGAAATTCTTGCCGACATGCGCTTGGCTCACCACCAGGCCGTCGAGATCGAGGCCGTGGTTGTTCTCAGCGTTGTCGATCGCCGATTGCAGGCACTTCAGCACATCCTTGGAGATGCGCTTCCGCGAAAACAGAAGCTCGTTGCGCGCCTTTTCCGCCGACAAGCCGCGGATCGACTGCGCCACAAGGTTCAGCTTCTGCGGGCTGATGCGGACCGTGCGGAGCACTGCACGCGCCTCATTCGAAGCCTGCTTGGGAGGGGCTTTGGGCTTACCCATGGCCTACTTCCTCTTCGCTTTTTTGTCGGCGCCATGGCCGAAGTAATTGCGGGTAGGCGCGAACTCGCCAAGCTTGTGGCCAACCATGTCCTCGCTCACGAGCACCGGCGTGAATTGCTTGCCGTTGTGAACTTGGAAGGTGAGGCCGACGAATTGCGGCATGATGGTGGAGCGGCGCGACCAGGTCTTGATCGCTTCGCGACGACCACCGCCCGCGGCCTTGTCGGCCTTGGCGAGCAGATAACCGTCGACGAACGGGCCTTTCCAAACGGAACGCGGCATATCTTCCTCAGCTCGTTTTCTTCGAATGACGACGGCGGATGATCAGACGATCCGACGCTTGGGTTTTGCGGGTCTTCGGGCCGCGCGTTTTCTTGCCCCACGGCGTCACGGGGTGACGGCCGCCGGAAGTCTTGCCTTCACCGCCGCCGTGGGGGTGATCGACCGGGTTCATGGCGACGCCGCGAACGGTGGGCTTACGGCCCATCCAAATCGAGCGGCCGGCCTTGCCCCACACTTCGTTCATGTTGTCGGGGTTCGACACCGCGCCGATCGTGGCCATGCAGGTGTCCTGCACCATGCGCACTTCGCCAGACATCATGCGCAATTGCGCGTAGCCGGTGTCACGGCCAACGACTTGCGCGTACGAACCCGCCGCGCGCGCCATCTGGCCGCCCTTCAGCGGCTTCAGCTCAACATTGTGCACGATCGTGCCGACCGGGATCGACTTCAGCGGCATCGCGTTGCCGGGCTTCACGTCCACCTTCTCACCGGCGACCACCGTGTCGCCAGCCTTCAGGCGTTGCGGCGCGATGATGTAGGCGAGTTCGCCGTCCTTGTACTTCAACAGCGCGATGAACGCGGTGCGGTTCGGATCGTACTCGAGACGCTCGACCGTCGCCTCAACGCCCCACTTGCGGCGCTTGAAGTCGATCATGCGATAGGTGCGCTTGTGACCGCCGCCATGACGGAACGCGGTGACGCGGCCCATATTGTTGCGGCCGCCGGACTTGGTGAGGCCTTCGGTCAGCGCCTTCACCGGCTTGCCCTTGTGCAACTCGGATCGGTCAACGATCACGAGCTGGCGGCGGCCTGGCGAAGTCGGGCGGAATTGCTTGAGCGCCATGTGCTTCAGAGCCCCGTCGTCACGTCGATGGAATAGCCGTCGAGCAACGTCACGATCGCCTTCTTGGTGTCGGAACGCTTGCCGGGGCGGCCGCGGAACATTTTCGTTTTGCCCTTCACGCGGATCGTATTCACCGCGCCAACCTTGACGTTGAAGAGCTTCTCGACCGCTTCCTTCACGTCGTCCTTGGTCGCTTCGAGGGGAACGCGGAACATGACCTTGTTGTGCTCAGAGAGCAGCGTAGCCTTTTCCGTGATCACCGGCGCGAGAATGGTGTCGTAGTGTTTGTTGAGCGCGCTCATGCTGCGGCTCCTTCTTCAGCGGTTTTCTTTTTCGCCGGCGCGCGCTTCGCGGGAGCGGCAGCTTCGCCGTCCTTCTTGAAGCGGGCGTGGATCGCGTTCACGGCGTCCACCGTCAGCACCAGCTTGCCGCAGCGCAGGACGTCGTAAACGTTCAGGCCAGCGTTCGGCAGCACGTCAAGGCGCGGAATGTTGCGCGCGGCGCGGGCGAGGTTCGCATCCACTTCCGCGCCAGCAATGATCAGCGTCTTGTCGAGCTTCAGGTTCGACAATTGCGTGCGCAAAGCCGCCGTCTTCGGCTCCTTCAACGCCACCGCGTCAACGATCACGATCTCGCCGGCCTTGGCTTTGGCGGAGAGGGCGTGCCGCAGCGCCAGCGCCCGGAACTTCTTCGTCAGATCGTGCGCGTAATCGCGCGGCAGACGATTGTGCGCATGACCGCCGCCGCGGAAGATCGGCGCGTTCTTGGCGCCGTGGCGCGCTTGGCCCGTACCCTTTTGCTTGTAGAGCTTGGAGTGCGTGACCGAGACTTCGCCGCGCGATTGCGTCTTGTGCGTGCCGGCGCGGCGCTTGGCGAGTTGGTACTTCACCATGCGCTGCAGGATATCGCCGCGGATCAGGTCGATGCCGAAAACGGAATCATCGAGGTCGATCGAGCCCGCCTTCTTGGCGTCGAGAGTGATGATATCGAGCTTCATGCCGCAGCCCCTTCAGCGGTCGTGAACGCGCCCGGCTTCGGGGCGTCCTTCGGCAGCTTCGCCTTCACGGCGTCGCGCACTTCAACCCAGCTTCCTTCCGCGCCCGGCACAGCGCCGCGCACGAAGATGAGGCCGCGCTTGGCGTCCGTCTTCACAACGACGAGGTTCTGGGTGGTGACGCGTTCGTCGCCCAGATGGCCCGCCATCTTCTTACCCTTGAACACCTTGCCCGGATCCTGGCGTTGGCCGGTCGAGCCGTGCGAGCGGTGCGACACCGACACGCCGTGCGTCGCGCGCAGGCCGCCGAAGTTCCAGCGCTTCATGGCGCCGGCAAAGCCCTTGCCGATGGTGATGCCCGAGACATCGACCTTCTGGCCGGCAACAAAATGGTCGGCGCTGATAACGGCGCCGACCGGAGCGAGATTGTCTGCACTGACGCGGAATTCGCGGACGATGGCTTTTACGTCCACCTTGGATTTCGCGAACTGGCCGCGCTCGGCTTGCGTGGCGCGCTTGGCCTTCGCTTTGCCGGCGCCGAGTTGAAGCGCGACGTATCCATTGCCTTTCGGGGCGCGGCTCTGGTCGGTCTTCTTTTCGTTCTTGCGCGACTTCGTCAGCTTGAGATCAACCTTGGCGCCGGTGGAGTCGGTGAAGTCCTCGGCTTCAACCGTGCGGCGGCCGATCACTTGGCAACCTTCAAGATCGAGCACCGTGACAGGCACGTGCGCGCCGTCTTCCGCAAACAGGCGCATCATTCCGAGCTTGCGCGCGATCACGCCGGTGCGGCCAAATTCTTTGTTGGAGATCGTGTTGCTCATGGCGCTCAACCCAACACTTGGATTTGAACGTCGACGCCGGCGGAGAGGTCGAGCTTCATCAGCGCGTCGACGGTCTGCGGGGTCGGTTGGATGATGTCGAGCACGCGCTTGTGCGTGCGGATTTCGAACTGCTCGCGGCTCTTCTTATCGATGTGGGGCGAGCGGTTGACGGTGAACTTCTCGATACGCGTCGGCAGCGGCACCGGGCCTACTACGGTCGCGCCGGTGCGCTTCGCCGTCGACACAATCTCCTTGGTGGAGAGGTCGAGCGTGCGGTGATCGAAGGCTTTCAGCCTGATCCGGATATTTTGCTGCATCATCGCTCTTGTTCCCGAATGCCAGGACGCAAAACACGTCGCCGCGGCCCCACCTCGAGGACACGCGCCGACGAAGAAAAACGCCGTTCCGAACCAGACGGGCGGCTAAGCTAACGGGAGGTTTCGCAAGAAACAGCGACGGAGGGCCGTCCGGCCCCGCGTTCAGCCCAGGCCTTTCAGGCCATCGGGTCGATGTCGCGTTAAGTGCGAACCGCGTCTAAGCAAAGCTTACGGCCGGCTCGAAGGGCGGTCAGATACAGGGGCGCCGCGCAGGCGTCAAGCACGCCCGCGCGGCGATTTTTCACCCACCCACAGTCACGTCGCCAGAACCCATGATCTGCTTGCGGACATTGCCGGTCACAGACTGGACGGTGACGTTGCCAGAACCGGCGATTTCCGCGTCAACTTCGCCAACGGCGGCGTTTACGTCCACATCGCCGGAGCCAACGATCGAGGCCTCCAGACGCTGCACGGGGGCTGAGATCGTTACATCGCCCGAACCGGCGAGGTCCACCGTGGCCGTGGTGATCGAGCCACCGCGCACTTCAATGGAGCCGGAGCCGGCGCCGCTGCTTTCCAACGGCCCCGTGAGGCCATTGATCGCCACCGACCCAGAGCCTGCGATCGAGACGTCCGCGCCGTTAGCGACCGGGCCGACCTCAATCTCGCCGGACCCGGCGATTTCGGCATCTAAGGTCTGCGCGCCGGCGCCGCGCACTTCGCCGGAGCCGGACAGTTCGACCCGGAGGTCGCCGGCTACCGCCGCCAGCGTCGCCGTGCCGCAGCCACTGAAATCGGCGTCCAGGGCTTGGGTTTCACCAATCTCGGTGCGGCCGGCGCCGGACACGCCAATGACCAGCGTCCGCGGCGTCCGAATGGTAATCCGGGGCAATTGGTCGTTGGCGACGAAGCCGTAGCCCCGCAGCTCGACACCGTCGTCACGGCAATTTTCGATCCGACCACGGAGCTGGCCGTCGACGACCACATCTTCCTCGTCGAGCGAAATCGCCGGCATCGGCGCGCCGCCCGGATTGTCGATCTCAACGGAAACGTCGGTTCGATCCTCAGGCACGACCGAGATAAACGCCGCCACATGGCGCAGACGGACTTCGCTGCCGGCATAGGTCTGCGGCTCCGCCCGCCCCGCAGCCAACGCCACAACCGGCGCCACGCCGTGAGCGTCCGCCTCATCCCAGTCCATGTTCCAGTGGACGCCGCCAAACATGGCGAACACGCCGAAAATGATAGCAACGGTCACCGCCGTCACAAAAACAAAGCGCTCCATCCACGCCTCCCTCGCGCCCAAGCAGCGCGCCTTTGGCTAAAGGATGCCCCATGTCGGGCCGGTGGATGCAAGCCCAAACGAAGAAGGGCCGCCCCATGAGGCGGCCCTTCCTGCATCGCTGAGGCGAAATGATTAGTCTTCGTCGCCACCCTCAAGGCGGTCGCGGCGCCGCTCTTGGGCCCGCTCCATGGCTTCAGCCGCCCGCTCGATGGCCGCTTCGGCGCGCTCCAATGCCGCCTCGATCTGGGCTTCTTGTTCGGCGGTGAGTTCGGCCTGGCGCAAGCCGTTACGGCTTTCGATCTCAGCCATCCGCGCCTCAACCCGCGCCATCACCTCGGCGACCCGCACACTGGCGGAAGTAGCGCTCGCGACGGCGGCTTCGATTTGCGCTTCCAACCGCGCGACTTGCTCAGGGCTCATTTCGTCGCGGGTGTAAATGCGATAGCGGCCTTCACCGTTGTGCGCGGCCGCCGCACGGGCGCGGGCGTGTTCGGCACGCTCCACGGCCGCTGCAGCGCGTGCCTGGATCCGGGCCTGTTGCTCCGCGCTTAGATGTTGGGCGCGCGCCGTTGCGGCGGCGGCGCGTTCCAGCGCTGCTTCCACCTGCGCTTCGATGCGCGCTTCTTCCTCCGGCGTCAGTTCATGATCGGAATGGATGCGATAGGTGCGCTCGCCATTCGTGCGTTCGCCCGTGCGGTGATGCAGATCGGCGCGCTCGAAACGATCCAGCGCCGCTTCCGTTCGCGCGCGTGTCTGCAAATCTTGGCGCATCAGATCGCTTTGCGCGTCGGCGACGGCTTCCGCCGAAATCCGCGCGACTTCAACCGCGTTGATGCTCGCGGCATTGAACGCCACGCACGGCGTGCGCTCATTTGGCGCCGACCAGGCCGCGCCGCTTACGCTCATCAAGAGCGCCGTCATCGCAATCATCCGCATGGCTTCCTCCCTGTGGACGCACGCAGCCGGACGGTCCCGACGTCGCACGCCTCCTTCTCGACGGATGCGAGACTTCAGAGGATTGGATGCGTCGTAGGCGCAAAAAGGGCCGCCTCCTTTCGGAAGCGGCCCTCTGTCGCTCGAACCTGTCGGTTCGTCGTTTTATTCCAAAATCTTCGCCACAACGCCCGAACCGACGGTGCGTCCGCCTTCGCGGATGGCGAAGCGCAGGCCCTGGTCCATGGCGATCGGGCTGATCAGCTCGACGGTGATTTTGATGTTGTCGCCCGGCATCACCATTTCGACGCCGTCCGGCAGCTGGCAGATGCCGGTCACGTCGGTGGTGCGGAAATAGAATTGCGGACGATAATTCGTGAAGAACGGCGTGTGACGGCCGCCTTCTTCCTTGGTGAGAATGTACACCTCGGATTCGAACTTCTTGTGCGGCGTGATCGAGCCGGGCTTGGCGAGCACTTGGCCGCGCTCGACGCCTTCGCGATCGATGCCGCGCAGCAGCGCGCCGATGTTGTCGCCGGCTTGGCCCTGATCGAGCAGCTTGCGGAACATTTCAACGCCGGTGACCGTCGACTTCACGGTCGGGCGGATGCCGATGATTTCGATTTCCTCGCCCACCTTGACGATGCCCTTCTCGACGCGGCCGGTGACGACCGTGCCGCGGCCCGAGATCGAGAACACGTCTTCGACCGGCATCAGGAACGGCATGTCCAGCGGACGCGCCGGTTGCGGGATGTAGGTGTCGACGGCGGTCATGAGGTTCATGATCGCGTCTTCGCCGATCGGCGCGTCGCGGCCTTCAACGGCGGCGAGCGCCGAGCCCTTGACGATCGGAATGTCGTCGCCGGGGAACGAGTACGCCGAGAGAAGCTCGCGCACTTCCATCTCAACCAGCTCGAGCAATTCGGCGTCGTCGACCATGTCGACCTTGTTCAAGAACACGACCAGCGCCGGCACGCCGACCTGGCGGGCGAGCAGGATGTGTTCGCGGGTCTGCGGCATCGGGCCGTCGGCGGCCGACACAACCAGGATCGCGCCGTCCATCTGCGCGGCGCCCGTGATCATGTTCTTCACGTAATCGGCGTGGCCGGGGCAATCGACGTGCGCATAGTGACGGTCAGCCGTCTCGTACTCGACGTGCGCGGTGTTGATGGTGATGCCGCGCGCCTTTTCTTCCGGGGCCGCGTCGATGTCGGCGTAGCTCATCGCCTTCGCGCCGCCCTTCTTGGCCAACACCATCGTGATCGCCGCCGTCAGCGTCGTCTTGCCGTGGTCAACGTGGCCGATCGTGCCGATGTTGCAGTGCGGCTTCGTCCGCTCAAACTTTTCCTTGGCCATCGTGGGTCCTCGTGCGCTCCGGGCGGCTGTCGATAAAACGCGCGCCGCAGCAGGGGCCGCAGCGCAATAAGGTTGGGGTCTTTAGCCCCCCTCGCGTGGGCGTCAAGCCCCGGATTCGTTGGGGAATGGGGTTGGACTTCGCCGCCAGCGGCGCTAGGCCGATCTCGCGACGGTCGTCCGAGAGGACGCCAAGAGGGAACGCGGTGCGAGGTTGGTCTTTCAGACCTTGGCCTCCAATCCGCGGCTGTGCCCGCAACTGTCAACGGCGAGCGCCCCGCCAACACGCCACTTCTCCGGTTCGCCGGGGTGGGAAGGCGGCGGAAGCGCAAAGACCCGTGAGCCAGGAGACCTGCCGTCGCAGTCGCTCGTTCCTCGGCCGGGTCCAGCCGAACGAACCGGACGTCTCCGCAGCAGCGACGCGGGCGGCCCCGCGCATTCCGCGCCCCGCCAGTCGTTGCAATGGCGCGCCCCGTGGGGTCGATGCGCGCCGCATCCGAGGGACGCTTCCATGCGCCACACATTGAAAATCGCGGCATTGCTGCTCAGTTCGCTCGTCGCCTTGCCGGCTTACGCGCAAAGCGACGAGATCGTCGTCACCGCCACGCGAACGCCGACGCCGCTGGCGCAATTGCCGGCGCGCATCGAAGTGATCAACCGCGACGATTTCGAAGCGCGATCAATAACCACACTCGCCGAAGCGGTCGGCAGCACCGCCGTGCAGGGCGGCGGCGCGGGTCAACAAAGCTCGGTCTTTCTACGCGGCGCCAATTCCAAGCACGCTTTGGCGTTGTTCGACGGCATCCGTCTGAACGATTCCGCTGGCCCCAACGCCGCCTACGATTTCGGCCAAGACACCTTGGGCGCCATCCAGCGCGTTGAAGTGCTGCGCGGACCTGCCTCGAGCATCTACGGCTCGGATGCGGTGGGCGGTGTGGTCAACATCATTCCGCGCCGCGGCGGCGAGCAAGCGTTCGCACCATTCCTCGAACTGGCAGTCGGTTCCTTTGAAACGGTGCGAGGCTTCGCCGGCGCGGCCGGCGCCACCAACGGCTTCGAGTATGGCGTGAGCGGCGAGTTCCTCGAAACCGAGGGTTTCGACGCGGTGCCAGAGCGGATCGTCACCCATACGGGCGACGAGGACAGCTCAAGCATTTCAACCTTTACGGCCAGCGTGCGCCACGACGGCGGCGTGTTCGCATTCGACGCGCTGGTCCGAGCGCGAGAAACCGAGGCCGAGTATGACACCTTCTCCGGCGGCGCGTTCTTCGACCTGCGCGCCGATGATTCCGATCTCGAAAACGAATCCTCGCAACGTCTCTGGCGGCTTGGCGCGGAGATGGAAGGGGGATCGGCGCTGAATTTCCGCCTGTCAGGAGGTCAAGTCCTCAGCCAACGCGGCGAAACCGACAGCGGCTTTCAAACCAGCGCCGCCGAGTCCGATCGCACCTTCGCCGATCTCGTCGCCACCTACGCGCACGGGCCGGTAACACTCACGAGCGGCGTTGCGTTCGAACGCAACGAAATCGAGACCCAACCGCAATTCGCCAACCCGCTCAGCGTCGGCGAAGATCAGGTCGGCGTTTACGCCATCGGCCAATACGCGTTCAACAATGTGCTGACCGCAACCGGCTCAATCCGTTGGGACGATTACGACCAGTTTGGTGCGCGAACCACCTATGGCGCCGGCATCGTCGCGAACCTCGCGTCGCTGCGGCTGTTTGCGTCCTACGCCACGGCCTTCAAAGCGCCGTCGCTGAGCGAGCGGTTTGAGCAAAGCTTCTTCAATATCGGCAATCCTGATCTTGAAGCGGAAGAATCTCAATCATGGGAGATCGGCGCCGATTGGACGCTCAACCCCACGCTCACGCTCGGCGCATCCTATTACCAGACCCGCATCGACAACATGATCAACTACAATTTTGGCCTACTGCAAAACGTCAATGTCGACGAAGCCGAAATCGACGGCGCCGAGGCGTATGTCGAAACGGCGCTCACCGACTGGGCTTCGATACGCCTGGCGTATGCCTGGACCGACGCCCGTGACGCCATAGCTGATCGGCCGCTCACACGCCGGCCCGAACACGCACTTATGCTCGACGCGCGCGTCTCGCCCACCGAGCGCCTCGCATTCTCGCTCAGCTGGGACTATGTCGGCGAGCGAACGGACGTCACCTACAGCGACGCCGGCGCTTTCATAAGCAGCAATCGCGAAGTCGACGGGTTCCATGTCGGCGCGCTGGCCGCGACCTATAAGCTCGACGATCGCGCCGAAGTGTTCGCCCGCATCGACAATCTGACCGACGAAACCTACGAGCAGCCGGCAGCGTTTGCCGCCTCTCCGCGCGCCGGCACAATCGGCGTGCGCGCCCGCTTCTAAACATTGCGGTTACGCTCCGGCGGGCATAGCGTTCCTCTCATCTCGAATGGGAGGAACGCTCATGGCCGTCGCCAAAGTGATCGAAATCACCGCGTCATCGAAGGCGGGGCTGCAAGACGCGATCGAAGCGGGCGTCGCCAAGGCCGCGGATACGCTGGACGACGTCGAAGGCGCCTGGGTTCAAGACATCAAGGTCAAGTGCAAGGACGGCAAGATCAGCGAATGGCGCGTGAATATGAAAGTAAGTTTTGTGCTCAAGTAGCGCCGCGCTTGGCCGCCTTATGAAGCGCCGCATCTAACGCCGACAAGAAACGCGAGCGATCGGCGGCGCTGAATGGCGGTGGCCCGCCGCCGCCTTCCCCGAACGAGCGCAAATGCTCCATCACCGCACGCGACGCCAAAGCCGCGCCGATGGACGCCAACGTCCATTCCTTGCCGGTTTGCGCGAGCACGATGGCGCCCGCTTTCAAACAGCGATCCGCAAGCGGCAGATCAGAGGTGACGACAACGTCAGCCATGCCGGCGCGCTCGGCGATCCAATCATCGGCCACGTCTGGCCCCGCATCGACCGCCACGGCCTTGAGCAACGCATGCGACGGCACACGCAGATAGGTGTTGGCGACAACGAAGACCGGCACGCCGAGCCGCAGTGCAACTTTGTAGATTTCGTTCTTTACCGCACAGGCGTCGGCATCGACGTAAACAGCCATGCTCGACCTCTATCTGGCTTGCCAGGCCGACATCGCGCGCTGCGGAGGCTGGAGCGGGTAGAGGGAATCGAACCCTCGTCTTTAGCTTGGAAGGCTATTGCTCTACCATTGAGCTATACCCGCAATGGCGCGCGTTACACCCGGTTTGGCTCACCCGGTCAAGCCGAGCCGCCGGCGGGGCGCTAGCCGCTTTTGCAGCCACCCCGAACGCACGAACGCTGTTTCGTGTCCGTAAGGTTGCAACCACGGCGCTCACGCGGAGACGGCCAAAGCTCGGAACGAGCCGCAGCGTTTTACCGTGCGTTCACCAGTCAAATGTTAGCCGTGCCCCATGCGAACCTCGATGCGGCCGATGATCGATAACGGCGCTTCGGCGGCGGCCGCCGGTTTCCTACGCTAACAATGCTCAGCTTCCGACACCTCGGCGTCAAACTCACGCTGCTCTATTCAGGCTTGTTCGCTGCGGCGATGCTGGCGATCGGCGTGTCCGTCGCATTCGCACCAGCTACCGCCCTACCCTGGCTTTTCGGCGCGATCGCGCTTGTCGGCCTGGCGACCGTAGCGATTGGCAGTTGGTTGCTCGCACGATCCCTGACGCGGCCCATCACCGCGCTTGATGAAGCCGCGCGGAAACTGGAGCGCGGCGAAGAGGCCCATGTCGAAATCGCTTCTTACGCAGAAATCGCGCGCTTGGCCGAACGCTTCAACACAATGGCCGGCGGCATGAAAGAACGCGAACGGCGCATCCGCCAGCTGGCCATGCACGATCCGGAATCGGCGCTGCAGAACCGCCGCTCGTTCGAAGCGGCGATGGCTTTGCAAGCGCGCAACGCCACGGGCATGGCAATCGCCGCCGTTGGCATCGATCGCTTTCATCACGTCCGCAACGCCATCGGCTACCAAATGGCCGGCGAAGTGGTGAAAACGCTCGGCGGGAGACTGAAGGACATTTGCGGCGCCGCGCGGGTGTCGCGCCTGTCGGCCGATACGCTGGGCGTCATCTTGCCGGCGCGCGAGGACGCCGCCCTGCTCGCACTTGGCGCGAATATTCTCCGCCGTATCGACGTCCCGGTGCGCATCGGCCATGACGCGATCGATGTCATCGTCACGATCGGCATCGCTCGGCAGACCGACGCCGCCACACCGGGCGACATGATCACACAGGCCAGCGTCGCGATTGATCAAGCGCGCGCAGCCAACCGAAGGGTCGGCCTGTTTGACGCGGCCGCATACGGCGACCCTCGGCGTAATCTGGCCTTGATGAGCGAACTGCGCGCCGCGATGAGCAATGGCGACGCCTACCTGGCGCATCAACCCAAGTACGATCTGCGCACCGGCAAGATTTCAGGCGTCGAGGCGCTCATGCGTTGGCGCCATCCCCAACGCGGGATGATCTCGCCAGATATCTTTATCACCATGGCTGAAGACACCGGCCACGTGCGCCGCGTCACCGAATGGGTGCTCGCGCGCGCCATCGCCGAGCAGGCGAACATGCGCGCCGCCGGTCACGATCTGCCGGTGTCAGTGAACGTCTCGGGCCGGCTTCTGGGCGAGACGGCCTTCGCCGACAAGGCCCTCGCCATGATCGCGAACGCTGAGGCGTCAATCTGCTTCGAAATCACTGAAACAGCGGTCATCGACAACGCCGCTCTGGCGTTCGCCACCATCGCGCGGTGCGGCGAAGCGGGCGTGGGCATATCCATCGACGATTACGGCTCGGGCCTCTCGTCGCTTTCCTACCTCAAGCAAATTCGCGCCCAGGAGCTGAAGATCGACAAAACCTTCGTGCTGTCGGCGGCCGAAAGCGGGCGCGACGCGCTCTTGATCAAATCGACAATCGATCTGGCGCACAGCTTGGGAATGAAGGTAACCGCCGAAGGCGTGGAGACGCGCCAAACGCTGGCTTTGCTTGCTTCAATGGGTTGCGACGTCGCCCAAGGTTATTTGATCGGCAAACCAATGCCGATGGCCGACATTATCGCGATGCTCAATGCGCCGGCTCAAAAACTGCCGTTCGCCGCCGGCGCCATGCGCGCCTAGGCGCACAGCACATCCCTTAGCGCGCTACGCGCAGCCAAGGCTGGTGGAAGGGGCTGGATTCGAACCAGCGTACGCTCGCGCGGGCAGATTTACAGTCTGCTGCCATTAACCACTCGGCCACCCTTCCGGCCTTGCTTCCGCGACGGGCTGAGGGCTTATGAGGCGCCTCGGTCTTTCGCGGAGCGCGTCTTATAAGCAGGTCCCCTCCCCCGCTCAAGCCACGTCATGGCGGCCAAACAGCACCCCAGATGCGCACGCCGCGTCGGCAGTTCGAGGCCGAAACCGGTGGGCCGTCCTGGGTGTGGGGCATCCATGCGAGCTTGGCCGTGCTGGCCAATCCGGCGCGACGCATCGAGCGCGTTGTCGCCAGCCGCAACTCACTGCCCCGCGTGCCCCAAGGCGTGGATGTTCAAGTTCTGGATCCCGAGGCGATCGACGGCATGCTGCCGCCAGGCGCCGTCCACCAGGGATTGGCCGTCCGCGCAAGCCCGCTTGAACCGCTGTCGCTTGAGGCGGCCTGCGCGCCCCGCGATGCGCGCCCCGTGCTTATTCTCGACAGCGTCACCGATCCGCAAAACGTCGGCGCGGCGTTTCGTTCGGCCGCCGCGTTCGGCGCGCGCGCCGTGGTGATGCAGGATAGACGATCACCGCCCCTGACGGGCGTTCTCGCCAAAGCCGCCGCCGGCGCCATTGAATTGGTGCCGCATGTACGCGTCGCCAACATCTCCCGCGCGATCGGCGACCTCGCGGCGATGGGCTATGTCACCATCGCGCTCGAGGGCGAAACCGATACGCCCTTGGCGGACGCTATCGATCCCGCACGCGCGAGCGCATTCGTGCTGGGCGCCGAGGGCAAGGGTTTGCGCGAAGGCGTCGCCGAAGCGTGCGCCAAGCGCGCGCGCATTCCGATCGCCCCGAACATGGAAAGCTTAAACGTTTCCGTCGCCGCGGCGATCGCGCTCTACGAAGCGGCGCGCCGCTAACCCTCAGTGCGCTTTGCCGCCGCCGGTCAGCATCCGCTTCACGAAGAAGAACACCGCGATGACGATCAGATAGCCCACGAACAGCACGCCGGTGCGCGTCCAGAACGCCTCGTCCATCAAAGGCGGCAGCGTAACTTCGCCGCCATCGCCCGCCAGAACCGGCGCCAAGCGTTCAACCGCGATGTGGATCACCACCGCCACAAGCGACACCGGAATCCATTGCTTCCAAGAGCCTAAGAACACGGTCGCCGCCAGCGCGATCAACAATCCCTTGGGATCGTTGATCTGCGTGAAGCCGTCACGCAGCACCTGGATCGATTGATCAATGAATTCCTGCATCGTCACACCCCTCCCCTGAGGACGCTCCAATACCCCGAAGCGGCAGGTTTAGGGGGGTTGCCCGGCGCCGTCCAGCACCGCGGCGACACGTTTGCTGGCTTTCAGCTTCTCGCTGCCGGACGCGCGGAACGGAACCAGCCGCTGATCGAACAACGCGGTGCGCCCGCAAACGGCGTGACGACACTCACTGCGTGCACCTGCGGCACGGTGAAGATGTTCAGCGCGCCGAGGCGTGGCGTGTAAGCCTCAGCGATGTGGCCCTCGTCCGACAAGAACATAAGCAGGCCACCCCAATCGGCGCGCCATTGCGGCGTGAGATTGAGCACGTAAGCGTAAAGGCGGCCTTCATCGGCCACCTCGTCGTTGTGCGCCGTCAAAAAATGCCCAGAGCGATAGCGGGTAGCGATCGCATCGACATAAGCGATGCGTTGATCGCCGACGAGCGTCCGTAACGCCGCTATGCCACGTTCGGAATTGAGCGTCTCGTAGAATTCCGCTAGCGCGCCAACGCGCACGGCGCCGGATGCGTACTCGTTGGCAATGTGGTGGCACTCGTAAAGATACTGAAAATGCTCGCTGGCGTTGCGGTACACTTCGCCGAACATGGCGTCGCGTTTTTCCGGCCCCATTGCGGCGAGTTGATCGAACGGCACCTGAAAAGTCTGTCGGCCGTGATTGAGCAAAAGCTTCCACGGCGCGCGTGCGCTGGCCTCACACAAGGAAAGTGCACTCGCGCGTGGAAGGAAATTCGCAAGATGCACACGGCTGTGATCTCGGAGCGCTTCTCGCGCGCGTGACACGTTTCCGTGATCGAACGCAGCGGCCAAGAACGCTTCGCCCTCAGCACGCGTAGATGTCAAAAGCGACTCCATCGGCGCACACTACGCGCGACACGCTTCACTTCTGACTCCGATCGTCGCAGGAATGCGCAAGATTGTCCGAGTCTCACGCGGACTTGATCAAGCCGCCTGGTCGCCACCGCCGGAGAAGCGCGCCGCCCACGCGGCGACGTCTGTGTCTTCGATCTTCCGGAACAATACGTCTGGCGGCGTAAAGGCCAAGCCACGCGGCAGCGCATCCCAAACGCCGCTATCCTCAGGCGCCGGCCACCGACGATTTGCGTCCGGCACACCCATCGCATCGAGCACGGTCTTCGCTGCATCCGGGATGAAGGGCTGCGCGAGGATTGCAAACAGCACCACCGCGTTCAGCCCAGTGCGCACGCCGACGGCGGCCGCGTCGCGATCCGTTTTCAGCGCTGTCCAAGGCGCGGCGACCTGCAAATACTCATTCCCAGCCGCCCAGATCGCCCGCAACTCGGCGGCGGCTTTGCGCATCTCCATTTGTTCATGGCATTGCGTCAGCGCGGCCAGCCGCTCTGCGAATTCCTTGGCGAGCTTGGCTTCATGCTCGCCCGGCGTTCCACCATCCGGCACCGCGCTGTCGAACTTCGACGCCGCAAAGCGCGTGATGCGGTTCACGAAATTGCCAAACACGTTGGCGAGGTCGGCGTTGATGGTCTGCTGGAATTGCTCAAGCGTGAATGCCGCGTCGGAGCTCTCCGGCGCGTTCGCCATCAGATACCAGCGCCAATAATCGCTCGGCAGCAATTCGAGCGCCTGGTCCATGAAGATGCCGCGCTTTTCGCTGGTCGAGAACTTGCCGCCATACCACGTGACCCAATTGAACGCCTTCAAGCGGTCAACCAGCTTCCAAGGCTCGCCAGAACCCATGATCGTGATCGGAAAGCTTACGGTGTGGAACGCGACATTGTCCTTGCCCATGAACTCGACATAGGTGACGTCGCCTGCACCTTTGTCGGTGCGCCACCAGCGTTCCCAGTCATTGCCGGTCGCTTCGCTCCATTCGACGGTCGAGCCGATATATTCGATGGGTGCGTCGAACCAGACATAGAACACCTTGTTCTCAAAGCCCGGCCGCACCGCGCCGTCCTTCGTCACCCTGATGCCCCAGGAGAGGTCGCGCGTGATGGCGCGATCGATCAGGCCTTCGTCCAGCCATTTGTAAGCGATCGAACGCGCCAGCGACGGCCACGCGTCGGCGCGATCGACCCACGCGCGCACGCGCTCCTGCATCTTCGGCTGCAACAAGAAGAGATGCGCGGTGTCGCGCACTTCGATGTTGGATGAGCCCGACACTTTGGAGCGCGGGTTGATCAGATCGGTTGGATCCAGCAGACGCTGACAATTGTCACACTGGTCGCCGCGCGCGCGCTCAAACCCGCAATGCGGGCACGTGCCCTCGACATAGCGGTCCGGCAGAAAGCGGCCGTCATCGATTGAGTAAACCTGGCGCGTCACCCGTTCTTCGATCAGACCGTTCTTCTCCAACGCTTCGCAGAACGCCTGTGTGAGTTTGTGGTTCGGCGGGTTGGACGAACGGCCAAAATGGTCGAACGAGAGCTTGAAGCCCGCGCAGGCGTCTCTCTGGATTTTATATTGTTCATCGCAATAAGCGCGTACGTCCTGGCCCGCTTCGGCTGCGGCAAGCTCCGCCGGCGTGCCGTGCTCATCGGTGGCGCAAATGTAGAGCACCTCGTGCCCCTGCAGGCGCCGGAAACGCGCATGCACGTCCGCCGGCAGCATGGAACCGGCCAGATTGCCGAGATGCTTGATGCCGTTGATGTACGGAAGTGCGGACGTGATGAGATAGCGTGCCATGGTCGCGCGGATGTAGGCGCTCGAAGCGGACTAAAGCAAGGCCAGCCGGTCCGCGCTCAGGACGTCGGCGGGTTGTTCTTCAGCCGCTGATACGCCGCCGCCATCTTGGTGTCGTACTGGAATTGAGCGTAGCTCGGGCCGTTGTACCGGCTGGCGAAGCCCACCCAATCCTTGCGCTGAAGTTCATCGCCCAAATTGTTGGCGCGGACGAAGTCGACAAAGCTTTGCAGCTGCCCTTGCTCGGAACGCGCCATGGACGAAACGAACGCATGCGCGTTGGCGAAGCCGCCATTCGGATAGTTTTGGCCCAGCACCTGGAAGCGGCCGTAGCTTGCGCTTTTCAGCGCCGCCTCGGGATCAAGCGCATAAGCCTGCTCCAACTGCGCCCAACGTTCGGCTTGCGTCCTCGGATAGCCGCCTCCGGTGCGGTTGGAAATCGTCGGGTGCGTGGCGTCGTAGCGCGAACTGGTGTGACGCGAAAACAGATGCCGCTCGAACAAGATGATCGGGCGCCCATCCGGTCCAAACCCGCCAAGCGGCCCTGACTCCACTTCCGCGACCGCGCCCACCGCTTCCCACTCGCAATTCAGAGCCGCAGCGACGCGTTCAAAATCCGCGCGCGTCAGCGGCGCACGGCTCTCGGCCCGCAAGGTTGAGAGATAGTCGGTCGGCTGTGCAGGCGGCGCTGGCGGTCTCGGCGGTGGGGGCGGCGATGCGTTGCCGTGCGCGGGAGGCGGCGGCGGCGCAGCCGGCGGCGGCGTTGGTGGCGTTACCGGAGGGCGCGGCGGCGCCGGCTTCGGCGCTGGCGGCGGCGAGGTGGTCGTCGTGGATTTGCTGCTGCGGCTGCCAAACACAGCTCGAAACAACGCGTCGAAGATACCCATCACTCACCCCCCGCGCTTCTTGCCGCTACGCCACACCCTTCAGCCGCTGATACGCCTCACGCATCAAGCGCCCGTACCGCTCCACCTGCCCCGGCCCGTTATAAACGCGCGCGAAGCCTTCCCAGTCGAGACGCTGTAATTCGTCGGCGATGCCAGACGAACGCACGAAGCCCTCAAACGCCTTCAGCTGCTGCACTTCGTTCTTGGCCATATCAGCCACGAAATCGGTGGCTTTGGTGAAACCGCAGCGTTCGTAATTCATGCCCATGATCTGGAAACGGCCCCAGCTCGCCGACGCGACGGCGGCCTCAGCGTCCAGGCCATACGCCTCGCGCATCTGCGCCCAACGGCCAGCCTGATCGCGCGGATAGAGCGTGCGGTCCCATGTTGGATAGGAAACAGTCGGATTGCTGGCGTCGAAGCGCCGGCTGGTGAGGCGCGAAAAGATGTGCGGCTCATAGAGAATGATCGGCTTGCCGTTCGTGGCGAAACCGGACGCCCCACTCTCCACTTCGACAACGGCTTGGATCGCCTCTCGCTCACACCCAAGTCGCGCGGCCGCGGCTTCGTAATCGGCCTGCGTCAAGCCCGCGCGCGACACCGCGATCAGCGTATCGAGGAAGTGCGTGCCCGACGGATTGTCGCGCGACACCGCCGTGTAAGCAGCGGAAAGCGCATTGGCGTAAGCAGCAAAACCCTGATCGCCTTCGTAAGCGCGGGCAAAGCCCTCCCAATCCTTGCGCTGTAATTCGTCGATCAGGCTCTGATTGCGCAAATATTGCTCGAACGCCGTCAATTGGCGCGCTTCCGATTGCGAGATGTCGCTCACGAACGCGAACACGTTCGGATAGCCTGCTTGCGCGAAGTAGCGCCCAGGCGTCTGAAACGCGCCCCAGCTTGTCGCGCCGAGCGCGGCCGCCGCATCAAGTCCATACGCCTCAGCCAGCTTGGCATAGCGCGCAGCTTGATTGCCGCCGAGATCGGCGCGCCGAACAGTCGGCTGCGACACGTTGGGATGAGACGCATCGAAGCGTCCGCCCGTGGCGACGCTGAACCAATACGGCTCGAACGAAATAAGCGGCTTGCCGTCCGCGCTGAACCCCGGACCCGCGCTCTCGACACGGATCACGGTGCGCAGTGCATTTGCCTCAACGCCCAGCCGCTGCGCGGCAGCGTCGATGTCGGCGTTGGTCAGTCGCGCCGCGTTCTGCGCGCGCAATCCATCGATGGAGAAGCCGGCAGGCGGCGCGGAAGGCTGTGGCGCCGCTGGCGGCGGCGCAGGCGGAGCGGCTGGTGGCGGCGCGGGCGGCGTCGGTGGCGCATGCGCCGGCGGCGGCGGCGGCGCGGGCGGCGGCGCAGGTGGTGCTGCCGGAGCCGGTGCGGGTGGCGCGGCCGGCGGCGGCGCGGGTGGCGCAGCCGGCGGACGCGGCGCGGCCGGAGGCGGGGGTGGAGGTGCGCGTGGCGGGGGTGGCGGCGGAGGCGACGTCGTCTTGCCCCCGCGGCTGCCAAACACGGCCCGGAACACAGAATCCCAGAAGCTCATGAAAGTCCCCTTTGTCGCCGCGTTCGGGCCGTCCCAGCCCCTCTGGGCCGGCGTTTTGCCGGCCTCCGGTTAACCACGCCACGGCGCCTCCCGCAAAGGGAAACCGACCGCCGCCGCTATCCCTTTCGGGGACGTCCGCCGAATATCCGTCCCATCGCCTCAATCCGGCTTTGCGCTGGTCCTTTGGGCCCTGTGAACCCAGGCGGATCGAACCGCGCCGGGAGGATCGCGCGCTCCCAATCCGGCTCGGTTTGGACGCGGCGACGAAAATAATCGTCGCCCACGCGTCGGCCGATCTCTTCCAGATGCGCGAGCGTACTGGTCTCGCCCGTGGCCATGTCCTTCATGGCCTCCAACTGCGCGGCGGAATAGTTCAGCCCGAGGCGACGGATCTCGCTCTCGTCATCGAGGCGCGCGTCCATGCGCTGAAAATGCAGCACCGGCACCGGGGACAAATGCGCGCCGCGCATGTCCTCGATTTCGCTGTTGATCCGCCACGGCCTCGGCGGCGCCGACAGCGCCTGCATCGTCACCAGCGTATTGAGCGAGGCATCATGGATCATGCTGGTCAGCGCAAACACCGCGCGCGCGGCGGCGGGCGCCACCGTGTGCAGCAAATCGTTTTGCAACGTGTCGTAACGCAGCGCCGGACGCCAATATCCTGTGCCGATCGAGATCATCATCAAGCGGTCGTCGCCTGAAGGCCAATTGAAGCCGTAATGCTTCAACGTCGCGACTTTCAGCAATTGCAGGCTCGGATCGTTCAAAGCGGCGACACCGCCATCCACGAACTCGCCAATCGCATCTGCGCCCGGCGGCACAGGCTCGCCCTCGGGGATCAAGCGAACGTGGCATTCTTCAAAAAACGTTGGCGCCGCAGCACTGGCGCGCACCAATTGGCGGATCTGAAACCTCTTGTTCGGATAGCCCCCGGGCGGCCCTTCCCAAAACGCCGAGCGCGGATTGTTCGTCAGCGTCCAGGCCGAACCGGTGTCGATGCGCTTTGCAAACACTGCAAAGCCCGTCTTCAGGGCGGGCGATCCCAATTCATGATCGCCAAATTCTCGCGCGAGCACGTCGTTCAGTTTGTCGGAATCGAACCGCGCTTTGCGGATGCCCGCATTGGCGCCCTCCGCCGCAAACACGGCCGGCGCCAATTCGTGGTAGAGAGCTGAAACCTCGCCAACGCTTTTGCCCATCGCCAACGCCGCAGCGATGATCGAGCCCGTCGACGTCCCGCCGATGAGATCGAAATAGTCCGCCAGCCGGAAACTCGGTGTGCCGCTCCGGCGCTTCAACCGCCGCTCGAGCTCGCTGAGTATCCCCAGCGCCAAAAGTCCGCGCACCCCGCCGCCATCAAGCGACAAGATGCGCTTCGGCCCTGTGCCGAACAATTTAGCGTTGATACCTGAGCTCGTGCCTTCAGCCATCGTCCCCACCGGCGCGCTGTCCTTATCAAACAGCGGCCGGCGGGGGAAAGGTTCAAGCTGCCGAAGGCGGCTATTCGCGTGGCGGCGAGACGATCGTGCCGGCGACAGCGCCGGCCGCCGCGCCGACCGCGGCGCCTTCGGCCGCGTCGCCATCGCCGGTATTATTGCCCACAGCCGCTCCCACGGCGGCGCCCGTGGCCGCACCGGTCAACGTACCGCACGCGCCCAAAAGGCCCAGCGACACTGCGGCCGTCATGGCCAGGATTTTCTTGGTGATTGACATGATTTCTCTCCTGATGCCCGTCAGGAGAGGAACGCCCCAGCGATTTTGCTGGTTCCGATCGCAAGCAGGTGCTGGCAGAAGGAGCGCCGGCGCCGCCATAGCTCAGCTGGTAGAGCACCTGATTTGTAATCAGGGGGTCGGGGGTTCGAGTCCCTCTGGCGGCACCATTTCGCGGACCGCGCGGCGCTCTGACGCGCGAGCCAATGGTTGCACCTAGGGCGCGGCGTGTGACACTTGCGCCGCCTTCAGCAGGATGTGTGTCATGCGTTTGATTGCCGTGTCCGTTCTCGCGCTCACTCTGGCCGCTTGTGGGCAACCCGCTTCAACGCCCTCCACACCGACAGCCGAAGCGCCGGCGCCCGCTGCGCCGGCCGGCCCCACGCCCGAGGAAATTCAAACCGCGCTCGCCGCGCTGCCCGCGCCCTACAATGCTGCCGATTACGAGGCTGGCCGCCGCGTCTTCGCGCAGTGCCGCTCGTGCCACACGATCGACGAAGGCGCCGGCAACCGCGTTGGACCGAACCTGCACCACGTCTTCAACCGCGAAATCGGCACGGTCGAAGGCTTCAATTATTCAGAAGCCGTGCAGGCCGCGAACTTCACCTGGGACGCCGCACAACTCGATCAGTGGCTCGCAAACCCACAGACTTTCTTGCCGGGCAATCGCATGGCCTTCGCCGGCGTACGAAACGAAACCCAGCGCCGCGATCTGATCGCCTATCTGATGGTCGAAACCGCGAACTGATCACTCGGCGGGCCGCGCCGCCGCTTCGGCGTGGTCGAACTCTTCGATCTGCTTAGCCGTCGCCTCTGGCGATTTCGTGTAGCGCGCCAACAGGTCGTAGAACACCGGCACCACGAACAGCGTCAGCAAGGTCGCGACCGAGAGGCCGAAGAAAATCACCACGCCGATCGTCATCCGGCTCTCCGCGCCGGCGCCGTGGCCGATGATGAGCGGGATCGAGCCAACGACGGTCGCGATCGAGGTCATCAACACCGGACGAATGCGCAGGTCCGACGCTTCGAGAATGGCGTCTCGAATAGATCGGCCCTCGTCGCGCATCTGATTGGCGAATTCGACGATCAAAATCCCGTTCTTCGCCCCAAGCGCGATGAGGATGATCAAGCCGATCTGACTGTAGATGTTGAGCGTGTTGTCAAACAGGAAGAGCCCGAACAATCCGCCCGAAACCGCGAGCGGAACCGCCAGCATGATCACAAGCGGGTGTACGAAACTCTCAAACTGCGCCGCCAGCACCAGGAACACGATCAGCAGCGCAAACCCAAAGGCAAAGCCAATGGCGCCGGTCGCCTGCTTGAACTGCCGCGCCGCCCCCGTGTAATCGATGGCGATCGGCTCGTTGCCGATCTCAGCGCGGGCGATCGTCTCCAATTCCTGGATCGCATCGCCGATCGCATAATCGCCGGCGATTGACGCGCCGACCGTGACCGCCGCCTGGCGGTTGGTGCGGCGGCGTTCCGATGCGTCGCCCACCGTGCGCGAGGTGACCAAGCTCGACAGCGGCACCAATTCGCCAGTGCGGTCCGAGCGCACGAACTTGTTGCCGAGGTCATCCACCGTCGAGCGTTCGTCACGCTCGGCTTGCAGGTAGACGTAATATTCCTCGCCACGATCGGTGATCGTATTCACGCGGCGCGAGCCCATCGTCGCCTCAAGCGTGCGTCCAATCGCCTGCACGGATACGCCAAGTGACGCGGCGCGCTCGCGGTCGATCTCGACCAGCACACGCGGCGAATTTGGTTCGTAGTCCATGCGCGGACGCTGGAAGTTCGGGTTGTCGCGCAACCGATCGACGATCCGTTGCGCCACCGCCGCTGTTTGCTCGTAGGTCGAGCCAAGCAGCACGATCGATGCGCCTTCGCCGCCCCCGCCGCCGCGCTGGAATGCGCTCGCGGCCCGCGCGCGCACGACGGCGCCGGGGATTTGCGCGAAGCGCTGGTTCAATTCCGTTTCGATGTCCGCGGAGCTGCGCTCGCGCTCTTCCCAATTGGTAAGCGTAAGCCGCCCGCCGCCGCTCGAAAAACGCGATGTTCCCGCATCGCCGAACCCCGGCGCCATCAGCGTGATGCGCGCAACCTCGCCGCGTTCAACATACTCGAGCAAGATGGCTTCGACCTGGTTCACGACGCGTTGCGTGTATTCAAAGCCCGCGCCTTCCGGGCCATTGATCGAAATCTGGATCTGGCCGCGGTCTTCCGTCGGCGTCAGCTCTGACGAGAGCTGCGTGAAAATGAAGCCCCCGCCGAGGATAACGAACCCGAACAGCGCAAACACGATCGGCTTCGCATTCATCGCCGCTTCAAGCGACGCGCGATAGGACGCCCGCAATTTATCGAGCATGCCGTCCATGAAGCGCGTGAGCCATGTGCTCTGCTTGGCCGGCTTGATGAGCTTCGAACACATCATCGGCGACAGCGACAGCGACGCGAAAGCCGAAATTACGACAACGCCCGCCACCGTCACGGCGAGTTCAACGAACAAACGCCCGACATAGCCCCCGACGAACAAAAGCGGCGCAAACACCGCCACCAGCACCGCCGACGTCGCGATAACCGCGAAGAACACCTGCCGCGTCCCACGCTCGGCGGCCACCAACGGCGGCTCGCCCAACGTGTCCACGCGGCGCTGCGCGTTCTCCAGCACGACGATGGAATCGTCGACCACAAGCCCAATCGCCAACACCAACGCCATAAGCGTCAGCAGATTGATCGAAAAGCCGAAGATCGAGAGGATCAAAAACGAGCCGACGAGGCACACCGGTATAACAGCGGCCGGCACAAACGCGGCGCGCCAGCTGCCGAGGAACAGGAAAATCACGAACACGACGAGCAACGTGGATTCGATCAAGGTAGCGCCCACCCGCTCGATCGCGCGGTCGATGAACAGCGTCGAATCCGTGGTGAGCACCATGTGCACGCCCTCGGGCAGCGCCGCTTCGACGTTCTCGACCTCGGCCTTCACGCCGCGTGCGACATCCAACGCGTTGGACTGCGACTGGCGCACCACGCCGATGCCGACTTGATCGACGCCATTGCCCCGGAAGAGGCGGCGCGTTTCATCCGGCGCGATCTCGATGCGCGCGACATCGCCCAACCGCACCACCGCGCCATCGGCGCCGCTGCGCAGGGGCAAGCGATCGAATTGCTCCGGCGTATCGAAAGCGCGCGCGACGCGGACCTGATAGTCGCGCTCCTCGCTCTGCACGTATCCCGCCGGCAATTCCACATTCTGCGAGCGCAGCGCGTTTTCAACGTCCTGCACGGTGAGACCGCGCGCGGCCATGGCGTTGGTGTCGAGCCAAATCCGCAACGACCGCGTAAATCCGCCAAACACGCGAACGCTCGCGACGCCATCGACGACGGAGAGGCGGTCGACAATGTAGCGCTCGGCGTAGTCGGTCAGCGCAATGCGGTCGAGCGTCGTCGATTCCAGGCTGTACCAAAGGATCGGATCGGCATCGGCGTCGTTCTTCTGCACCACCGGCTCAAGCGCATCGACGGGCAATTGCCCTTGCGCCCGCGCCACCGCGTTGCGGACATCATTGGTGGCGTCTTCCAGATCGCGGTCGAGCGAGAACTCGATATTGACCGAAGAGCGTCCATCACGGCTCGACGATCGGATGAGATCGATGCCGTCAATGCCCGAGAGCTGATCCTCGATCGGCCTCGTGATCTGATTTTCCACCACCTGCGCCGAGGCGCCTGGATAGGACACGCTCACCGATACGACCGGCTGGTCCACGTCCGGCAATTCGCGCAACGGCAAGGTCGTGAAGGCAATCGCGCCGAAGGCGATGATGATGAGCGAAAACACCGTTGCGAGGACGGGCCGGCGAACCGAGAGATCGGAAAGCGTCACGGCTTAACTCCGCCGTTGCTGAGCACGGTCGGGCGCGGGCGCGGTCGACGCCGCCGGTGTGCGATCGCGCAGGCCGCCATCGCCCGGCGCGCCATCGCCGAAACGCACCGGCTGACCCGGCCGCACGCTTTGCACGCCTTGCGTGATGATCTGGTCGCCCTCGGCGACACCAGCCAAGATCTCGGCCATGCCGCCGCTGCGTTGGCCCACTTGAACGCGAACTTGCTCGGCGGAGGGCCCGCCCTCAGCCGTGCGCACGCGATAGACGTAAGCGCCGTCGATCTGGTCGAGCACGGCGATCTCCGGCACCGCCAACGCTTGGCGTGGATTGGAGCGCACTTGCACCGTCATCAACATGCCGGGGCGGATCGTCTCGCCGGGATTGGGCAACAGCGCCCGCACACGCACTGTGCGCGTCGTCGGATCGACGCGGCTATCAACTTGCGAGATCGTGCCGTCGAAGGTTCGGTCGGGATAGGCCGCCGTGAGCGCGCTGATCGCCACGCCCGGCGCAAGCTGCGCGAGCCGCGTTTCCGGCACATCAAAGTCGAGCTTGATCTGCGAGAGATCGTCAAGCGTGCCGATCTGGTCGCCGGGGCGTACATATTGGCCGGGGCTCGCGAGCCGCAAACCAACAACGCCGGAGAACGGCGCGCGAATGGTGCGGTCGTCGAAGCGTGACGCGCCTGCGTTCACGCGCGCGGCGGCGGCGTCTGCCGCAGCTCGCACGGTGTCGAGCCGTGCTTGGGACGCAAAGCCGCGATCGAACAATTCCTGCGCCCTGCGCAATTCTTCCTGCGCGGCGGCATTCGCCGCATTGGCTTCAGCCAGCGACGCCGATTGCTCGACGCTCGCGAGTTCCACCAGCACTTGCCCAGAGCGCACGCGGTCGCCGCTCTCGAACCGCAAGCGGCGAATGGTGTCGGCAACCTTCGGCGTCAGTACGATACTCTCGCGCGCCTGCGCCGTGCCGAGCGCTTGGATCGCATCGGAGAACGTGTGTCGGCTGACGGCGGCGGCTGTCACCAGCGCGCCGCCTCCCGGACCGCCGGGACCGCCTTTGCCCTTCATCTGCGCCATGCCTGGCGGACCTTGGCCCGCGCCTGCGTCACCGCCGGCGAACAGGCTTTTGCCCAAGACGACAAGCGTCATAAGCGCCAGAGCGCCCGCGACCACGCCGGCGAAGCCGTAGCGTTTGAATATCCCCAACATTTGTAGCGGTCTCTACACCAAACTTGTTGCGGAGTTGTGTCGCTCGAACACCCGCCTGCGGCCGCCGTCAGTCGCCCGGTCGGCCCCAAAATCCCAGCACAATCGCTGGTTCCGATATTCCGTCATCTATACGCGCCCGTAGGCCGATTTGGATGCCTCGCTCACGTCGGCCGAACCGCACGAGGCTCAATTGCGCCTTTACTGTATCGCCGCCTCCAGCTTCGCGAGGCGCGTCCATGAAAACTTGACCCATGGCCAGCCAGTTCTCGTGCGGACGGTAACCGGCGGTGAGGTCCAGACGCTCCCCGCCACAATCGCCCTCAAAAGTCCGAGCGGCGACCTCGGCGTTTATGAACCCCGTCGCGCCAAAGGACCGACCGGCGAGGAGGCGCAGCTCGCCGCCAGTCTCGGCGCACCCGAAGTTCGGCCAGGAGTTCCAGACAACGCCGCCCTGAACCGCCAATGCCGAACGCGCGTCGCGCAGGATCGCCGTCTTCAGCGCCAACGTCGCCTCGGCGCGCCACCCGTCGTCGCCGACGCCGTGCCCTTGCTCCAGCCACGGCGCAGCTACAACCGACGCACGCTCATGCACCGGCGCCTCGTAATAGGCCGAGCTCTCAAAGAAACCGATCTCGTCGTCGCCACGAAAGCCGGCGACGCTGGTCCAGATTTCTTGCCCCTCTTTGGGTGCGATCCACGCGCCGGCGCTCGCAGGCGCAGGCGCGAACGCGGCAAGTAAAGTTAGGAATCGTAACCCGGCAGATGACGGTCGAGCTTGCGCTTCAGCCCCGGCCACGCGAGGCCCGACACCATGCCGAGCCCGCCGCCGGTCTTGGCCGCTTCCGCCTGCGCATCTTCCGGCGCGATCAGCACATTCTCGCGGCCGGCGCTCAAGGCGTTCACCTGCTGTGCGCATGCTCGCTCCAAGAAGAAGATGCCGAGGAAAGCCTCTGCCGCGGTCGCGCCAACGGCTAACGTGCCGTGATTGCGCAGAAGCATCAGTTTCTTGTCGCCAATATCGGCCACCAAACGTTCTCGCTCATCGAGATTGAGCGCAACGCCTTCGTACTCGTGATAGGCCAAGTTCTTCCGCAACAGCAGCGCGTTCTGCGTCAGCGGCATCAAGCCTTCTTTCTGCGCGGAAACGCCAACGCCCGCATCGGTGTGCAAGTGAATGACGCACAGCGCATCCTCACGCGCGGCGTGGATCGCCGAGTGGATCGTGAAGCCCGCTGGATTTATGTAATAGTTCGTCGGCGCGACGATATTGCCCTCTAGGTCGACCTTCACCAGCGAGGACGCGGTGATTTCTTCGAAGAACATGCCGTACGGATTGATCAGGAAATGGTGCTCGGGGCCGGGCACGCGCATGGAAATGTGCGTGAAGATCATGTCGTCCCAGCCGTGCAGCGCGACCAGCCGATAAAGCGCCGCGCAATCCACGCGCGCTTGCCATTCCTCCGCGCTCACTCTTCCCTTAAGGGAAGTCCCTGCGTCGTCCGCCATGTCTGTGGCTCCCTTGTCCCTGGCTCGCCGTCCTTATGTTAGGGAAGCTTAAGACCCTCCTGGGCTAGAAGCAAAGACCGCAAATGAAGCTCGCCTTCACCTCCAGTGCGCGCCCCGAAGCGCAAGACGCGCTCCGGCGCCTGCGTCACACCTATGGCGAAGTGGGCGAGGCCGAAGCCGATGTGATCGTCGCCCTCGGCGGCGACGGGCACATGCTCGATACGCTGCGGCGGCGGCTGAAGGACAAGAAGCCGGTTTACGGGATGAACCGCGGCACCGTCGGTTTCCTGATGAATGACTACGACGAGGAAAACCTTGCCGACCGGCTCTCAAAAGCGGAACCCGTCAAAATTCGCCCGCTCGTCGCCAAAGCGGAAACCTTGGACGGCAAGGCCGTCATCGAGCGCGCATTCAACGAAGTGTCGCTGTGGCGCCAGAGCGCCCAGTCAGCGCGCTTGCGCATTCTGGTCGACGGCGCCGAGCGCATGGAGGAACTGCTCTGCGATGGCGTGATGGTGGCCACGCCCGCTGGCTCTACCGCCTACAATTTCTCCGCCTACGGCCCGATCTTGCCGATCCACTCCAAGCTCCTGGCGCTCACACCAATCAGCCCGTTCCGCCCGCGACGCTGGCGCGGGGCATTGCTGCCGCAAACCGCGGTCGTGCGGTTCGAAGTGCTGGAGGCCGAGCGCCGGCCGGTCAGCTGCTCAGCCGACAATATGGAAATCCGCGACATCGCTGCTGTCGTAATCCGTGAGGAGCCCGCCTCGGCGCTGACTTTGCTGTTCGATCCCGGCCACGCCCTAGATGAGCGCGTGCTGCGCGAGCAATTCAACGTTTGAGCCGTCAACGCTCTATTCACCACGCCGGGCGAAAGTCGTCTCGCCATGGCCAAGTCAAACGTTGAAATGATCGATCCACGCGAAGTGGGTCGCCGCGTGCTGGAGCTGAAGCGCCCCGTTTTTGACGACGCGGCTTTGGCGCGCGCGGACGAGGCCATGCAATCGCTCAGCGCCGCCTTCCCGCAATGGCTTGAAGAGGAAGTCTCCAAACTTCAAATCGCGCGCCTCGCCGCCGACAGCGCCGCATGGGAGGCGGTGTGGCTCGATCCGCTCTACGGCGCGGCGCACGATCTAAAGGGCTTGGGCACGACCTATGGCTATCCTCTCGTCACCCAGATCGCCGCCTCGCTCTGTCGGCTGGTCGAGACCGACGCCGGCAAGGCTGCAACAGCCGCCAATCCGGGCCTGGCGCGCGCGCATGTGGACGCCATCCGCGCCGCCGTCCGCGATAAGATCAAATCCGCCGGCCACCCCGTCGGCGCGGCTCTGGTGAAAGCGCTCAACGCCGAGGTTGAGGCTCTGGGCGTCGCTCCGGTCTGACTTTCCTAACGCGGCCCTAACCGTCTTCGTCCGCCCGTTTTTTAACGGCGCTCTGGCATGTTGGCCGGATTGTGCGAGCCACGAACGTCATCCCCTTTCCGCGCATGCCAGCGGCGGACCCGCTTGCGTTTACGCTCGGCGGCCGCGTTGATTTGCGCGTCGGCGCGCTTGCCGCTGGCGTGGTTCGTCCGCGCGGCGCGCCAGACGATGCGTTTCAATTTTCCAACCTCGCGCGCGTTTTGCGTGCTGCACGCATGCAATGGCGCGAACGCGGCGCAAGCGGTTCGGTCGCCCTCGCGGTTCCCGCGCAGCTCTACGGCTCGCTCGAAGCGGATCTCCTGAGCGAAGCCGCGATCGAAGCCGGTTGCACGCGCCGCTCGCTGGGCTTCGAACTCTGCGAGCGTGAAATCGTCAGCAAAGGCCCAGGCCTGGCCGAGGACCTTCGCGCCCGCGGCTGGGGCGTCATCCTGCGCGGCGATCCAGATTGCCCACTGCCCTTCGGCGCACGCGCGCGCGCGCTCTACAGTGAATTGGTGCTCGAAGCGCCCGACAGCCCCAACCCTTACCTCGCACTGGAAGACGGCGACCGCACGCCGCTCGGACGCCGCCTGCTCGCCGCGAAAGCCGCCGGCCTCGTGATCACGGCGGAAACGGTGCGCAGCGCCGGGCAAGCCAAATTGCTCGCCATCGCCGGCTTCGATCGCGGTGGCGGCCCGTTTGCGGAAGCGGGTTTGCGCTAAGCATTTTCCACCGAAATGGAATCCGGTTCGGCGCCAGAAAATGCGACCAAGCAAAATTAGATCGCGGCGACGCGTTCGTGCTGTTCGCTGGTCGCGTCCAATTTTTCCAGCAGGTAGTCGAGATCGTCCTTCGGGATCGACTGGAACAAGGTCAGCGTGCGTTCGAGCATACGCCGACGGAAGATCAAACGATCGCGCCCACCGCCTTCGCGTTCCATCTGGTGGAACACGTCCACCGCCGCGCGGAACGACGGAAACAAACGTGGCGGCAAGCCCGCGCGGTCGAACGCCGCCTTCAGCCCCAACGGTCCGCTGTCGTGGATCATCAGCCACACGCGCTGATGCGTCAGCCCGCCCAATTCCGCCATCGCGTGCTCGACGAACTCCATGTGCCCCAGGCACAGGCCGCGCATGATCAGTGATGGCGTCAGCCGCCCGTGCAGGCTCAATTGCTGCACAAACGAGTGCAGATCATTCTGACGGCCAGCCTGCTCTACAATATCGATCGTCGCACGCTCACGCGCGCCCATGGCCAATTCGATCGCCAATTGCGGCGGCAGTTCGTGGTTGTTGACGAGATGATCGAACAATTCGCCCGTCACCAGTGACACCAGCTTCTCAGTGATCGTCACCGGCAGTTCGCCCCGATGCACCATCGCCGTCGTGATCTCGGAGAGATCGGAGAAACGAATGAGCGCCGCGTCGAGCCCCGTTTCGTCGAACAAGGCGTTGTCGTTGGCGAGCGCGCGTTCAACCGCTTGCGGCGCCGCGTATTGGGCGATCGCGCCCGTCACCGTCACCGAAACACGCTCACGGCTCGCCACCGCAACTTGCTTCGATGGCGGGCACGTGCGCACGATCTCCACCAGATCACTATCGGTCAGCGTCGGCGAGTTGAGGATCACCGGCAGCGCGACCGATTCAATGTCGCGCGCTAGTTTGTTGGCGATGTCGCGCGGCAAGCGCGGCGAGTTCTTCAGCGCGACCGACAAAGCTCGTCGCACAAGGATCGCCGCGTCCTGCGCCATGATGGCGATGATGCCCTCAGCATGGGCGCGCTCTTCGACCGTCAGTTCGCCTTCATCAATGCAGCGGCAAATCTTGTGCGCGGCTTGGGCGCGATCTTCCTCGGTCGGACCCTTGATCAAAGTCCGGATGTCGCTATCCGTCAGCTTCGAGCGCATGGTGACGATCGGCATTCGCAAGGTCTCCGGCCCAAAGCCTCTGGCCCAAAGTCTCTGACCCCGGGCGCGACTCGCACCAAGGCAGTGCCGCCAGCCTTGGCGTCCGGCCTTAACGAAACCTTGCGTCACGATGACGTTGCGTAAGTGGAATGGCGGAAATGCTGAAGGGTCTGAAGGTCATCGACTACGCGACCTACATCGCCGCACCCGGCGCGGCGGGTATTTTCGCGGATTGGGGCGCGGACGTCATCAAAGTCGAACCACCCGGCGGCGATCCGATCCGCCTGTTCTTCGCTACCGTTGGCATTGAAGCCAGCGGCGTGAACCCGGTCTGGGAAATGGACAATCGCGGCAAGCGCGGCATCGCGCTCGACACCACGAAGGATGCGGGCCGCGAAGTGCTGCTGCGCTTGATCGACGGCGCCGATGTGTTTCTCACCAACGTGCGGCCGGGCGGGCTGAAACGATCCGGGCTCGATCACGAGGCGGTGCTTCAGCGCAATCCGCGCCTCATCTACGCAAGCCTCACCGGCTACGGCCTCGATGGCCCAGACGCTGAACGTCCCGGCATGGACGCCGCCGCGTTCTGGGCGCACGCGGGCCTCGCCGCGCTCTTCCGCCCCAAAGGCGGCGAACCGATGCAATTGCGCACTGCGTTCGGCGATCACGTCACCGCAATGGCGCTGGCCGCCGGTGTGCTTGCCGCGCTGCATGAACGCTCCAGCACCGGCAAAGGCCGCCTGGTTGAAGCGTCTCTGCTGCGCGCTGCGCACTATGCAGCAGCGTCAGACCTCTCGATCCAACACACCTATGGGCGTGTCGCGTCCAATCGTCCGCGCCGCGAAGCGCCGCTGCCGCTGGTGAACTTCTTCAAGACCAAGGACGAGCGCTGGCTCAATCTGCTGGCGCGCCAAGGCGAAGGCGATTGGGCCCACATTTGCCGTGCGCTGAAGCTTGGGCGCCTCAGCGACGACGCGCGTTTCGCCACCGCGCGCGCCCGGCGCAAGAACGCCGGCGATCTGGTCGATATGCTCGATGCAGCGTTCGCGCAGCTCACGCTTGCCGAGGCCGCCGCAGCGCTCGATGCGGAACAGATCGTCTGGGCGCCGATGCTCTCGGCTGCGGAAGCCGTCGTGGATCCACAAACCATCGCCGCGGGCGCAGTGGTGCAAACCCCGCAACGCAATGGCGCCAGCATCAAAGCGCCCGCAAGCCCGGTGCGCTTTCCCGGCGCCGACGACGGCCCGAAAGGGCCCGCGCCAACATTGGGGGAACACACGCGCGCCGTGCTCGCAGAGCTTGGCTATTCCGACGCGGAGATTGACGCACTCTACGCCTGCGGCGCAGTTGTCTAGCTGCCGCTGAGCCGCGCGTACGCAGCCAGCGCTTGCTGCATCGGATTGCGCTCGGCTTCCTCGTCGGCGCCACGCAGCAACGGCATCAGCGCCATCTGAAACAACGCTTGCGCCAGCGCGGGAGAGATCGGCGCGGCGTCTGCGCCCACATATTCGATGCGCCCGCGCGCGCCTACGCTTGCATCAGCGTCGAGCGACAAGCGATCGAGCAAACCTTGCGCACTGCGCGGGGCGCCGTTGGCGTAAAACAAACCCCGGTTCGCCGCCGCCTCGCGCGGAAACAACACGGACGCATCCGGCGCGCCTTGCGTCGCCGCTTCGATCAAACGCGACGCGCCGCCCACGCCCATCACGTGCGCGGCGTACAATTCTCCGGCGTTCGGCGCTCGGCCAAGCCGCGATTGCAAAGCTTCCGCGTTCTCGCGCGCTAATTCGCCCGCCATCCGCGCGGAGAGTTCAGGATCAGTCCGCAGCGCCAGGATTTCGCGGCGCGTCTCAGCGTTGGCGCCCTGCTGCAACGCCGCCGCCTGCGGTCCAAGCCCATGCTGGGCGCCATGGCGGCGCACCATGTCGAGCCAGGTTGAATCGATGAACTGAAACAGCCCCGTCGCGGACGACGTGCCCGCACGTGCATTCGGGTTGAATGCGCTTTCGCGCCGCGCCGTTTCCACCAGCAGCGAGAAATCAACGCCGGTCGCGTCCGCCGCACGGCGGATCGCGCCTTGTACACCCGCCTCGGGGCCAAGCGGCCGGATCGGATCGCTCATGCCATCCGCGCTGCGCCCGTTTGGTAAACGAAAGATTAATACGACTTGGGCAAGCCCAAAACGCGCTCGGCAATGAAGTTCAAAATCATCTCGCGGCTCACAGGCGCGATGCGCGCGATCATTGCCTCACGGAAATAACGTTCGACGAAATATTCCTTCGCGTAGCCCATGCCGCCATGCGCAAGCACGGCGTTCTCGCACGCATGAAAACCAGCTTCCGCGCCCAGATATTTCGCGGCGTTCGCTTCGGCGCCGCATTCCTTGCCTGCGTCGTAGAGCGCGGCCGCCTTGAACGCGAGCAAGTTCGCTGCTTCCAACTCTGCCCACGATCTCGCCAGCGGATGCGCGACGCCCTGGTTCTGCCCGATCGGCCGTCCGAACACGACGCGTTCCTTGGCGTATTGCGCCGCACGCTTCAAAGCCGCACGGCCAAGACCCACCGCTTCCGCCGCGAACAGAACGCGCTCCGGGTTCAAACCCGAGAGCAGAATCTTGAAGCCCGCGCCCTCTTCGCCAATCAGTTCATCCTTCGAGACTTCAAGGTCTTCGATGAAGAGCGTGTTGCACTCCACGGCCTTGCGACCCATTTTTGGAATCGGATTGGCCTCGATTTTCGTGCGGTCAAAATCGACGTAGAACAACGACAAGCCATCGGTCGGGCGTTTGGCCTGATCCTTCGGCGTTGTGCGTGCGATGATCAGCATCTTGTTGGCGCGTTGGGCGTTGGTCGTCCAAATCTTGCGGCCAGTGATGCGATAACCGGAATTCGTGCGCTCGGCTTTTGTTTCCAAGCTCGCGGTGTCTAACCCCGAATTCGGCTCGGTAACGGCGAAGCAGGCTTTGTCGGCGCCGCTAATTGCGTTCGGCAAAAAGCGCTGTTGTTGTTCGGGCGTCCCAAACTTCACGATCGGCATCAGCCCGAAAATATTCAGATGGATCGCGCTCGCGCCCGAAAAACCCGCGCCCGATTGCGCCACCGTCTGCATCATCAACGCAGCTTCGGTGAGCCCAAGCCCGGCGCCGCCCACATGCTCCGGCATCGCCACACCCAGCCAACCGCCGGCGGCGATGTCAGCGACAAACGCGTCGGGAAACTTCCCGCTCTCGTCGGTCTTCAACCAATAATGGTCGTCATATTTGGCGCAGATCTTTCCGACGGCGTCTTGAATGGCCGTTTGAGCTTCTGTTGGTTCGATGCCGAATGTCATGATGCCGCAAATCTATCCGGAGAATAACGCTTCCACAAAGGGTCGGCCTCGCCGCCCATGATTTCGGTGGCGAGGATTTCGGCCGTGATCGGCGCGAGCAGCCAGCCATTGCGCGAATGGCCGGTGGCGATCCACACATCGCCGTTCTTTCCCACCATGGGCGCGCCATCGGGCGACATCGGGCGGACGCCCGCCCAGCCCTTCTCACGTTGACGCACTTCGCCGGGAAACACCCTCTCAGCCGCCGCCAACAACATCTGCGCGCCTTCCTCGCTTGGAAAGCGATCCGACTTGCCGACCTCCATCGTCGCGCCGAGCACGACGTCATCATCCATACGCCGCGCGAGATAAAATCCTGGCGCATGCACGTTTGGCCCAAGCGAACGCGGCAGCGTCACCGGCACGATTTGCCCTTTCGCCGGCGTCACATGCTTCAACGCCGGTGCTACATCCGCCATCGCCTCGCTTGCCCACACGCCCGGCGCAAGCAGCACGACATCGGCCTCGTACACGCCGGTATCATAGGATTCCACGCTTGAGCCCGTCACCGCGCCAACGTCATTGGCGAACAATGTCTGCACGCCGTGCCGGCGCGCATCCATCGCAAGGCCGCTCAGAACCCGCACCGGATCGGCCACGCCCTCGTCTTCGATGAACACGCCGCTATCTATGCGCGTTTCAAGCCCAGTGCGCTTCTTCCATTGCGCGGCGTTGAGCGGCGTCAGCGCTCGCCCGTCAGCGCGCGCGCGCAACGCGTCGTCCGGCGCAACCACCACCGCGCCATCGAACCGCACGCCGTCTTCCCACATCGAGCCGGGCGTCAGCCGCTTCCACATATCGAACGATTGCAGCGCCAGCGCCCGCTCATCGGCGTCGCCTGTTGCCTCGCTGAGCGGCGCGAGCATCCCCGCGGCAGCGAGCGACGCCGTCGGCCCATAAACGGAAAAATCCTCGCGCTCGCCCTCAAGCACGATCACCTGCGCGCCGGATTTCGCCAGCCGCAAAGCACAGAACAAGCCGACCACGCCGGCGCCAACGATGACGACCTTCTTCATGCGCGCTCCATGTCCCTCGGAAGGGGCATGGGCGCAAGGCGCCGCGTCAGGCCGCTGCTAAGCCTTTTTGCTTTTTGGCGCCGCCACGGCGCCGCTGACCGCCAAGATCGCGTCGAGACCCGCCGCCAACAGCGCTTCGGGCGTAATCGGCCGCCCGGTCAGCTTCGTGAGCTTGTTGGCCGCCGCCTCCAAGCGCGCCCAGTGTTTGGCCTCAACCCGCACGGTCTTGTACGCGGCCTTCGCCTTGCGCGGCCTGGCTTGCTTGCGAACAGCCGCGATCGCCGCCTTCATCCGATCGACGTGGGCGCGGTCTTTGTCCTTCTCGACCTCGGACAGTTTCGCGTACGGCTTGAACAGTTCCTTCGCGAGGCTTTTGTCGCCCGCGTTGCGCTTGATCCAGCTTTTATGGACCTCCTCCGACGCCGCTTCGCGATCGTTCGGAAATTTGCGCACCGCCGCATAGGCGTCGCGCGCGGCCTTCATGTTGTCGGCCCTGGCCTTCGGGTGCAGCGTCGCCCATGGTTGATTGACGTCAACCATGACGCCGCCCCGCAAGCGCATGCGCGGCTGCCCTTTCTGCTCGGGATTGGTCCGCAGCAACGTCTTGCGCCACGCATCATGTGAGCGCGCCGAGAAATACTCGACCGCCGCTTCAAGCAACGGATCGGCTTTCTTGGTTTGCGATTTCTTAGCGCCGGCGGCCATCGCCAAACCCTAACAGAAACAGGTAAGAGATTGGTGTTTAAGCCGTCCGCCACTCGGCCAGATCAAACTTGGGATCGGGGTAGTGCTCGTCCACGAAGGTGCGTCCGGCAGCGCGCCCAACCTCAAGCAAAAGGTCCAAATTATCCCTCTTGCCGTTGGTCATCAGGTCGAGCCCTTCAAGCGCGTCTGCATCCAACTCACGGCCCAGAATGCGTTCGAGCAATGTCATTGGCGGCGCCGGATCGCGCGCGGATTTCGCCTTTGGCTTGGTGTCGAGCGCAACATCCAAGCGTTGAAAATCGAGGAGCGGCTCACCAGAAAGACATGAGCCGGCCATGTCGCCAATCTCGGAATTGATGCGCCACGGACGCTTCGGCTCCGAGAACGCCTGCATCATCATCACGCCCTGCACTTGCGTGTCGTAGACCATCGCCCGCAGCGCATGCACGCCGCGCAGACCTGGCGGCAAGCTTTGAAACGCCTTGCCCTCGACACGCGGGCGGCGGCTGCCGGTGCCACAGGAAGTCATCATCAGATTGTCGGCGCCGCGCTTCCAGCCGAAGCGATAGGAAGGCTCCAACGCCAGCATGAACAATTGCATACTCGGATTGTTGTTCGCGCTCACCGCGCCGTCGACGAAATAGCCGCGCTGCGTCGGGCGGCGTTTGTCGTCGAACTCAACGTCGATGATGACCTCGTCGAAGAATGTCGGCGCCGCCGCGCTCGCCAGCACCAGATCGATGAGCCGATAGCGCTTGTTGGGGAAGATCGAGGAATCCGACGGCGGGTCGTAGAATGGGCTCAGCGGATGGTTCGTCACCACCCAAGCTGATCCCGTGTCGATGCGTTTGGCATGGATGGCGAGCCCAGTTTTCAACTCCTCCGAACCCATGGTCTTGGTCGTCAGAACCGGGCTGAGCGCACGGCGCAGGCGTTGACTGTCGAACTTCGATTGCAGGAACACCCCATCGCCGGCGGTTTTGCCGAACACGTCCGGACCCATCCGGAGATAATTGTCCGTCAGTTCATCGATTGTGAGCCCCAGCGCCAAACCCGTCGCGATGATCGCGCCCGTCGAAGTGCCGCCGATCAAGTCGTAATAGTCGCTCAGCCGGAAGCCCGGCGCCCCGCCCGCGCGCCGTCGCAGCTCGTCTTCGAGCGGCTTCAGCATGCCCAAGGTCAGCAGGCCTTTTACGCCGCCGCCGTCGAGCGCAAGGATGCGCTTGGCGCCGGTATCAGGCGACAGGTGCTCAAACAACGTCCTGGGCATGGGCCCCCTTCTTACCCGGTTGTAACCGGGCCGGCGCCTTAAAAGAAGGCCAGAGCCGCAGGGTCCCGCCCCAAATGAACGGCTCGAAATTCAGCCGCCAGAAATAGCCCCCCGGCGGCGTAAACCGCCGCCCCGTTCGCCCGCGCCTTAGCCAGCGCCAGCCGGTAGGCCTCGGCCACGCTTTCGGCAAGGATCAGCTCAGCGTCAGGATTGGCCGCGCCCACCGCCGCGGCGACCTCCGCCGCCGGCGCCCCCTTGTGGCGGGCGGCGGCGCAGATCACGACCGCAAAGCCCGGCGCGATGGCGCCTGCGATCTCCCGCACCGATTTGTCGCCCGATACACCACACACCAACACGCCGGGCCGGTCGCCCCGTAGCGTTTCAAAGCCGGCGCGCGCGCGGCGAACGCCGTCGGGCGTGTGGCCCACATCAATCACGACCAGCGGATCAGTTTGCAGAACCTCCAACCGGCCCGGCCAACGCACCTTGGCCAAACCATCGGCGATATGTGCATCGCTCACATCCGCCAAATTTTCAGCCAGCGCCACCGCCAAGGCCGCGTTCTCTTCCTGATGGGCGCCGACCAACGCAAGCCCCGAACCGCGCGCCGTTAGACGCGCACGATCCAGGAGCACCCCGCGCACGCGGCGCTCCGCACAATGGCTTTCGATCGCTGCCCATTGTGGTCCGCAACTCGCGCCGACAAACAATGTCGCCTCCGCCGGCGCCGCGTCGATCTTTTCGCGTGCGATCGCCTCAAGCGTGTCGCCCAAGAGGGCTGTGTGTTCGAGATCGAGCGACGTCAGCGCCACGCGCCTTGCTTCAATCAAGCGCACCGGATCAAGCCGGCCGCCTATGCCCGCTTCCCAAACCGTGTGTTTGCAGCCGCGCGCCGCGAACCAATCGGCGGCGATGAGGAACAAGAACTCAAACCCTCCGAGCACATCGCGAAACGGCGCCGCCGCCGCTTCTACGCGCGCCCAATGATGGGCAAGTTCATCATCGCTGATATCCGCGCCGTCGATGTTGAACCGCTCGTTCAGATCGAACAGATGCGGAGACGTGAACAGCCCGACGTTCGCGCCCGTCTCACGCAAGATCGCCGCAATCATCGCCGCGGTCGAGCCTTTGCCGTTGGAGCCGACGATCACGGCGCCGCCTTCGCCAAAGCGCGTGAGATCAATCCCAAGCGAACCGGCGATCGCCGCCACGCGCTCCAACCCAGGCCCCGCGCCAAATTTCGGATACGGGACGCGCCAAGGCCTCATCGCCCAGGACTTCATCGCCACGCCGCTTCAAAATTCGCGCGCCACACCGCCTCGATCAAATCCCAACGGCCATGATCCTCGAGCGTCTTGATCATCGGATTTGAGTTCACTTCGATGATCTGCAACGCGCTCAAATCGCGCGCCGGCGACACGTCAAAAATATCCACGCCCGCCAAGCCAAGCCCGATCAACTTCGACGCAGCGCAAGCGAGGGCCGCGAGTTCAGGCGCCGCGCCCTCGCGCACATCCGTCGCGCCACCGCCCGCCGCGCGGTTTGCGGGCCCCTCGAGCGTTACGCTTTCCCCTTCGGCCAGCACGGTTTCAAGCGCCATCGGCGCGCCGGCTTCGTCGCTCACGCGCCACCGAACCGCCGGCCCGCCGTGATCGCGCGGCGTCGCCTCAATCAACGCACCGAGCGTAGTGCGCCCATCGCCGACCAAAACCGGCAATTGCTTTCTGTAGGAAAACAGCGGTCGCCCATGCAACACGAACACCCGGTATTCCGGCCCGCGCACATATGGCTGGACGAGGATCGCGAAGTGTTCACGCGCGACGCGCGTTAGATAATCCTCGAAGCCCGCAACGTCCTCGACAATCTCCGCATAGAGACCGTTGGAGGCCGAGATCGGCTTACAAAAGATCGGATAGCGTGCGTTCGCTGCATAGGTGCGCGCGTCTTCCGGCTCGCGACCGGGCCCTCGCATCTCCGCCCATTGCTTGGTGATGAAAAACACACGCCCCGGCAGCACCGGCAGCCCGTTCGCGCGCAGCGCCTCGGCCGCGAACGCCTTATCGCGGGCCAAAGATGCGGCGCGCGCATCGTTCAACGCGTAGGGCGACCCGGCGCCGCAGGCGAACAACGCCCGGCGCGCGCCATCTGCGACCTCGAACAGATAGCCGTCGGCCCCGTCCAACGAGCGGAAGCCGTACCCGCACGCCGCCGCCGTACGCGACGCATAGCGCGCGTGCGTGCTCAACAGTGCGTCGGCCTGGCAAGCTTTCGTAAAAGCCAATGGTACCGCCTCCCGGGCTCGAACCGGGGACCCCTGGTTCCACAAACCAGTGCTCTAACCAACTGAGCTAAGGCGGCAGCTCGGGGCGCGGAACCTAGCGCCAGCCCCTTGGCGAAGCAACCTCGGACCCGCCGGTAATGCACGGGGCAAGAATAACCAAGCAATCCTCAGGGCGGCTGACTACGAACCAGGCCCAATCCAAGGAGATCCACGCATGAAGTTCGACGCTTCGCGCGCTTTTGGCGCCTACGCGGCGGTTGTGACCTGCGCTGCGTTTTGGTTCGCGCTCGCGGCCGCTGCGCCAGGATCGACCACCCGCTTCGAGGTGATCGACGTCCAGCGCATCAACGTTCGGGAGACCGATGGCACACTGCGCATGGTGATCGCCGGCAACGATCGCATCGGCGGCCTGATCATCGGCGACACCGAATATCCCCATCCCGGCCGCACCGAAGCAGGCATGATCTTTACAACGACGAAGGCACCGAGAACGGCGGCCTCGTTTTCGGCGGCGCCCTTGTAAACGGGCGCCCGACCAACATCGGCCATCTGTCGTTCGACCGCTGGCGCCAGGATCAGACGCTATTTTTCCAAAGCACGGAAGACGGCGAGCGCCGCCGCGCCGGCGTGTTCGTCATGGATCGCCCCGACCAACCGATGGATCCGAGTCGCGCCGCCGCCATCGAAGCGATGCCGGACACTCCGGCTCGAGGAGAAGCCGCGCGCGCGGCCGGGTTTGGCGCCTCTCCACGCGCGTTCCTCGGCCGCGATTTTCACAATTCATCGCAGCTCGTATTGCGCGACGCGCAAGGACGCCCCCGTCTGCGCTTGCGCGTTCAAGCCGACGGCGTGGCGGCGATTGAGTTTCTTGGCGACAACGGCGCGGTTACGCGCACCGTTTCAGCAAACTAACGCCGGCGCTTAAACCGGGCCCCAGCCTTGCTGGTTGATGTAGGCGCGGATGCGCTCGATGCGCGCAGCAGGCTCTGGGTGCGTTGAGAGGAACGTTGGCGGCCGGTTCCCGCCGCCCGATTGCATCGCGCCCCAGAACGGAATCGCCTGCTTCACGTCATAGCCGGCCTGATGCATGTAATTGATGCCGATGATGTCGGCCTCGCTCTCTTGCTCGCGGGAGAACGGCAGCGACAAGCCCACTTGCGTCCCAAGACCAAGCGCGGCCATCGCCCCGCCGCTGAGGCGCGTGCCCGCAACTTGCAACGCCGTCTGCGTCGCCATTTCGCGGCTGTAGCGCTCAGCGGTGTGGCGGCCGGTGACGTGGCCCACTTCATGGCCGAGCACCGTGGCGATGTAACTGTCGTTCGCTGAAATCTCCATCAGGCCGCGATAAAAGCCGACCTGCCCGCCCGGCAGCACGAACGCGTTCTTCTCCGGGCTGTCGAACAGCACGAATTCCCAACGTTGCCCGCCGCGCCCCGCCGCTTGCACGATGCGATTGCCGACTGTTTCGAGCCGGCGCTGTGCGGCGGCGTTGTTCCATTGCGGCGTCTGTGAGCGCACCTGCTGCCACGCCGACAGCGACGCCTGCGAAAGCTGGGCCTCATCGACAAGAATAAATTGGCTGCGACCGGTCACCGGATTGGTGGCGCATCCCGCCACCAGCACCAAAGATCCCCCCGCCAGACCGCGCAACAAATCGCGCCGGTCCATCTTGCTCACATCAACCAATTGGGCTTCGGCGTTGGAATGGTGGGCGTCGCACATGGGGGCGTCTCCGGCTGGTCTGGATCGGGTGGACAACATATCGCCTTCCCGGAGAGCCGCTAGCAGGAACTCGCGCAGCAAGGACAAACCCGCGCGCCGCGCCAAGATATTCAGATTGCGAAGGAAAAATGGTGCCTGGGGCCGGACTAGACAGAGTGCTTTCCCAGGCCCCTTGTTTTAAAAAGAATTCGCTGTTTTCAATGGTTTCTTAGGAGGGTCCGGTACAGAACAGCGGTACAGAAGGACCTTCAGAATGCCCGTGCGTGCGACGACCCTAAAGCGTGATCCTGCCTCTGGAAACTGGAAGGCGCGCAAGGCTATCCCGACGGCAATTCGGGATGCGTATGCGACGGCGAACGGCCCAAGGCATGAAGCCAAGTTCTCAGCTCCTGCGTCGGAGCGCGAACAAGATGCCAAGGCACTCTTTGCCGAGTGGCACGCATCGATTGAAGCCCAGTTCAAGGCAATCCGCGACAAGCAAGACGGCGTGGGTGGAACCCTCAATCGCAAGGAAGCCCACGCCCTGGCTGGCAGGTGGTACACTTGGTTCATTGAGCACTACGAACCCATCCTAGACACCCTGAAAGTGGACCAATGGATGGACGCCCTTGCAGACGACATGGACGCCATCTGGCGTGCGCACTTCGATGACGGTGCGGGCGGGCTGTTGCGGTTCGATTGGGAGGGCCACCAGAAGGCCCGGCTAAAGGTGCTGGCGGTCATCGCCAAAAACTCGAATGCAGACGCCTTCCTTGCGATTTCCGGCGAACAATTGAAGCCCTCGGCACGCGAAGAATTTCTGAGTGCGCTCCTACCTGACCTGAACGCAGCCCTCGTGCTGCTTAAGCGCCGGTCGGGTGGTGACTATACACCGGACCCCCGCCCACAGCGCTTTCCTACCCGCAACAAGGCAGCTGGGTTGAGGCCTACCGAATTGTTTGCGGCCTACGTGCTCGCAAGCAAGCCTGCCAAGAACACAGTAATTCGCTGGCGCAATATCTTCACTCAGCTCGATACGTTCTTCCCCGGCCGGGATGCTGGATCACTTACCGACGAAGACGCTTTCAAATGGCGCGAAGACCTTAGGAAGCGTCTGTCAGACAAGAGCGTGAACGAGGGTTACGTTGTTGCCGCGAAGGCGGTCTTCAATTGGGCAGTCAACGAGCGCAAGCTGTCGCATAATCCGTTCACGTCACTGAAAGCATCGAGCGCCGCTAAGCGCAAAGTGAAGGTGCGCGAACGCAGTTTCCGCGATTCAGAGTTGAAGACTATTTTAGAAGCGACGGTGGCCCCTACTCCACCCCGCATGACTGCCCGCAGAATTGCCAGCCGGCGCTGGGTGCCTTGGCTTCTGATCTACTCGGGCGCGCGACCCGGTGAGATTTGCCAGCTACGCAAGGAAGACGTGAAGCAAGTCAAAGGCGCTTGGGCTTTGTGCCTGACACCTGACGCAGGCACGATAAAGGATCACGAGGCCCGCACTATTCCAATCCACGAGCACCTCATCGAGCAGGGCTTCATTGAATTTGTAAAGGCGGCTCCCAAGGGGCCACTTTTCTATGACCCGAACTTGCTTCGCAAAGAAGACACAGACCCAACGAACCCTCGCCGCCACCCCGCTGAAAAGGCCCGCATGGTGCTTGCAGAGTGGGTCCGCGACCTTGGCGTAGATGATCCCGACATCAGCCCCATGCACGCTTTCCGGCACACGTGGAAAACAAACGCGCTACACGCCGGCGTGGATAAAGTCGTCCGCGATTTCGTTCAGGGCCACAAACCGGAGACAGTTGGCGACGCCTATAATCAGCTTGAAGGCGACAAAGGCTTCGCCATCCTTCAACGCGAGCTAAAGAAGTACCCGCGTATCCAACTTACATGAGGTGCAATCATGCCCATGCCTGAAGACCCTGCATTTTGGAGAAGCCAGTACTTTGAGGCGAAGAAGCAGCGTTGGGCCGACATTGTGGTCCACGTGGCTGGCGGTGCGCTTCTAGGCGCGCTCTTACTCGGTATATTCGCACCAACCTTGTCCGACCTCGTAGACGAGAACCCGGAGGCAGCGGCAAGCGAACTATGCGGCGAGGGCTACACAGTCATCCAGCCGGGTGTGGGCGATCTCTGCAATTATTGATCGCTCTACCTAACGTCGCGCTCTGGAGCTAAGGTGCAGCCCGCGCGGGGGTAAGCTGCTCAAGCGCTACTGTGCGGGGGCGTCTTATGTTGAAGTTCACTGCTCTAGCGGCGGCAGCGCTTTTTGTGCTTGGCTGCGGACAAACTATTGAACCGACCCCGAGTGAGCCGGCCGCCGATCCTGCTGTGCCCCTGAGCGCTGAAGAGCGGATCGACCTTATCGAAGAGCGCATCCACTCCTTAGAAGTACGCACCGCCAACTTGGTGAGCGCTGCGCTCATTCCCGTCACCGGTGACGAAGGGTACTCGGTTGTTCACACGTCTCATGGACCGCTGTTCCTCATCCTTGAAGACGTCCGAGTGCAAGGAGATGGACAGGCAATTACTTTGCGTGTCGGGAACCCGTCTTCCGCAGAATTTAGCGGCCTTACCTTTGTTGCTGCCTGGGGTCCCAGCTTCGCAGTCGAGCGCCCGGATGATGCTCCACCTCTCCCTCCTATAGCTCAGAGACGCCGCGACGTTGAGGTGAGCAGCGCTCTGCCGGCAGGCTCTTGGACGAACGTGCGCTTCACTATGGGCCCAGTCCGTGCCGAAGATTTCGGCACGTTGATAATTCGCGACGTGTCAATCGAAAGCGTTTCCCTCACAAACCCACAATGAAGCGCTTTAACTTATGGCGTGGAGCCATCCGCCTGTGGGTCGTTGGCGCAATCGGCTCGGGCCTCGTAGTGGGATTTCAGGCGTGGGAAGCCGCTGACGGTCCATACCGCGCGTACCCATACCAGTTCGAGCGGGTCGCCTCCCCGCAACCCCCTCCTCCCGCAGGTGAAGTCGTCTATTCATTTCGAGGCGTTCACTACCAAGTTCCCACTGAGACCACACTGGAGGAACTGGCGGCTGCAGTTACACGCCACAGTCGTTCGCAAAACGCATCGCAAATGTTTCAGGTAGCGTGGAGCTACGTTGCTGCTTGGGCTGTGATTTGGGGTGTCATGCTCGTTTGCTTGTGGGCGTTGCGCTGGGTGAAGCGCGGGTTCGCTCCAAAGGACCAACCCTAGCGGCACGGGCGCGAAGCACGCGTGCCAAAGCTCTTTACCGTTTGCGCATCTTGTATCTCTGGCGCAGGAGCGCGGATGCCGGCCGAAAACTATGACACGAATGCGCATTCTAGCGCATTTCTTTGTCATCATATCCGTTAAAGGCGCAGCAGATTGCGCGGCGGGAGTTCAGGATTCGCTAACAAATAGGCCCCCACAGTTTCCACTGCAGGGGCCCCTAAAGCGCAACGCTGGTAATCCACTAAGCGCCGGCCGCAACCAACTTCAAATGCTCACCACGCTTAGGCTTGCGTCCCTTCGGTCCGTACAGCTCACGCCGCCGCGCCCAGCCGCCATCATTGATCGGCGCTTGCTTCACAGCCTGCGGCTCAGGCTGCTTCACATCTGCCACCACAACACCCTTAGGCGTCATGCTCACGGGCTTCCTGCGGCGGCGCGCTGAGAACGGCACCGCGAACAGCACGAACTCCACGGCTGCGATAACGAGCGCCTTCAGCCAAAGCGAAACGTGCGGGACCCCCGGTCCTGGGTTCGGCACCGCAGCCAGCTGAGCCGTTGCACCTTCGTGTAACTGCCTTGCATCGTTTCTCGTCTGCGTACGGTCGGCCAGCGTGGCGGCGTTCTGCAACGTCATTTCCATGCAGCGGACGCGGGGCATATCAGGCGTACACGTGGGGACCACATCTAGCCGTGCCTGTGCTGCGTCTAAGTCCGCCTTGGCATTGTCCACCCGAGCGACGGCAGCGTCATACGCCTCACGCGGGCCATTCGCAGCACCCATGGCGATAACGCCACCTAGGGCACCGAGAGCGATGCAGGCGAATGAGGCACCGAGCATGAGCCAAGTCCCGAGCCTGTCTTTCGCTTCCATCGCTTCAGCCGCCAGCTCACCGAGCTTTGGCTTGAGAAATTCGGACATGGCGAACACCGCACCGAGTGCAACGCCCATTGCTATTGGGAATGTTTCGAGCGCGCCCCAGCCGTAGACGACGAACAGACCACCCGCAGCGCAGTAGAGAGGCAGGCGTACGGAGAGCGCTATGGGGTGGCTCTCAGGGGGCTTCCTAGGTTTGCCTTTAACGGGCTGTTTGAGTGTGTTTCCAAATCGCTTCATAACTATTCACCTCGCGTTACTTCCACTAACGCGGGCGGCTCATGCCGTGGGGGTGGCGTGTTAGCAGCACGCTGCCCCCTTTGAATCGCCCTCGCGTATTTCCAACAATCGGCTAGTTTGGAAAACGACTGGTTAGCGCCGGGGGCGGTGCGATGCTCGACATCAACTCATTGACGCATTCCGCTTTGGACGCGACGAGCGCGGTTTTGTCGCTTGTCGTTCCAGTGCCAGTAGTGGCTGCGGCTGTCACAGCAATTGCAGCGGGTGCGGGAGTTTATTGGGCGGCCTACCGGCGCGCGCGCGAAAAATTGCTGCGCCAGAAAATAGCGAGATACGAACCGCTCGAAATGCAAATGCTCTTCAGCATGGGGCGCAGCAAGGATGAGATGCAGCTTGCGTTGAGCACAGAAGGCCTCCTGGCAGACGGCGAGCAAGACTCGATAGCTGAACTATTTCAAAGAGCGCTCGACACTGCGAATGAAGAGCTTCGGACAGTCGAAGCGCACGCGGGCCGCTTGATCTACCAAATTCCTCCGACAATGGTCTGGCGCGAATTCAGCGAAGCCGAGGTCAGAATAGGAAGCCACGAGATGCGCGGTTTCTTGGCGGGATTCTCTGGAACGGGACCAAAGATAGAGCACCCCATTCCGGTGGTGGAGCGCATGTCCGTGACTTTAAACGGTGAGGCGGACAGCTTTGAAATTCTCCCACTGTCCGAACGCATGCAACTCATCGGGGCAGCGCCTGAAGCAGCGCCCGCATTTCAAGACCAAGAGTTCGGGAAGTGGCTGTTTCGCGTCAAGCCACTCAAGTTTGGACAACGGAAATTGTACGTGACTGTAGCGGGCGTGATCGCTGGCAAATCTGGCAGTGCGCCCAGAGAGCTACGCCCGAAAATCTTTGAGGTCAGCGTCAGGGTAGGTCTGCGAAGCGTGTTTGGCGGCGTTGCGTCGTGGGTGTGGTGGTGTATCGGCCTGGTGGTTGCGGGCTTGGTTGGGGCGGTGATCTCTGACGCCTTTCCCCAGATCAAGCGCACGATCGGATATGGGCTTGAGCAGAAGTCACCGCAGAAAAATCCAACGGCGTTCCGTGTAAAGCCTGCCGACCGGTTATCTGCTCAGCCACCGCCGACAGAACAGTAGCCGAACCACTTATTCACACCTTACCTCCGGTGCAGAAGCTGCACACTCCGTGCACAGCACCGACAGTTTCGCCGCTGCATTAAATTGAGCGAGCGCGGTTAACCTTTCTCCCCCTTGCGCAAGCGGCCGAAACTTGGCCCCATAACGAAGTGGCCCTGTTTGATGCGTCTTTTTGGTGCGCATTGGAGGAAGGGCTATGGATCATCTCCCGGAAATTTTGAACACGCTTGGCGGTGCCTTTCAGTTGGTCGCGGGTGTCGCTGCGGTTATTTTCGTTGCGATTGAGATCAAGCGCCACCGCCGAGATTGAACCTCGGAGCACATCATATGCGCGCACTCGCGTCAGCCATTCCCGATGCGGAAACACTGCTCGCCCTTGAGGTGGAAGACCTCGCGCTGATCATGCTCGACTTAATGAAGAAGCCAGAAAACCACCAGGGCGGCATGTATCACGCCACCAACATGCTGGGTGAGTTGTTCCACAGCAATCAACCGCTGTATCCGCGCGCGCAGCAGGACCATATAGAGCGCGCATTTCGGGAGGCGTTTGCTTGGCTTGAATCGCAGGTCTTAGTTGCTCCCGCTGCTGGGACTAATGGGCAAAGCGGTTGGCGTGTTCTTGGAAGGCGCGCTGAGCGCATGAAAACTCAGCAGGACTTTGATGCCTTTCGGGCCGGAAAGAGCCTGCCGCGTTTTCTGCTGCACGACGCTTTTGCTGAGCGGGTTTGGCTCCACTTCGCGAGAGGCCACTACGACACGGCGGTGTTCGAAGCCATGAAAGAGGTCGAGGTCGCGGTGCGTGAAGCGGGCTCCTACGGCGCAGCGGAGATTGGCGTCCCGCTTATGCAAAAGGCATTCGGCAAAAGTGGGCCACTTGCCGACGCCAACGCTCTTGCCGCCGAGCGGGATGCATTGTGTTTTCTGTTTGCCGGCGCAATCGGCTCGTACAAGAATCCTCAATCGCATCGCCACGTGAAGCTGGACGCCAAGGAAGCTGCACAGATAGTCTTGCTCGCGAGCCACCTACTGACCATCGTGGATGCAAGGCGTCCGGCTTAGCGGGCAATTTTGGTTCGCGTATCTCAGGCACTCTACGTAGATACCGGCCGCGTACGTTACCCCCGTAGGGGGCCACCCCGCCCCCTGTGACTACCCACGCCCTCCCTACGTTGCGGCTTCAAGGCAAGGTGCGTGTCCCTCGCTCCAGAGCACTGCGACTAGCCGCCTAAAACCATGCTTGAGATAGCCATCTATCCAGGCGACGGTTAGCCGTGATGGTCAGACTTAACATCTACGCTCGGCTGCTCCAGGCCGCCGCACTACCCGCGTGTGGTATCGTTGCAGTGTGCCTCACGTATTCGCCGCTACAGGCACGCGCTCAAAGCGAGAGCATCCACACCACCATCCAAGGCCGCTTGATTGTCTCGGACGGCGATACGATTTCGTTTGCGCCCACGCATACCGGAAGAAGGCTACGTGTCAGGCTGTGGGGCATCGACGCGCCAGAGGGAAATCAATCCTGCGGCCGTGTGGAAGCAGGCGAACTAGCCGCAGCTGCGCTCCAGGATGTGGCAGGCAACCGACTAGCAATTTGTTCACTTCGTGACGTGGACGACTTCGAACGGCCGGTGGCGTTGTGCTTCGTTGAAGGTCGCGACATTGGGGCTGTCATGGTGTCGGAGGGCTGGGCCTGGGACTATCAGGCTTACAGCGGGGGAGCCTACTCCGCACAACAAGCGGAAGCACAGCGTAACGGGCTTGGCGTGCATGCGCTGAATCCCAGATGTGAACTTCCTTGGGACCTACGGGCTCGCGAGCGCCGCCAGAGGGCGGCCCGCAGGGCGGCCCGACAATAACTTTCCGGGAGGGTTGAGTATGGGCTTCTTCACGAACATCAAACGAGGAATTACCGGCGTTACACTCGCGCTTGGCCTCATCATCGTCCTGCAGGGTGCAACTATATGGGTGTTGCTGGGCACTGGGTTTTGGCTTGAAGCGCAATTGAGCAGTGAAAGGAATGATGCAACGACCGGCGGCGACCAACTCGCGGAAATTCGATCCCTCGCTGAAGAGATTCTGAACGAAGCACAGACCGCCAGCAGCGAGGCAGCACGCGCAGCCAACTCTGCAGACCAAGCGGCAAGCGACGCTCAGATGCTCCAACTTGGCGTGCGTTGTCGCGGCATTTAGCGGACTTCTTGCGTCTCACTAGGCAGGCTTTCGCGAGACAACCGCTAATCGTCTCACACAAACCATTTTAGCCCTTTGGGAATCTTTGTCTCGCAGACTCTGAGTCGCGAGAGAGACGTTCGGCTGTCGAATGTCTGGGCTTCTGTGGAAGGGAACCCATCATGCGTATCGGTTATGCGAGAACATCAACCACCGAGCAGGTAGCTGGCCTGGAGGCGCAAGAGCGCGACCTAAACGCGGCCGGCTGTGAGAAGGTCTTCGTGGAACAGCTGTCTTCGGTGGCGACCAAGCGGCCACAGCTGGAGGCGGCTCTGGAGTTTGCCCGCGAAGGTGACCAATTCGTCGTTGCCAAGCCCGATCGATTGGCGCGCTCGTTGGAAGACCTGCTGTTGATAGAACGAAAGCTACGAGACAAGGGCGTCACCCTCGTAGTCCTGTCCCTTGGGCTCAACACAGCGGACGCCACGGGCCGCCTGGTTCTTCAAGTCATGGGCTCCATTGCAGAGTTTGAGCGCACCCTCATGCTTGAACGCCAACGCGAAGGCGTCGCCAAAGCGAAGGCTGAAGGCAAGTACAAGGGGCGCGCTCCAACGGCCCGTGCGAAAGCGAGTCAGGTGCTTGAACTGAAGGCCGATGGCGTGAAGCCCACCGAAATTGCGAAGCGCCTCAAGGTTGGACGTGCAAGTGTCTACAGAATTTTGGATGAGGCCAAGAAGGCCGCCTAACATATCCCATATGGCAACTGATCACTGAGGGCGGGGTCGAAAACCTCGCCCTTTCAGTCTGCAAGATCGCAGCGCCACATTTGCCATATGGTAGACGGTATGCTTATGGCATTTGCGTGTGTGATCTCGCGCTTAGTCGAACCGTTTTTCTTTAATTGCAGCTTCACGATTTGCGCGCTTCCGTTGCTCAACAACACACGGAGGCAGCAATGCAAATCAACCTTGGAGCCCAATGGGTCACGCTAGCAAATGGTGACGAACGCCGCGCTCCCGGACCCTGGTGTGAACTGGCGCAAGACGGTTTGTTCGTTGGTACGCATGGCGTCGCGAAGCTCGCGATAGAGCCGCGCTCAAAGTGGCTCGCTCGATTTGGTGACCTTGTTGAACGTGGAGAACAGCAGAGCGGCGGACACCATCGGATCGAAGAGCGGCGGCTCTCCGTCTTTGCAGAGAAGCTATTTGCACTCGGCACCAGCCATGTGCGCCCGGCCGCGCTGCGTGAGGCTCACTATGGGCAGGGCTCGAAGCCTGTGGGTGCGTTCCGCGTCAGGTTCTGGCGCTGGGGAGTTGAATTCGTGTGCCCCGTGTTCGTTGCGGCGCTCAGCTTCGGCAGTGGGGGCTGCGAGTACCCCTGAAATGCCACACTACATCTGACCCACACTGAGGGGTCACCCGATTAACCGTCTAAACTAGAAAGAAGCAGATGCCTCTTCCCATTCGGAAGCAGCGGCAACACGCGAAGCTGCGTGCGCAAGCCACAACAAAAGACCCCGGCGCTGGCCTGTGCGGCTGGTGCGACCCTCGCGCGCGCAAGCCCACGCAAGCTGCAGCCGGCAAAGGTCTTAGCAAGCGCATGTGCCTGCAACATATCGAGCACCACAGCCGCCACGGCGACCCCTGCAAGCCCTCCTATGAACACCGTGTGCTTCGCCCTCTCGAAAACATTTCGAGGCGCTGGATGCGGCGCACCGTCAAGCGCGGCAAGAATGCGACCCACGTTAAGGCCGCCATCGTGCGTGCTCGTAACGCGCTCCTACAGGGGCGTGACCACGGGCTTACGCTGCCCACCAACCCGAAGGAGCGGGCCAAGGCGATGCTCAGCCGCCTGTACGCGAAGTATTGCGGAGAGCGAGAAACCGGCGTGCGCACCAAGTGGCCACGGCAGCGCGGGACCGATGCCCTCGCACTTGACATGGTAGCCATCGCCTTAGGTGTTGCGCTCGCTGAGCACTTCGACCCTGCCCCCTCATCAAAAACTGAGTTTGCCGATACCCAAGTCGGCAAGGTTCTCTTCCGGCGCGCTGGTGGCTGGACACGACGCATTCAGCGCACGGGGCGTGACGGCGTGGCCTACCAGGATGAATTGAACCGTTACGCTCCTAGCCGTGGTCTCGCACTCAGGGCGCTTGGCAAACCGCTTCGTGACGCTGTGGCGGACGTGTGGACGCACCACGGGGAAGAGTTGAGGGCGTTCGCTGAGAATGTTGGCGTACCGACAATCGAGAATTGGACGCTTGCGCGCCTCACACCTAAGCGGCCGACGAAGGGCGGAAGGAAGCCGGCCAAGGCTTACCGAAATCCAGTGCCGGGCACATCACAAGACCGAATTCGCAAACTTAGTCGCTAGGAAAAAGATGCAGAACGCATTTCGACAACAAGCGCGGCAGAAAATGATGGTTAGTGAATCGTTCCCGGCAGCGAGAGAGCTACGCCGACTTTTGCCGGTAGAGTATAGATACAGGTACCCTTTTGGGGAGTTGCGGTAGAGCCTAGGACACAGACACCCTTTTGCCTGGATATCCTAGGACACGGGCACCCTTTGGGGAGTTACGGTAGAGTATAAGACAGACATCAAAGGAGGCCCTTGAAAACCTCTAGAAGGTTCAACCCACACCGGCGCTCTAACTCTCCACACTTAGACGCCCTCATAAACACCGTTTCTTCCGGGCTAGAGACGCGTCCGCTAAAATCTGGTGCCCGACAGCGCAAACGCAGGAAAGCCGCCGAAGCCTCCGTGAGAGCGACGGTGGAGGCGTTGTTGTGTGACGCGCTCTTCGAGCACGCCATTGGCGATCCGAATAAACAGCTCTCCGTGTACCTCACGAAGAACAAGGCGATTGCACCGGTCCGCTATCGCTACCCGTTTCAGCGTGACAACTTCGGGCGCATCGTGAAGGCGCTTGCTGACGAGCAATGGCTAACGCTCGTTAAGGGTGGTGCCGCAGAGCGTGACGAAGAGACGGGCAAAATCACCCGCCTTGTTTCTACGATATCCGCCGGGCCTGTGAGCATTGCTTGGCTCGCAACCAACCACCTCCAAGTCGAAGACTTCAAGCTTGAGGGCTCTACGGAGTGCATCGTGCTAAAGGCGGCGCGCCAACCTAACGGCAATAAGCCCGCGATTGACTACGCCGACACTGAGCACACCAAGTCGCTTCGGCGCGACATGGAGCAGGTGAATGTGTGGCTGGCGTCCCTCCACATCACTACCAGGGACCCAACCGTAGACGTATCTGATCGATACCTGCGACGCGTCTTCAATGATGGAACCTTCGATCATGGCGGCCGGCTCTGCGGTGGCTTCTGGCAAAGCATGAAGGCAGCGCGACGTGGCGCAATCTCATTAGATGGCGAACCCGTGGTTACGCTCGACTACGGGCAGACGTTCGCTCGCATTTTGTATGGGCTCGAAGGTGCGAAGCCCCCGCAAGGCGACCTCTACGCACTTCCTGGAATGCCCCCTAGTGCGCGCAAGGGGGTGAAGCTCACATTCAACTCTCTGCTGTTCGCGACTTCGAAGCCTTCACGGTTACCTCAAGGCGCGCGCTCTGCAGGCATCCCCAAGCGCTACGGCCTCGTTGACGTGCTTACCCTGCTGAAGGCGAAGCATCCTGCTATCGCCCACCACCTCCCCTCTAACATCGGACCACAGCTCTACTTGATTGAGAGTGAGATTATGCTGGAGGTGCTACTGCGTTGTCGAAAGCAGCAGCTGCCCGCGCTTCCCATCCATGATGCCCTCTTAGTACCTGCCTCCAAGGTGCATGCTGCAAGGATGATCATGGAGACGGTCTTCATGGAGAGAACTGGTGGAACGGGTGCTGTGGGGGTGACCCCTGCTGCGACGTCCAACTTGTCCCTCCAGTAGCATCCTACCCTTCTCCTCATAGGGGGGCACTTAAGCCTCCCCCACCCTCAACTCAGGCCATCCAATGCAAACTCAGACCTGCCCCTTAACAGGGGACGGGAGCGCTGTTGCGTCTTCGCGCACGTTTCCCCGCACTAAGCGCCTCAGCCTTGCTGAAGCTGCTTGGCACCTCTTTGACTGGTTCAATGGTGCCGACTGGCCCGCTACTGATCCTGTCTGCTTTCCCATTCGGGAAGTGGGCGTCACCTTCAATCCGGAGGGTGACACCCTGCTTGTTGACGGCGTTGTCGTTGCAAGCCGAAACCCGCCAGACGTTCAACCTCAATTCCCCGCGCACGGGGCCAAGCAGTCACACGCACGCGCGCTCTGTCGCTGCGTTGTTGGTGGCTACTTCGCTGGCCTCTACCCGCTTGAAGGTCGCGACAAGTCGGAAACCAAGCCGCTTGTTCAAGGTGAGCGCCTTCAACGCCTCTTCCAAAATCTGTGAGACAAACGTGACTATTGAGCAAAAAACACCGCAGCCCACTCCTTTCGACGCGGCGCGCGCAAACGACACATCGAAAGCTATCGGTTCAGCGTTGGCCGCCTGCATGTCGTCCGATTGGAATAGAATGGAGCAAGAGCTGCGCAACGCGTTAGCGATGATCCAGCCTGCCACCGAGCCAGAAAGTGGGGCGACCAACTACCCCTCATACCTGAATCGAGAGATGCCGGATTATTATCTGACCTCGCTCGGAGACGCTCAGATACGCATACGCCGCAACCGTGATCTTGTTGCCATCGATCTTGCTGAAGCGCTGGCCCACATGGACGCGCTACGAAACTACAGGGTTCCTATCCCCACACCGGAAGAAACAGCAAAGCTCCGAGCCGAGATTGCGGAATGGCACCGATGCGAAGTAGCAAAGGAAGCAACGAAGCATCAACAATATCAGCCGGGCTGCCTAGGCTTTGCGTGTGACACGGAAGACGAGCGCCTGTGGGCGCGCGCCACGACCAATACGCTGAAAATCGCCTACGATGATTTCAAACTCGTCGTAGATTATGCGCGATGTGGAAGCCTAGACGCACTAGTGCCTGCGCTTCGCGGCGTCGTTGTCCCCTTGGCGAACATGCTCACCGCCTTTGAGCAAGAAATAGCGAAGCCACCTAAAGAGCGCAGCTTGAAGAGCGTGACTTTCAAACGCGTCAACTTGAAGCTTTCCATTAATGCTCCCAAAGAGCCCAAAGCGGATACGCCCAAGCGCACCAGAGCTTCGAAGCCTTCTGCCTTGCGCGCCAGCAACCACACCGTGCCGCCAACGCGCCCGCCGTTCGCTCCTATCAGTCTCGAAGACCTGAAGTTTGAACCTGAAGACGGCTTTGCAATCCGCGTTCGCTAACCATCAACATTGAAACTAAAATGAGTCCCATACCTGCAATCGCTTCTCCTTGGTTCAATCCAAAGCAAGCGGCCTCCTATCTCGGTATCAATCCCAAAATGCTCTCCACCCTTCGTATCGAAGGCGGCGGCCCTATCGCGAAGCGCATGGGCAAAAAACTCATTCGCTATCATCGCGACGACTTGGACAACTGGGTCTCCGCCTCCAGCAAGTGCGCTCGGAAATCCCCGCACTAGATGCACGTCTAACAGAAGCTGCTGCGCTTGAACGCGGAGCACTCAGGCGAACAGACGCCAATACAAGGCGCGATGCGTCCGCCCTCCCCGCTGGCCTAGAATGGCTCGTGGGGGACCACCAACAACCACCCGGCCAATAGGCCCCTACTCACACTCTGAATGGCTCCCGCTGGGCAACTGGCGGGAGCTTTTTTGCAGAATCAAAGAACGGCTGTCGGCTTTTCGCCGCCTGCGGACCCTGGATGCTTTGCAATGAGTGTCTTCTTTGCAGCGCATTCCAAACTCTGTCTGTCGACGCGACGCTGCCGATACCTCCCAGAACCCGACATTGGCTCGATTGCGCCCCTAAACGGACATCGCCAAGAAAAATCAACCGAGAAGAAGGCCCCCAATGCTCGCCGGCGACCGAGCGCTTCAATAGCAAGGCGAACTGATCATGGCGGCAGCATTTCATGCAGCAAGACGACAACATAGCGTCGAATTTGTCTCACCGAATCCCGCTCCTGCGCGACGTGCGTCGCTTGAGAGGAGAGCGTGTAAACGGCGCGCGTTAGTTTCGCGATCGCACCGTCAAACGCGGAAATCGCTTGCTCCGCCGCTGGTGAAGAATGCTTCTTCTGCATCATAAAGCGCGCTTTTTGCGCCATCGTCGGCTTCGTGCGATCTTTCCCGCTTTCGTCCTTTTCCGGCTTGTATCCGGGAGCGGCCATGACTTCTGCATCGGGAGCGAGGTTATCTAAAACTTCACGAAGGGCCTCGCGCAATTCAAGGGCCGGGCCGCGAAAGGAAATTCTGTTGTCGTCAGCGAGATCGCGCATCGCCTGCTCGTAGGAGAGCGCGGCGGATTGCACCAGGGGCGTAAGCCGCTTGATGACTTCCTTGTCCTCGTCGTTAAGGATTGATGCCGAGGGCTTCGCGTTGGCTCGCAAGGGCAACACTTTTTCTATGTCGGCGCGCCGAAACTTGACGCCAAAGGCTTTCAGTTCGATGCGATTGTAGCTGTTGGGGGTCCACGTCGAAAAATCACCCGCCCCCCAATTCTGTTCAAGGGCGACCTCGCCTTCGGCCCACCAGAAGTCCGGGGGCACATCGCAATCCTTCAACGGGCCGGCGTTGCCCTCTCGATAAACATCGGCGCGCGCTTGGATCAATCCATGGTGGGCGCGCTCGCAAATCGTCTTCGCAGCGGTGTAAACGGAAAAGCTAGGCTCCAGAATCTCAAGAGCGGCCGCCGCGCTCACCCATTCATCGCTCCCGGGCCGTTGTGAGCGGAACGAGGCGTGCAATCCCGCTATTTCATTCCTGGCGCTATCGACGGCGGCGGTCAGGCGCGCCTCTTCAAACGGAAGCCCGCTGCCGCCGAATGCCTTCTGATTTTCGCACTTCTTTTCATAGAGCGCGAGCGCTTCGTGTCGGAGCTTGTCGATAGAAGCTTCCGCCTTATCGAAGTCTGCATCGTTGAGTGGAGCATGTGCAGGATCGAACTGAGCGAGACGCTGACGCAACAGCCCACCATATTCCTCGATGCCTTTGACGATGGCCGTTTGATAATCGATGAAGACGCGACTGCCTCCGAGCGCGCCCACTTGCTGCGCGTGTGTGGTGACGTGAAGCATCTTCACGCCCACGTTCTCCACGGCGCGGGGCAACTCGCTGTCTATGAGGCCGTCAACGTAGCTCTTCATGCCGCAAACATAGGAGCTTCCCAGCCGAATCCGAATAGGCGACTTCAAACGCGCCTGTCGGGAGATCGCGACGACGTCCCCTCAAAGGCCATAGGATCGAAACATCAGGCTGTCGCGCAGTTCGATCCCAAAATCGGTCTTCGAGGTTGCCCCGTCGGACAACGGACATTCATCGGCTAAACGGCTCGCGGTTCTCAAGGCTGGCGGAGAGGGAAGGACACGCAACCCGCAAACATTTCCTCACCAAATCCCAAATCATCTTCGGTCGAATTGTAGTGGCTTGTGGCGTGCGTTTGTAGTCGCCCGCGCAAACGCTCTACGCTCGATCTTTAGGGTCGAAATACAACGAAATTCCAAGATGGCGCACTGTGCACAGAATGCCTGTCCGCTCGCTCAGGTAGGTCGAACGGAAACACGCACTACGTCCACCCTCACCGAAGCCCTCGACCGTCGCGTTCTCATCCAGGAACGTCTTCCAGTTCTCCATTACCTGATCGACGCGTTGGCCATACGAGTAGACAATCAGTCCGCCAACCGCCTGGGTCTCAAGCCCAGAAGCGTAACGGGTAGTGAGTTGATTGTAGCCCTTGAGAAGCCAAGGATAGCTGCTGTGCTTCTTCGCTTCACCAATCCAGAGGAAACTACCCCGACCTCTCACTACGATGTCACCATGACCTCCAATCGTCATGTCATGCTCGGCGTCGAAGGACATGGCTTTCAACTGATCGACGATGTCGATCGATAACTCATCCTCTTCCCGCTCTTGCCGAAGTTGGGGATTCTCACTCATGCGATCCGCTATGTGATCGATGGCGTCCTCTACGGATTCGACAAAGGACGAATAGTCGGACGCGAACATGAGTTTGACGACGATCTCGCGAGGACGATTTCCCGCGGCCATAAGCATCAGGTCTTGATACGTAAAGCTGGTCACGCCGTTTCCCGCAACTTCAGGAAACCATCCGAAACCGCAAAGAATGGCACGATGTGCTTATCCGGCTCATCGAGTAACAAACCAGTTTTCGGATGCACTAGCACGCCGCTGCGCCGGAAAGAGAGAGCGTCAAGTTCGTCGAGTTCGAACTCTCGGTCTTCATCGTCGATTAGTGAGAAGTGTGGAGTTAAGACCGGCACTGGAGCATTCGTGAGAATGCTCAGGGCCATCAACAGTTCATCATCGACATCTGACTTCGACGCCACGTGGGCCAAGTCGAGAAACGTCAGATGTCGCAGATTGCTCGGGGCAGCCGATAAAACGTAAGTGAAGATCGCTTCACAGGACACGTACGCTGTATGGCTGGACCATCGTCTCTCAAGTTCGCGGCGGAGATCGTCTACGTCCGACATGTCTCATACATAGGCGAGAATTCGGCTGCGCGCATACTCGAAGTCTACTTTAGACAGGCAGCCTGAGATTGTTACATCGTAGAGGACTGGCGGCGTCTTTCCGCTCAGCATCTTGACGGTCGAGCTAAAAAAGGCCTCAGGGATCGTGACCAGTCCCTCCTGAACCTCGACATCCCATCGTATAGCCAGCTTGAAGACCTCCAAGGCGTCTTGGACGGCCTCCCTTCCGGCCATGTGATACGGCTCCTCTCTCAGGCTGTACCGACGCCGCCGCATTCTTTCATGCTTAATGGACGCGGTCTGTGTGGTGAAAGCTGCTTCTACGACGGTGCCTTCGTCCTTCGCTCGGAACATCTTACCCATCGCTTCGAACAGGTTGAGCGCGTCCCGTTCTTCTCCGATCGTCTCGGAGATGAAGTTGTGAGCATGAGCGATCGACACCGCCAAGGCCTCGCCAGTCATGCCTTCGGGAAAATCGCAACGAACCTCGACGACGGGCTTCGTTGTGTGAACGGAGATCACATCGAGCGTCTGAAGTCGGACATCACGGATGCCAACTAGTTCAGAATAGCCGCTAAAGTAATCCCTTGCTTCGACCGGAACAAATTCAATGTCGAGCGGAACGCGAAACGTGGTTCGACGAGCGGCACCGAACACAAGCGCGGTATCTTCGTCCCGAATAATTCGACCGACCGGGACGGGATCAAGAAACTCATGCTTTTCGAGTTCGTTTTGGGGAAGCAGCAGCGGAAAACGGTCGCTGATCAGTCCGCTCGTTATCTCTTCTGACTGAATACGCTTCCGCAACACAGCAGCTTCGGACTCAGTCAGTTCGTAAAATCTGACCAGCTTCTCACCATAGAGGATATGATCGTCGAGTGCGGTCTTGAGCTTCGCGACGACATCGTCGGAAAGAGGCTCGCCGGACTCAATGGCGGCAAGGGTAGAGTCCCACCCCTGGCTCTTCACGATCCCGAGTGCCCCGAAGAGCTTTCGTGCAAGCGCCCACGGCATGCGCCGCTGCAAGCTTCGAATTAGGTCGAGAGAGTCCATGAGCGAATCCGAAATTTCTACTCAGGATAGCGGCTCATTCAATGGACACAAGCGGAGCGTGAATGCCTGAACGCTACCTCTTCGCTGCTGCACTAGCTGCTGTATCGGGTCCAGCGCGTGTCACCGGTCTTCTTCACGCTCCCATCCCGAACAAGCTCATAGACGATGGGCTGAACCGTCTCCATCGGTCTTCCGACTTGTTGTGCAAGTTGGCGCATGTAGATCGGCCCCTTCTTGCCGATCGTTTCCTTGATGTGGGATACAAATGCTTTGTCGAACAGCGCCTTGGCGCCGAGACGAGCTTCCAAGAACATGTGTGCTTGGCGCTGGAAGCCATCAGCATCATGAAACCGGGATGCCTTAGAAATTAAGGCACTCGCCAACGGTGTGGATTCAGAACTCCCGGCGTGTTTTCGATGCTTTTCGTGATCGACGAGAGCGTGCGTAATGACGTCGTGCTGCGTGGCGACACCGTACGCCAGCAGCACGTCTGCCGCCAGACCCGTGAAATCGAAGAACGCGAACTGACAATCTTCCAACGACGTAGAAATCCACTCGGTAACCTCACTGCCTGCGGGGGCGTCGTGCGCGAAGACGGGCGTAAGATCGAAGTGTTTGGCCATCCGTCGAACGCCGGCGTCATACTCGCTTGATTGAGCGAACGCTGGTGAAAGAGAAAAGAAGATTCGCATCGGTGCCTCCTACCTTGCCGTTCGCGTCACGACATGTCGTATCGCGTCGAATACTCGTTCTCGAACTCCTGCGCCGCTGCGCGAAAAGCGTCCTCAAGATCGGCATCCGAAACACTAGATCGAAGAACGCTGATCATTCCCGCGAACGTCTTTGATCCGCCGGCGACTGTGCTCGATTGTTTCTGTATGTTGGTTAGTGCCGCCACAGCGTCCTTGGCCTTCATGCCGGCCTTCTTCCGAACGCCATCCAATTTCTTGACGAAGGGATCAACCGGCTTCTTCGGAGCCGCGCGAGATCGCGTACTCGCACCACTATTTGGTGGGGTGACGAGCAACCTAATCTGGTCAGGACTGGTCTTACGGAGATCGTCAACAAACGCCATCAACTCGTCGGCGCTATATTTCTTGGTTGACTTCCGCAGTGTCTCCAACATTTCGATCGATCGTGGCCGCATGGCCGCTTACCCGCTCCATGAGTTCGTCTCCTGCAGTACGGAGGACGTCTTGTATGTTCGAAGAATGCCAGCCTCTAGCGTTGATAGCCAATCGTTCAGCGGGATTCTGAACCGCACCTGTATTTCTCGCGAAAAAGTACCGGCTGTGAGGAATGATGGTCTTCAGCAGGCTGGCCCCGAATTCCCGATCGTTGCGGATGTCTTCCTCCACATCGGTGGGGGAGTCTGGCGCGACATCGTTCATTACCGCGAGAAATTCTGGCTGCTCTTCCAGAGCAAAAAGCTCATCCATGAGCCGTCGCATCGCTTTCAGCCCTCGTAAGGAATACTTGTCCGGGCGAACAGGAGCTAGGACGTGAGTGGCGGCACTCACGGCAGCCAGCGTCAGGTGCGAACTGGCAGGGCTGACGTCGATCACGACAAGATCGTATTTGCTGCGGGCCAAGTCGAGAAAGCGTTTGAAGTAAGCCATACAGGCATCGACGCGTCTCGTATTTTGCGGAAGCGTGTACTTGGCGATCTCGAATTGGCCGAGGATTAAATCGAAGCGAGCGCGGCTGTCAGGATCGAACTCAAGTCTATGTGCAATTTCCGTGGGATCGATCGGGGCACCGTCGAACGTCGAAATTTTCGTAAGCTCCCTCGTTGGTGACTCTCTACCTAAGGGGCGACCAGGTTCGAACGCGCTGATGACGCTTCTGTCCTGCTCAACAAGAGCTAGGTGCGTTCGTTGGTGGACCAACAACTGTGTCAGGTTGTACTGAGGGTCCAGGTCCACAAGCAGCACGTTCTTGTGCCGCCACTTAAACAGACCGCCGAAGATGTTCGCGCTGAGGGTCGTCTTGCCGACGCCACCCTTCATGTTCATGACCGCTACGATCGGATTGAGACGTCTGTAGTGGGCCTTCACTGCCCGACACAACTCGTCGAACGCTTCACCGGCAAACCCCTTGGTGGCGTCGATGCGCGACATGCCGGCGATCCGTAGATGCAAGGCGCTGTTCGTCGGCGTCGGCTTCACCAGCACCGGAACAATGGGGATTCCATTCTCCTGCGCGAAATGCAGTTCCCTTCCGACCCACGCCGACGAGGCTGACGACGGCGACACCAGAACGATCACACAAGAGGACGTCGTGATCGCTTCCGTAATTTCAGTCGGAAACTGCGATCCGGTGAGCGGCTTCGTATAGACCCAAGCGGGAAGGCCAGCGTGGTCGAGTAAATTTTCCAATACCTTAGCTTGCTCCAGGTCCTCGCCGGAGCAGCTTATGAAGGCTGCGTTGGTCAAACTGTCCCCCGTGCCCAGAGGGTTAACGTGGCTTAACCATTACGCTACGAAACTTCACCTGTCAGTTGTATTCTCATCAGCCCCGTCGAGAACACCGCCTTGGGACTGCCGCGTCGCGATGAGGCTGGCGCCTCCAAGGATGCGATACACGCTTGCGCGGCTGACGCCCGTCCGACTTACGATCTCGGCTACGCCCAGGCCCGCTTCCTCAATGTTTGAGTCCGCTGCACGAAGAGAGCGAGCTGCGCGCCGCGTCCGAAAATGCCCCTTCGCCGGTCAGAACGCGAGCACGCCACGTCGCAGCCTGAATGTCTGCTTGGACTGATTTCGCAACACGACTGAATGGCCCTTCCTGCCCCACCACAGCAGTCGCATTGCGGATAACCAGTGTCCGTTCTGTGCCGTGAAGCGGACACTCAAGGATGAAGGTCCAGCGATCGGAAAGGGCCAGGAGCCGACACTTCGTCGTTTCGGGCTCTAGCCCGGTTAGGCGGCCGGCCGCAGCCGCGCTTCAGCCAGCAACGCCCTCATCCCGTCAGGATGGAGTCCCTTCTCCCGCCAATAGCGAATGACCACCGCAGGCGGATAAGCGGCGTTCCATGATTGCTCATTCAAGGCTCCGAGTGTGGCGCTCACAATGGAATTGCAATTCCATCTAACTTCCGGACGCTCACCCTCAGCTGTGGCCACCTGAGATACCTGCTTCGCCCCTCTTGGTACGATGGCGATGGCGGGCAGTTTGGCTGCTTCAGCGAACCCATTCTCGAACTGGAGCCAAGCTCGATAGCTCGCGTACTTTCCCGCCATCGCCCACATGAGGTCCGAGGCGGTCATGCGGCGCATTAGGAAGCTGCCCAGCGCCACGGGATCACCGCCTGTATCGACGGGCGTGTGCCGACGGGGAGCGGTCAGCCGGTAGTGAACTCCAAGCTCCCAAGTCGGGTGAAGCAGGTCCACAAGCGCCTCAACATCGTCGTCATAGCGAAACGCGTGCGCCGGATAGAGCAGGAGTGGGCGAGCTGGCTGAACCCCGAATGACGCCGCAGCCATCCGCATGTCTGTGTACATGCCCTAGCGGAACATTGATTCGGTGGATGGCCAAAAACTGGCCCCCAAGCAGTACAGAAGTCCGGTACAGAACGAGCGACGGTATGCGAAATTTTCTCAATTAAATCAATCGCACAGGGAGTATGGTGCCTGGGGCCGGAATCGAACCAGCGACACGCGGATTTTCAATCCGCTGCTCTACCAACTGAGCTACCCAGGCGACCGGTCGCCAGCCTGCCCGGCCAGCGCGGAGCAGCGTCTATAGCGAGGCGCGCCGAAGCTGTCCACGCCGGCTTTACGGGCTACTGAACCCGCGCCGCGGCGTCGATCTCCCGGATGCGTGGCTCGATCTCCGTCCGCGCCCGGCCACGTATATCGGAATCGTAGGCCAGCGCCGTAAACGGGCCCCGCGCCGAGAACGGCACAACAATGCCCCCGCCCCGCGCCGAACGTGGAGCCATGCGCATGTCGAGCCGCTTTGCCGCAAGATCAATAACGCCGATGCCGGGGATGGCGAGGTCCGGCGTATTGAACGAGAGATCGCTGCTGGCCAGTGCGCCGTTGGCGACCGCGAAGGTTGCACTGAACCCATGAAATGGCGTGCGTGCTTCTGGCGCGATCAGCTCTCCGCGCATCGCGTTGCGTATGGTGCGCGACACGCCGCCGAGGTCAACGCCACGTAGCGCCCCCGACACCACCTCCAAATGGACGCGACCGCGCGCATTGTTGATGAGCTGCGCTTGGGTTGTTCCGTTGGTGCGCAAATTCAAAGCAAGTTCGCCCCGGCCCTCAATGTTTCCGAAGTTTACCGCGTCGCTGAGAAAACGTTGGGTATCGACGCCATCGAACACCAAATCCTGCATCGTCCGCACGCCCGCTTCGCGCGCATCCAGTTCGAAGCGTCCACGTCCAGAGCCGCCATAGAGCGTGAGGTTGTGCAACGTCGCGGCCATGAACCCATCGTTCAGCACAAGCGAGAGCTGACCGCGGTCAATGCGCATATGCTGCACCAAGACAGCGTGCGTCGTGAGTTCAAGGTCAGCGTTGATCGCGCGCAGGCCGGCGAAATCGATCGGCCGTTCGCTCGGCGCGGCGGCGATGTCCACCGTGCGCGGCGGCGCTGCAACGGCGGCGATTTCCGCCGTCGGCGCCGAAGCGGTCTGCGCACTGGTCGGCGCTTCAACAGGCGTCGTCGGCGCCGGCGGCGCTTCGCCGCCAATGTAGGGATTCAAGTCGAAATCAAACAATTCCAGCCGTCCGCTCAGATACGGCTTGCCGCGCAATTGCGAGAGCACGAAATCGCCACGCCCCTGAATGCGGTCAAGCGCGAAGCCCGCATTGCTGAAATCGTAGCGCCCGCCGCCGATGGCGATGCGCCCAGTCACGGAAAACGCGCCGAGCCCCACGCCGCCGACGATGGGCGAGCCGCTCCACGACGCCAATTGCAGCAAGCTTGGCCCCGACGCTTGGATCGCGCCCGCGACTTCACCGGACAACGCCGTCGTCTGCCCGTCAAACGAGGCGTTCAGCAATTCGCTCTCGATCTCGACTTCAATGGCGCTGTTGCGCCCCGCGCCGACCGCACTCGGGTCCGCCAGTTCAACTTCGAGTTCGACGGGCTTGTCGTTGTAGCGAACACTGCCTTCAAGGCGCACCGGCTCGGAGAGGCTGGTGATCGCCGTGCTCAGATCGGCGTCGCCAACCACCCAGCCGGCGCCACGGCGCGCATCGAAGAAGCTCACTTCGCCGTCGCTGATCCGCACTTCGCGGAGCGACACCGCGCGCTGACGCGCCGGCGGAGCGTCGGGGTCAACCGGACGCGAGGGCGGCGATTGCGTCGTCGGTCGCATGATCCAATTCGGACGCCCCTCCGCATCAACTTCAAGCGCGATGCGTGGCCGTTGCAGCACCAATCGCCGCACACGCACATCTTGATCGAGCAGCGGCCGCAACTCGACGCCAACATCGATCTCGTCCATCGCGATGAACGCGGGTGCGCGCCCACCCTCGACATTCGCCAAGGTCGCATCTTCGGCGCGCAGACCAAGCACCGGCCAGAAACTCACGCCCACATCGCCGGCGATGGTCAGATCACGCCCAGTGGCGCTCTCGACGGCGCGCTCCACCTCGGCGCGGACGTCGAGCCGGCTGACAAGGTAGAATAGCGCGCCCGCCCCAATCAGGGCCGCGGCGACAAGGCCGCCTAGGATCAGAAACGTCCAGCGCAGCCAGCCACTCATCGCAATCCCCTCGGATTTTGACGCAATCTAGCCGGCTGGAACCGGCGCCGGAAATAGCTATCTATGCCCCCCAAGAGGTATCAATGACCGCTCCCGTCCCCGTTACTGTCATCACCGGCTTCCTCGGCGCGGGCAAAACCACGCTGCTGAACCGGATACTCACAGAACAGCACGGCAAGAAATACGCCGTCATCGTCAATGAGTTCGGCGAGATCGGCATCGATAACGACCTCATCGTCGGCGCCGACGAAGAGGTGTTTGAGATGAACAATGGCTGCGTCTGCTGCACCGTGCGCGGCGACCTCATCCGCGTCATCGAAGGCCTGATGAAGCGCAAAGGCCGCTTCGACGCGATCCTGGTGGAAACCACCGGCCTGGCGAAACCGGCGCCGGTCGCGCAGACCTTCTTCGTCGACGAGGACGTGAAGAAGAAGACTCAGCTCGACGCGATCGTTACCGTTGCGGACGCTTTGAACCTGCCGAAGCGGTTGGAGGATTCAGAAGAAGCGGTGGAGCAGATCGCTTTCGCGGACGTCGTGCTGCTGAACAAGACCGATCTCGTCTCCAAGGACGATCTCGCAGCCATCGAGCGCCGCATCCGCGCGCTCAATCCAACAGCCCGCGTGCATCGCATGACGCGCGGCGACATCGCCCTCGACAAAATCATGGGCCTCGCCGCCTTCGACCTCGATCGCGTCACCGAAATCGATCCGCATTTCCTGCCGGACCATGATTGCGACACCAGCTGCGATCACCACCACGACCATGATCATCACGATCATGACCACCATCATCACCACGATCACGCCCACGACCACGTCGCCGCCGCCGGCATCACCAGCGTCTCGCTCTCGACAGACAAGCCGATCAATCCCGAAAAGCTCCTGCCCTGGCTCAACACCTACACGCAGGAGCGCGGGCCTGATCTCCTTCGCCTCAAGGGCATCATCGCTTTCCCCAACGAGCCGAAGCGTTTCGTGCTGCAAGGCGTGCACATGATCCTGGAAGGGGATACCCAGCGCGACTGGCGCGCGGATGAACCTCGCGTCTCGCGCCTCGTGTTCATCGGCAAGAACCTCGACCGCGCCGAACTCGAAGCCAGCTTCGCGGCGTGCGCGGCGTGAGCGTGCGCGTCTACGAAAAAGGCCGCCGCCTCGCGCTCGGCGCGCCCGCGACGAGCGTGCATTGGATTGGCGGCGCGGCTCTGTTCGCGCTTGGCGATGGCGCCGTACAAACGGCCACGCTCGAAGGCGCCGGTGAACGCACACAGGTTCATGACGGCGCGATCCTCAGCGCTTGCGTCCACCCAGACAAAAAACGCCTCGTCACCGGCGGTGATGACGGCAAACTCTGCGTGCTCGGGGACGGCGGCGCGGTGGAAACGCTGCTGGAAACGCGCGGCAAATGGTTCGAGCACGTCGTCGCCAATGCCGCGACGAACATCATCGTCACCGCATCGGGCAAAGAAGCCATCGTCCTCAAAGCCGGCAAGGAAGCCCATCGCTTCACGCACCCGACTAGCGTCGGCGGCCTCGCGCTCGACGCCAAAGGCCGCCGCCTCGCGGTGAGCCACTATAACGGCGTCACGCTCCGCTACGCGCTCATGGCCGACGACAAGGGCGTCGCGCTCAATTGGGCCGGCTCGCACCTCGCGGTGACGATCTCGCCCGACGCCGAATACGTGCTCACCGGCATGCAGGAAAATTCTCTCCACGGCTGGCGCATGCCGGAGAAAACTGATCTGCGCATGACCGGCTATGCCGTCAAGACGCGATCGTTCTCCTGGAACAAAAGCGCGCGCCTGCTCGCCACCTCCGGCGCCGATTGCGCTGTGGTGTGGCCGTTCGTCGGCAAGCTCGGCCCGCAAGGCAAGGAGCCGCTGCTGATCGGCCGGCGCGAACCGCTCGTCACCCAAGTCGCGTTTCACCCGAGCGAAGACATTCTCGCCATCGGCTACGAAGATGGGGCGGCGGTCGCGGTACGCATCGCCGATCAAGTGATCATTGAGCTCGATGAAGCCGGCGAAGGCCCCGTCACCGCGCTCGCCTGGAGCGCCGACGGCATGCAGATCGCCATCGGCGATGAAGGCGGGCGCGGGGCGATCGTTGATTTAAGCGCCTAGGCGGCGCGCGTTTCCCAAGCGAGCCACAGCGCAATCAAAACGATGGCCACCGCCATCGCCCTGCGCAACAGAATCGCACGCGCGGGCGCCGCCGCGACCGCGCCAAGGCGCGCCGCACCCAGCACGATCGTCGTATGGACGAGGAAACTCACGATCAGATGCACGCACCCCAACACCAACGCCTGCACCCAAAATGGCGCGTGATCCTCGGCAATAAAGCCGGGCAACAAGGTCACGTAAAAGACCGCCGCTTTCGGGTTTAGGAGATTGGCGATCAGGCCACGCCAGAACGGCGCGTCGTCCGCGGGGCGCGCGTGTCCCGGCGATGTCTCGCCAGCGCCTCGCCAAGCTTCCAGCGCAAGGTAGAGCAAGAACAAAACGCCCGACCAACGCAGAGCCCCGTACACAAGCGGCGCAGTGGCGATGAGCTCCGCAACCCCAAACACCGCCAGCAGCATGTACGCCGCCAAGCCGAGCGTCACGCCCAGCACGGCGCGGAAACCGGCCACACGTCCTTGCGCCGCTGAAAGTGCGGCCAGATAGCCCATGTTGGGGCCAGGCGTCAGTTCAATGAGCGCAACGGCGATGAGAAACGGAAAGAACGCCGAGGGATCAATCGGCGCCCAAGCGTGCCAATCGGCGTTCACCGACGCAACGCCTGCGCGCCGAGCACTTGATCCATAACCCGCACAACCCCGGCGATGTCATCCACGATGCGCCGCGCGCGCGCCGGATCGTCGAATGTCTTGAACAGATCGCCCGGCTCGAACAGGTTCCCGCCTTCAACCGCCACCAAGAGCTCGCCGCCCTCGAATGCGCAACGCAGACGCTTGCCTTTCAGCACCGTTTCCAGATCGAGCAGGCGCTGCATCAACACCGGGTGCAACAGATAGCGCGCCTCCACCTGATCGCTGCCCCAAACCTCGAACGCCTTCTCGAACTTCGGATCCTCGAGCCCTACCTTCTTCAAGCCTTCCCCGCCGCCGAACGCGTTGAACACGCCCGCGTCGCGCCGCACGATGGTCACGCCCAGAAAGTTGCGTGGGAAATGCATCCGCACAAGCTGGCCGCGAAACACCGTCGAATAGCGCGTGCGCCCTTTTGAATCGGTAGTGCGTTGTTCGAGATGCGCCTCGTAAAGATCGAACGAGCACTCCTTGTATGTTCCCTTGAAGCAATCCTCGAACTTCGACCGCGCAAATCCTGGCACGAGCCGCAGCTCCTTGATCCGATCGAACGCCGGCGGCCCGAAGCTGCCCATCACGAAAACGGCGCCCATGGATTCCGCGATCGCCGAACAATAGGCCTGCTTCACCTTCTCGCCGACCTGCGCGAGCGGCTGATACGCCCAAATTCCCGCGACAATCGCGGCCATGAAGCCGATCACCAACCCGACGCCCGCATCGCTGAACACAAGCCCACCGACGATTGCGACACCCAGCACGCCGCCCGCCGCGATCAATCCACGCTGCTTGAACGTCGCCACCGCCGCGATGCGCGCGCCCTCATGCTCGCGAAAGCACGGCCCGATGCGATCGGCGTACAGCCGGTCGAACATCGCATCATCGAGCGCGGCGAGATCGAGTGTCTGCGGCGCCGTTTCGACGCTCACGCTGCCTTCGCCAACGCCGCCCATCCGTCCTCCACCGAAATCACTGGCCTGTAGCCCAGCTCCGCGCGCGCCTTCGCGTCGCTCAGCACGCTCTCGCGCGACATGATCATGGCCGAGAACCGCGTCAGCGGCGGCTCGCCCTTGAGCGAAAACGTCCGCCACAGCGTTTCGCACGTCGCGCCAACGCCATCAGCCAGCCACACCGGCAGCGACTTGTCCGGCAACGAAATCCCGCGCACGGCGGCCATGCCGGAGATCATCTCCTTCATCGTCCGCACGCCGTCATCGAGAATGAAATACGCCTCGCCGCCACGGCCCTGCGTCAGCGCCAGTTCAATCGCGTGAACCAGATTGAAGATGTGCGTCGTTGACGTGCGATTGGCGCCGCCGCCGACCCAGGCCCATTGGCCGCTCTTCGCCATGTGCTCGATCAGCGGCAGCAACGTCGTATCGCCCGGCCCCCAGATGAAACGCGGACGCAGCGCGATCGTCTCAAAATTCGGCGCATTCGCTTCGCGCACGATGATTTCGGCCTGCGCCTTGGTCGCAGAGTAAGGATAGGGCGAGTTCGGCGCGAGCGGGTAGCTCTCATCCACGCCGCGCAAGTGTTGGCCGTGGAAGAGCGCCGCTTCCGTGCCGATATGAATGAAACGCTTGGCATGGCCCTCGCGCGCCGCCGCCAGCATCCGCGCCGTGCCGTCAACATTGAAACGCTTCCACGCGTCCGGAGGGCCCCATTGTTCCACGAACGCCGCGCAATGCAGCGCCACATCCGCGCCCGCCACATGCGCCGGCGTCACGTCTTCCAGATCGCACCGCACCGGCGCGCCGCCGAGTGCTGTGATCGTCGCGTCGGATTTTGCCGAGCGCGACATCGCGCTTACGAGATGCCCCTTCGCTACCAGCGCCTTGGTCGCTGCTCCGCCCACGAAGCCCGACGCGCCGGTGACGAAAATATGCATCAGCCGCCGATCTGCGCCAGCGCGTGCGAAAGCTTGGTAAGCGAAGCGCCCTCGCTCTCGCGCCGTTCGCGCAACTCCTCAACGACCTCCTCCGGCGCTTTGCGCACGAAATCGGCGTTACCGAGCTTCGCGTCCATTTTCTTCAGTTCGCCCTCGATCTTGGCGATTTCTTTCTTCAGCCGCGCCGCTTCTGCCGGTAGATCGACCACCCCTTCAAGCGGCAGCGCCACCGTCGCGCCATCGAGCACGAACGTCACCGAGCCCTTGGGCGCCGTCGCCGCGCTGGTCGAATACTCAAGCCGCGCCATGCGGTCGATCAGATTCTGATAGCGCTCCAGCCGCGTTTCGACGGCCTGATCCGCGCCGATCAGCAAGAGCGGGATTTTCGCGCCTGCCGGCACGTTGAGTTCCGAGCGGGTAGAGCGCGTCTCTTCGATGAGGCGCACCATCCAGTCGATCTCCGCCTCGGCCTCCGCATCCACCAGGTTCATCGGCAGGTGCGGCCAGTCGTGGCTGATCAACATCCCTTCGCGTTTGTGGCCATACTCACCAGTCCGCGCCCACAATTCTTCGGTGATGAACGGCATGAACGGGTGCAGCATGATCAAAATCTGATCGAGCACCCACGCCGCCGTACGCCGCGTTTCGGTTTTAGCGGCTTCATCCTCGCCGTTGAGCAACGGCTTGATGAATTCCAGATACCAATCGCAATAGACGTTCCAGACAAACTTATAGAGCGCGCCCGCCGCTTCGTTGAAGCGCCGCGCTTCAAGCTCGCTCGTCACCGCCGCCAGCGCCTTCGCCGTCTCGCCAACAATCCAGCGATTGACCGTCTGCTGCGGCGAGCGCGGATCGAACTGATCCCACACCGCGCATTCGTTCATCTGCGCGAAGCGCGCGGCGTTCCAAAGCTTGGTGCCGAAATTGCGATAGCCTTCGATGCGCTGTTCGCTCAGCTTGATGTCGCGCCCTTGCGCCGCCATCGCCGCCAATGTGAAGCGCAACGCATCGGCGCCAAACTTGTCCACCAGATCGAGCGGATCGAGCACGTTGCCCTTGGACTTGGACATTTTCGCGCCGGACGCATCGCGCACCAAAGCGTGAATGTAGACCTCGTGAAACGGCACATCCTTCATGAAGTGCAGCCCCAGCATCATCATCCGCGCCACCCAGAAGAAGATGATGTCGTGCGCGGTGACGAGAATGGAGGTGGGGTAGAAGCGCTTCAGCTCCGGCGTCTTCTGCGGCCAGCCCAGCGTCGAGAACGGCCACAGGCCGGACGAGAACCACGTGTCGAGCACGTCTTCGTCCTGACGAAGCGCGACGTCCTTGCCGTAATGCTTACGCGCCGTCGTTTTCGCTGCGGCTTCGCTTTCCTCGACGAAAGTATGCCCGTCCGGCCCGTACCACGCCGGAATGCGATGGCCCCACCAAAGCTGGCGCGAGATGCACCACGGTTCGATGTTGCGCATCCATTGGAAGTAGGTCTTCGTCCACGCTTCCGGCGTGAACTTGGTCTTGCCGGTTTCCACCGCCGCAATGGCGCTCTTCGCCAGCTCACCGGCGTTGACGTACCATTGGTCCGTCAGCATCGGCTCGATCACGACATTCGAGCGATCGCCGAACGGCTGCGAAATCTTCTTGTCCTCGACGCGATCGAGCAAGCCGATCGCGTCGATGTCGGCCACAACCTGCTTGCGCGCTTCAAACCGATCGAGCCCGCGATACTTCGCCGGAACGTGCTCCGCATCGGCCATGCGGCCTTTAGTGTCCATCAGAATGTAGAGCGGAATGTTGTGAGCTCGCGCGACCTTGTAATCGTTGAAATCATGCGCACCCGTGATCTTCACCGCACCTGAGCCAAACGCTGGATCGGGATATTCATCGGTGATGATCGGAATGTAGCGATCCGCCAAAGGCAGCAGCACCTTCTTGCCGACGATTGGCGCGTAACGCGTATCGCTAGGATGCACCGCCACCGCGCCGTCGCCCAGCATCGTCTCCGGCCGCGTCGTCGCGATCGCGATGTAATTCCGCGTTTCCCATTCGGTGGGATTGCCGGCTTCGTCGTGCGCGATCGGAAACTGATACGTCTCGCCCTTCTCAAGCGGATATTTGAAATGCCAGAAATGGCCTGCGACATCGCGGTTCTCGACCTCGAGATCGGAAATCGCCGTCTCGAAATGCGGATCCCAATTCACGAGGCGCTTATCTTTGTAGATCAGCCCTTCCTTGTGGAGCTGCACGAACACTTTCAACACCGCGGCTGACAAGCCTTCGTCCATCGTGAAGCGCTCGCGCGACCAATCGGCTGACGCGCCCAGGCGGCGAAGCTGCTCGAAGATGCGGCTGCCGGAGGTTTCCTTCCACGACCAGACGCGCTTGATGAATTCCTCGCGCCCAAGCGAGCGCCGGCTTTCATTGCCGCCGGCTTCGGCGAGCTGACGCTCCACCACCATTTGCGTGGCGATGCCGGCGTGATCCATGCCCGGCTGCCACAGCACGCTCTTGCCGCGCAGCCGCTCGAACCGCGCCAGCACGTCCTGCAGCGTGTTGTTGAGCGCGTGGCCAATATGCAGCGAGCCAGTCACGTTCGGCGGCGGGATCACGATGCAGAACGGCTCGGCGTTCGCGTCCTTGCGCGGCTGGAACGCGCCGGACTTTTCCCACGCCTCGCTCCAGACGGGCTCGACGGCTTTCGGGTTGAAGGTGGTCTCGATCATCGGGCTGGCTATAGCAGGCCGAAAGGGCGGAACGCGAGGCGCCTCAGTTGCGTCATCCCGGACACGCGGAGCGTGATCCGGGACCCAGGGGCAAACGACGAGCCCCTATGATCCCTGGGTCCCGGCTCTCCCTTCGGTCGGCCGGGATGACATGCCCAAAAAGAAAGCGCCCCGGCCGAAGCCGGGGCGCCTCCTTGCTTGTTCGTTCGTTGGGCGATCAGCGCGCCATGCGCGCGATCCGCTCCAATTCCGCCTCGACCCGTGCTTCCACGATCGCCGGCAGGTTTATTTCGAGCCACTCCTTCAGCATCGGCTTCAGCATCTCGCGCACCACGCCTTCAACGGTCTGGCCGGCCGTATCGGAAATGCGCAACGTTCCCGCGAGACGCGAAAGCGAGCCCGCCGCCGCGCTGGCGGTCGGTGAGGAAATGATGGTGTCCGTAATCGCCGGCGCCGCGACAGGCGCCTGAGCGCGGACAGGGGCGGCTGCAGGCACGGGACTCTCCTCGACATATTGCGGCGCGGCCGGGGCCGGGGCGATCGCTTCTTCCACCGCTTCAAACACAAGATCGTCGTCGGCGGTTTGCACGCTCTCTTCACTCGCGTGCTGCGTCAGATCGAGCACCGGCTCGCTTGCCGTCGGCTCCTGTTCTTCCTCGGAGATGATCCGGCGGATCGACGCCAGAATCTCTTCCATGGAAGGCTCGGCCTGCGTTTCTGGGAGCGCCATCTCGAACCCCGCGTTCAGTGTGAGTCGTTCGACTCGGAATCTACGTTTCGCCGCGATCTGCGTCCACCAACGCAACAAACGTTGCGCACGAAAGGTAGAATCGCTTCCGCGTCTCTTGCGAGCATGCTGTTGGCTAGAAAATAAGGGAACGTTAATCGCTGCGTTGTTCCGCGCACGCAACGCGGGCATGCACCGTTAGAAGCGGAACGCTGGCCTTGCCTCGAGTCCCGGCGCAATCGGCGGCGCGGCATCGAACGCCACGCGATACGCAACTGACGAGCCCGCGCGCGTATAGATTCGCGCACGCCCCACGGCGCCTTCGCGCACGATCACACCAAGCCGCCCGCCTGGCGCCAATTGCGTGAGCCAAGCCTCCGGCACGATTTCAGCGCTGCCGTTGAGCATAATCACATCATACGGCCCATCATCGGCCCAGCCATCGGCGGCGGCTGTCGACACGGTTTTCACGTTGGTGACGCCAGACGATTCGAGCGCCGCGCGCGCCGCGAAGGAAATGTTGGCGTCGGGATCTTGGCTGAACACCTGCGCGCAGCACGCGGCCAGCACGGCCGCGCCATAGCCCGTGACGCCCGCAACCTCCAACGCCCGCTCGCTCGGCGCCGGCGCCAAGGACTGCACCATTTTCGCCAGATCGCGCGGCCGCATGAGCTTGCGGCCAGGTGCGGCCTCCAACTCAAGGTCGGCATAGGCCAGCGAGCGCATATGCGCCGGCGCGAAGCGCTCGCGCGGCAGCGTCCGCATCGCGCCCAGGATGCGGAGGTCCGTCACGTCGTTGGGACGGACCTGGCTTTCCACCATCAAATGCCGCGCGTGCGCGAAATCCATGAGACCCTCGTTCAAGCGGCTCCGGAATGGCGAAGTTTGGCCCGTCGGGCAAGCCGCCCTAACGACACAGCGCGTACCCGCCCATGTCCAGATGGAGATGGTCGGCGTGGGCGCGGTTATAGTCGGGCGAAAGCACCGTCCGGAATCGCTCGCAGGCCCCATCGCGCACCGCCCTCAAGAAGCGCCGCTCGCCCGCCGCGCCCCGCCAGCCACCGCGCACCGCCAGCACCCGCCCGTCGGCCAAGGTGAACCCGGAAATGTCGATGGCGTTGGCGCGGGCGTGCTCGCTCATTCGCCCATCGCGCCGCCCGGCCACCGGCCGGCACGCATAGGCCGGCCCGCCCATCTCGATCCGCGCCACCGCCTGACCCAAATGCCGCTCCGCCGCTGGGGCCACCACGTCGCGCTGCCACAGCACCAAAGCCGCCGCCAAAGCGCAATTGGTGGTTGGCGCCTCGGAAAACCCGATCGGCGAAGCGCTCAACGTCACCGCATTGCGATAGCCACATCGCGCGCCCTCGCTCACATCCTCAGCCCTCGGCGCCTCGAATCCCGCCTGCGCCAACGCCCGCCGGCACTCGCCGACGTTGCCGGCAAACTCCGTTAGCCGATCCGTCCGCAAAGCCTCCGGCGGCTTCGGGCGTGTCACAATCAGGAACGCCGCGATAATAGTGGTCACCAGCAACACGCCCGCGGCAATCACCCGGGCGCGCTCGACCTCAGGCGGCAGCGGCTTAAACATTGGCCGCACCGCTTCCGACGCGTCGCCCACAATGGCAAGCGGCGCTGACAGCGCAGGCCCGTCGGAAATGCCGTAGAATCCCCCTGGCTAGCGAACATATCCAGCTGACTTAAGGGGAGTTTTTCTCAAAGAACCACAAACAATCCGACCGACCCGGCGCGCCTGCACACTCGCGGGGCCTCATCCACTGAGGCGACTGCAGAAAGTGATGCAACGCCATGACAATCGACGTTTCTGGTTTCAGCCGCATCGGCGACATGACCTCGGGGGGCGGTCTCAGCGCCGTTTTTGACGGGTCTACCTCAACTAACGGGTATGCCGAGGCTACCACGGGCTACGCCGGCATAGACTTCGGCGGCTCACCAAAGAGAATTTCCAAGGCAGAACTCGTATCGGCGACAAACGGTTTCGACGCATCGGGCGCCACGACGGACATCACACTAAGCCTCTACGGCAAAAACGGCGCGGCGCCGTCAGGTGCTGCTGACGGCGTTTTGCTGGGCGTCGCGGGCCCTTTCGGCGACGTCAATGCGCAGACCACGCGAACCATCCTTTCGACCGACGTTGTCACCCAGTATCGATACGTCTGGGCGGTGATTTCGACCGGTGTATGGGCCATTGCGACCGAGGTTCGCCTGTTTGAATCGGTCGAACCTACCGCACCGACCGGTGAGAGGCTGGTTATTCGGCGATCGTGTGATGAGGTGTTTCCGCTGACGTGGGATCTCTCTGAAATTCCGCACTTCCACGTCACCGCCCGGCTCAACGATCCGGCCGTTGCGAGGCTCTTTTTTCAGGTGAACGTCACACATCGCGGTGAATTCACAAGCTACATGGACGTGGTCGGCTTCGGATTTCTGATCGAGTACCGTCACGCCGCGACGTTCGCCAACTTGGCGGCGGCTTCTTGGACAACCGCACCGAACGCAATTTCTGGCGGAAACATTATAGACCGCGGAAATCATCACTACGGTGCTGCCACCATTGTCAGCGCAATGAACGCCGCCGCCGGATTTTACGAGTTCCGCGTACGTGGCTCGGCGCATTCAACCGGCTCTAGTCTAGATGGCCTCGCGGCCGTGCTCGCCGAATACGGCGTAGGCCTGAACAATCTTCTGATCGAGTTTGATGAGGGCTCGGAACTTAGAACCGCTTAGTTCACTCAAATGTAGACGGCGCCGCCAACAAATTTGGCGGCGCCGCGCCTGCTGAGGAGAACGCGCCTTAGACCTCGCTGCAAGCTCCGTGCGCCATGCGCAGTGCGCCGGTGGCGCAACTAACCGTAGAGATTACCGATACTTAAGCGAAAAAAATGGCTCCCCGGGTAGCTGCCCAAAGCATTTCCGCTGACGACAGCCAGCGGATTGCGGAGCTAAGCAACTTCCGTCCTATTTGTGTGGCATTTAGCTTGTGAGCTTCCGGCTGCGTCTGCTGGCGTCATGGGGCGAGCGCCGTCACAATGGTATAAGGAAAGGTAGGTGGAACGTTGGCTCGCGGTAAGGAACTACTCACGGTCGCGGCCATTAAGGCGACCAAACCACCCGCAAAGCTGCACGATGGCCAGGGGCTCTATTGTGAGATCGTCGAGAGCGGTGGCGACGACGCGTCGACGCTGCGTCGGTGGCTCTTCCGGTACACGGCGCCGAACTCGAACAAGCGACGCTGGATGGGTCTCGGCAGCTTCGAGGCGGTCAGCCTGAAACAGGCGCGCGACGCGGCCGACGAAGCCCGCAAACTGCTGAGAGCCGGTGTCGACCCGATCGACAAGCGCAAAGTCGAGAAAATCACGCAGGCCATGGAGGCAGCCCAGTCGCGCACGTTCAAAGAGGCTGCGCTTGAGTTTCTGGAGGCGAAGCGCGCCGACTGGACGTCGAAAAAACACGCAAAGATTTGGCTCTCGACGCTCGACGACTACGCCTTCTCGAAAATTGGCGGCCTTCCGGTCTCCCACTTGGATACGACCCGGCAAGGCGTCGCCTACATCAAGGCCGTTCTCACGCCAATCTGGCGCGAGAAGCCCGAAACCGCGCGGCGCGTCCGGCAACGCATCGAGGCCGTGCTCGAATATGCCAGCGCCCACGGCTATCGGCATGGCGACAACCCCGCCGCACTGGCGCGCGTTCAACACATGATGGGAAAGAGCGCCCGCCAGGTGACGCATCGTCCCGCGCTGCCGTACGAGCAGATCGCTGACTTCATGCCGAAGCTGCGCGCGGTCAATGGTCTCGGCGCGCGCGCCCTCGAACTGACGATCCTTTGCGCCACCCGCACCACGGAGACGCTCGGTGCGATGTGGTCTGAGGTCGATCTATCGACAGCAGTGTGGGAGATCCCGGGCGAACGCATGAAGATGAAGCGGAGCCACCGCATCCCGCTGTCGCGGCAAGCCGTGGCAATGCTGACGCTGCTTCGAAAGGCGGACCCGCACGGCAAATATGTTTTCCCCGGCCAAGGGACCAAGCGCCGGCCGCTCTCGGGCATGACGATGCTGAAGGTCTTGGAGCGCATGGAGCGAACCGAGGTCACGGTGCACGGCTTTCGCAGCACCTTCCGAACTTGGGCCGGTGAATGCACATCTGTGCCGCGCGAGGTCTGCGAAATGGCGCTTGCGCACATTCAAGGTGACCGAACCGAACAGGCATATGCGCGAGGCGATTTGTTCGCGAAGCGCGCAACGCTGATGCAGCTGTGGGCCGACGCATGCGACGCGGCTTCCGGTGGCGAAGTCGTAAAGCTCGACGACGAACGCAAAACTCGCAGCGCTTGATGGCTAGTCGTTCAAACGAGCCTTGGCGGGCAGCGTATCCCGACCAAGGCTCGTGCGCTAAACTTCTTCCCGTCCCAGGCATATGCGCCGGAACCTCGCGCTGAACCCCGCCACCGATAGTCGCCGAAACGCTCGGGATAGAGAAGTAGAACGCTAACGAGCCGCCCTACGCTCCATAAAATCCAGTTCCGCGTAGAGCCAACCTTCCGCCGTCCAAATGTAAGTGAAGTCCGCCGCCCATTTTTGATTGGGTGCGGCCGCCTGGAAGCGGCGATCGAGAATGTTTGGCGCGATGGCGCCTGAGATCCGCTCTCCCGTGTCAGGCGGAAGCCGTCGGCGGCGCGGGCGGGCTTTCAAGGCGTGAATACACATCAAACGCTCGATGCGGTGCAGACCGCACTTTACGCCTTCTTCGAGAACATCACGCCAAACTCGGCGCGCGCCATAGGTGCGATCGCTTTGGAGAAAACTTTGACGGACGCTAACGGCGATCGTCTCGTCGCTCTTGGCGCGGGCGCTGGGTGCGCGCGTCAGCCAGGCGAAGAAGCCGCTTCGCGACACACCGAGCGCGTCGCACATCCAACTCACCGGCCAAATCCCTCGGTGCTTCGCTATGAAACCAAACATCACGCTTGGTCCTTCGCGAAGTAGGCCGCGGCTTTTTTTAGAATGTCGCGCTCGGCCTTGAGCTTGGTCACTTCGCGGCGCAGCCGCTCGATCTCTTGTTGCTCGGGCTTCATCTGACCCTGACCCGGAAACGCCTGGCCCGGATCGACTTCGAAGTCGGCCACCCATTTGCTAAGGACGTTGGGGTGGACGCTCAGATCGCGCGACGCCTGGGCGAACGACACGCCCCGGTCTCGGATCAGCTTCACCGCCTCAAGCTTGAACTCACGCGTATATGCCTTGCGCTGTCCCATCATCACTCTCCGATCTCACTAAAACACCTAAACTCGGTGTCCGTGAAACCGGCAGCAGCTCAGTTTGCACTGGCAACAGCATCCTGGGGATTGCCCGCTTGGCGGAACTCACCGCAGATAGTCAAAGTACCGCAAGTCTCCGATGTGGTATTGAATATGCCGCAGTTCCTCGCCCAAATCATTCAAGATGTCCGCCAGCTCTTCGTCGCTTAGTTTCGCGTCGCCGACTAGTTTTGGAAACACGCGGTCAAGACAAGTCCTAAATGATGTCTCTAAATCAGCTAATGCATGGGCCATCGAATCGGCTTGCTTTTCCGTTGGGGTGTCAAAACGTCCAACCATGCTCGACTCTAGCAGCCTCCGACGCAAAAGCTCTAAACCCGCGTCAGCAAAAAGCGTCATTGGCCGCCTCCCAATACATCCCGCAAAGCATTCCGTTCGCGTCGCCACGCACGGAGCTCCCGCGCCACTGACGATGTATACCCACCGTCCCGCTCGTACTGACGAAGGGCTCTTTCATGCTCACGGATTCGCCTTTCGATCGTCCTTAGCGACCTTTCCACCGAACGCCTCCCATGTTGAGAAAGCTGGCGCTCCGCCGCGCGCCTCATGGCGGCGGTAGGAGTGGAACCCACAAGGTTTCGAAACGCAACAACGGCAATCGCTTCACACCCTCCAGCAACGCAACCGACTAGAGCGACTGTGCCGCCCATCATCGCAGCGGTAATCACGGGGTGCTCGACCGGATTGAAGTCGTTTCCTGGCACCGGTCCAGTGCCGGGATAGTAGTTTCCCATCAAATCCACGTAGCCTATCGAGACGTCCTGGCAGTCTTGGATTCTTGAGCCTGGCCGATCAGAGCAAACGCGAACCGGGTTTGCCCCACCTTCGCCGTCGCCTCGACCGCGCGGAGTAGGACCCCGCACCGTCGAGCCAGCGTCGTTGATCGCGTTTCCGACGCCGCTCGATCCGCAAATCGAACCCAACGGGCAACGATATCCTCGAACTTCAATTCCGCCGGTGTCGTTGGCTTGAAGGCCCCACGGATCAACCGCATTCACCGGATTGTTGCCGACATAGGCGTACAAATTCATGCCGCCCTCAAACCCGATCGGATCAGTTTGCAGGAAGCGTCCTAGGCGCGGATCGTAGGCGCGGGCTTTGTAATAATAGAGCTGGACTTCGCCGAGCATGACCTGGCCGGTGTAGCGGAAGCGTCCGCCGGTCCATTTGTTGGGCAGGCCGTATTCGTCATAGGTGTACAGATCGAGCACCGCGCCGGAATCATTGGTGGTGGCGGTGATGCTGCCGCGTTCGTCGGCCACCAGCCACCGGCGGTCGCTTGTGCCGGAGCCCACGTACCAGATCAGCGGCTCGTCCATGCCGGGTCCGTGCGCGTAGCGGTAGACCACATTTCCGCTGGTGTTGTACTCAGCGATGAGCGACGCGCCGTCATAGAGAAAGCGCGTCGTCACCGCACCGCCGCCGGGATTGGCGACGTACTCGTACAAGCGCCCGCCCGGATCATACGACAGCGTCGCACTCGCTGGACCGCTAATCACGCGATTGTAGATGTCATAAGTGTACGAGCGTGTGCCGTCAAAGGTGAGATTGCCGCGCGCGTCGTAAGTCGGGCTGGCCGCGCCGACGGCGGTGTATTGGTTGAGGTTGTTGTCGGTATAGTTGGTCGTCGCTGCCGACAGCGGCGTCCATTGATAGTTCGTGTTGTCGTTAGCGCGCGTAAGAATTTCGCTGGCTTCGTTGTAGCTGAAGCTGAGCGTCTGATCGTAGGTGGCCGTGGCCAAGTTGTTCACAATGGACGCAGGCCGTCTCTCGGTGTCGTAGGTATAACTCTCCGTCGTGCCGTTGCCGCGCGTCAGCAAAGTTCGTCGGGCAAGATTGTCATACGTATAAGTCGCCAGCACGCCCACTCCAGACGATGCGCCGTTCTCTCGAATTGCGATGACGGCGCCGGACGTGTCGTAATCATAAGCGAGGTAAAAACTGTCCGGCCATGTCAGCCGCGTGCGACGACCAGCGGCATCATATTGGTAGCTCAACGCACCCAAAACCGAATGGGTTTCGCTCAGCAGGCGCGAGAGCTGATCATACGCGTAGGTGAGCGTGCGGCTCGACGCAGCGACCGTCAGCGTGCGGCCAAAATTGTCGTAGGTCGTCGTTGTGGTCGGGCCGTTGGCTGAAGGTGTCGTGGTGATGACGCGACTCAGATTGTCGTAGCTCATGGCGATGGTGGCGCCATCGCGGCGGCGCACCTGGGTCAGCAAACCGGCAGTGGTGCTGGCGCCGTAGGTGTATTCCTCGTAGTCGGTGGTGCTCGACCCGCTTGTAGTGGGGTTGGGCTGGCGCACGCGCGACAAACGGTCGAAACCGTCATAGACGTTCGTCGTGAGGTTGCCATTGCCATCGGCGATGGTGACGACTTGGCCGTTGTTGGAATAGGTCAACGTCTGTTCGGTGATCGCCGAACCTGTGTTGTAGCCGGTCGTGAGCGTGGAGGGCTGATCGGCATTGGTGTAGGTCGCGCGCGTAATCCGGTCACCGCCGCCTGTGCCTTGCGCGCACGCCGCAGTGCCGCCGCCAAAGTCAGCGCTGTTCATGCGCAGTGTCGAACATTCCGGCAAGCCGTTGGCGTAATAGCTCTGCTGCGCGACGCTGCTGGTTGACCAGCTGTCTGTGTGGGCCAGGCGCCCCTCGGCTGCGCTCAAAACAGCCTGGCCACGAAAATTGTAGGCGGTGGTGTCCTTTTGCAGCGCCTGGAAAGTCGTCCAGCTCCCCGGCGCCGTGCTGAGATCACCGCTGGCAATCGAACCAAGCTCGGTTGTGGTGACCTGGCTGTCGGCGTTGTACGTCAACCGCGCGGCGCGATAGCGCAAGGTGCCACCACCATCCGGGTCTGGCCCGACATTGGCTGTAACGCGACGGTTGCGGTCATAATAGGTGCGGCTGGTATCTGCCGTGCCTGCAAGAGGCCCATCCACCTCTGTCTCGTTGCCGACGCTGTCATAGGTGATCGCGCTCATCGAGCTAACTGATCCAGTGCCTGACGACGAGGTGATGGCAACAGGCAAAAGGTTGTTTGCAGCCCCGGTCGGGCCATAGCCGATCGTTGTAAGCGTTTCATCCGCACCAGCGTCGCACGACGACGTTGTGGCGCACGCCGAGACTTCGATCAGACGCCAGACTGGCGTCGCAGCCGCGACGATCGAACCGCCACTATTCTTGAAGTAGGCATAAAGGTCGTCGTAGGCGAAGCGCGTTTGGGGACGAACCAATGAACCGCCGCCGTCGGGGTCCGGTGCGGTGACGGTCAACACACCGCCGTGCGTCGAATCATAGGTGTAGTCGGTGGTGAAGCCGCGCGCGTCGGTCGTTGAGTTGGGCTGGTTGCACACGACCGGGTTTGGGCAGCTTCCGGAATAGCTCGCAGTTGTCGTGATCGTAGACAGCCCTGAGCCCGATTTCGGCACGACATCGGTCTGCGTGACGTTGCCACGCCCGTCGTAGGTGTAATTGACATAATTGCCCTCAGGCGCGGTCATCCGCGTCAAGCGGTTGGCGCTATCGTAAGTGTAGCTTGTGGTGCGGGTCAGCGCGTCGGTATCGCTCGTGATGCGGCCTGCGCCGTTGCTGACCACGGTTCTGGTGTACGAGAGCGGATCAGTGACGACGATGGTGCTGCCCGTTTTCGCGTACCCCCATTGGTCGTAAGTGCTTGTACCGGTCTGGTGGCGGACAGCTGTGACGGTCCCGCTCGAATAGACGATCGTGACGTGGTTGGTGGAGCCGCTCGACGGCCTGCGGATCGCCACCATGGTCTGACAGCGATACGACCCGGACGTCTGGCAATCGTATCGCGTCTGGTTGCCGAGGGAATCTTCGACGATGTTGTACTGTCCGCTGAAACTGTAGAGCGCAAACGGCCAGGTTCCGCTGAGCGTGCAGGCATTTGCTGTAGGCGAACAATATTCGACGGCGTTGTTGATCGCATCAACGCGGTCAATTGTGCGCCATGTTTCAACCGTCGTTGAATCTGTCGGTGTGGTGTCCGAGAGAAACTGGAAGTGGAGTTGATAACCGAGATTGTTTGTTACCGACTGGAGGCGATGCAGTGTCTGCCCGGTGTAGGACGTTGAATTGTAGTGAAAAGTCTGTCGCGCCCCACCGGGCTCAGTCAACGTGGACACGCGTGCATAAAGTTGGGCGTCGTAAGAGCCGTCATTGAGCGCGGCTGCGAACTCCGCAACGGTCCCGGTAGACGACGTATAGGTGTAGACGCCAGACGCCAAGGTCAGCGTTGCACCCTGCATTTGATCAGAAGTGTATACGCCCGCACTCAGCGTAAACGTCTCGGCGGCATCCCCAATTGCTACGGAATAAGCCGTTCCGTTCGTGCTCCGGATTTCGCCCTGGAAGTTGTGGCGCCAACCAATGCCGCTGATATTCGAGCGGACGAAGGCCAAACCACCCGCGCCCTCATCACCAATCGATACATCAGTGGTCGCGATGTTGAATGTACCGCGAGCCAGATCGACGCCGTTGTCGTCGATCGTGCGGAACACTGGTGGCGCTTGCGCGTGAGCGATTGAAAAAAACGACATCGCCACAGCGAGCGCTATCATCTTTGTTCGGTTGAAGACGCCGCTGGCCAATCGAAACACGCGCTTCAAGAGCGTGGCCATGATCGTCTCCGTTTTCGCTTGACAGAAGGAGTAGGGAGCGAGACGGATATGTCAACTAGCGATTGATAAAACAACAATTGCACCCGTGAGTGCGAGTGCTTTTGCGGGGACAAAATGCGCGTCAGCCGTCGTATTGCGTTGTCTCAGCTTGCTGTCGGCACCGTCTTGGCGGCGTTACTGGGCCGCCCTGCAAATGCTGAAACGACGGCTTATCAATACGACGCACTCGGGCGCCTTGTGAAAGTTACGTTCAACGGCGGACAAGTCGTTGAGTACACATACGATGCCGCTGGCAATCGGACTCAAGTGGTGCGGGTCAGCGGGGCGCCGTCGATTACATCGTTCTCAGCGAGCCCGACAACAATCCTGCAGGGCGCATCTTCAACACTGACGTGGGCGACCACAAACGCGACCAGTGCGTCGATCGACAACGGCGTCGGTGGAGTGTCGCCCGCCTCAGGTGGATCGATATCCGTGTCTCCTGCGTCGACAACGACCTACACGCTCACGGCCACGGGTCCCGCCGGCCAATCGACTGCACAAGCGACTATAACGGTCACGCCCGTATTCAATGCAACGATACAGGTTACTGGGTCAGGTCCCGTCAACCTGCGCACGCTTGCCAACAGTGCCGGCTACAACGGCGCCATGAACGCGACCGTGACCTTCGAGGTCGGTAACGGGGTGACCATTGCTGGCGCAGCGGGAGCGCCAAACGGCGGGATCGCCGTTGACACCGGAACGTGGCCAACGTCCAGCTACTCGATCACGCTCAATCTGACGGTCAAGAACGGTGGCAAGATCGCTGGCGGTGGCGGACGCGGTGGCTCGGGTGGTCCAGCCAATCCTGGTATGGCTGGTGGCGCGGGCGGCCTTGGCGGAGATGCAATCTATTGCCAGACGCCAATCACGATCACCATCGATAGCGGCGGTGCAGTGCAAGGTGGTGGCGGCGGTGGCGGTGGCGGTGGCGCAAGAAGAGTTGGCGGCACAATCTGGGGCGGTGGCGGTGGCGGCGGCGGATTCGCTCTCGGCCCTGGCGGTGCGTCGACTCAATCGCCTGGCGCAAATGGCAGTGCTGGGACCGTGACTAGTGGCGGGGCCGGTGGTGCAGGAGGAAGCGGTTCCGGACAAGGGGCCCCTGGTGGAGGGCCTGGTGCAGCCGGGCTCAACGGCGCCAGCGCCTCGCCTGGCCCTGGCGGTGCGGGTGGCGTTGCGGGCTATGCTGTGCGCAAGAACGGCCACACCGTTCCGGTCACGAACAATGGAACCGTGTCGGGTACGGTAGCCTAATTGCGACACCCGCGTCGGACCGCTGCTCAACCGGCTCGCACAGAGGGATTGGACAACTTTTTCTGAACTGGCGGCACGGTCGATGCTCTCGTAGGTGGACCATAACGATCACGCCACGATGGGGCGGCATTCAAAAGCGCGATCGCACCTTGAGTCCTTCCATCCGCCGCGGCGTTCGCGCCAGCGCGGCGCATGTTGCTCGCTGCGAACTCCATTTGCGCTGCGCCGCTTTCGGCCTGTGCTTTCACAAGCAGTTTTTCGAGTGTCTGCGCGCCAACGGTCTCAGTCAGCAGATGTGCACTCGTAGGGTCGTCGGTAGTGAAGCCAGAGTTCGCCATCAACGTGCGTTGCTCAGAGAGCAGCGCCCTATCTGCCCGGCTTTTGCGCGCGATCTCTAGGTGCGCGATTGCGCGCTCTTCCTTGGCTGCGTTGATCTGCTGAATGGCGTCGACGTGCGCGGCGCGCTCAGTTTGCTCACCCTGTTTCACCGCGCTGTAGACGCCTACGCCGGTCGCGGCGAGTGTGGCGGCCGTCTGGATAAACGGCATCGCACTCATAACAAAGGATCCAACCGCCTGGGCGGCCTGGGGTACAAATGACATGCTAAGCTTCTCCGATAGTGGTCGCGATGCGACGCGAATTCGGCGCAGCGCTGATGATAGCGGGCGGCACACGATCCGTCGCGAATGAGCCGGGCACCTGCGATTGGTGTTTCGTTTCGGTTTGCGAGCGTTGAGCGTGACCGCAGCTGTTGGCGGCTGCCGGCTTCAGCGAACTCCTGAGCAGGGTTTCAGCGAGAGCTGACTTCCCCTCGGCTATCGCGTGAACGCCCGCCAGTGAGTCGCTAATAGCGTTTGCGGGGCATTTCGCTAGCGGGCGACGGGCGGCGCGTGAAGCATCTCGGTTCGGCGTACTTTCGAGCCACCCATGCGCGCGCCCGCGCGAGCAGTGGCCGCCTAGTGACTTGGACGGACTTCCAGACACCACCGCTCGGAACTGACCACCGTCGAGGCATAGTACCCCGATCGCCAAGAGTTTGCGCAGAGTGCGGCGTGTGTTGCTGCGATCGCTGCCAATCTGTCGTGCTATCGCGCACAGCGTGGAAGCGTGCCCCGCACGAACAGCGTTGAAGGCCTCCAGCTGGCCGATCGATAACACCACGCCGTCCACAGTGCGCTCGGCTCGTGCGGCGGCCTTCGCTGCCGCATCCTTGGCCGTTTTTCTCATTCCGGCTCGTCGACCGTTGCGTGAGGTTCGACCACAAGCGGAACATCGGGCCTTGAAGTGTTTTGTATAGGTCGCGAAACATTCTGCACTTACGGGGAAGCTTTGCGTGAAGAGCGCGCCGCAATCGGCGCAGGCTCCCTCCCACACACTCAGCGCGACGATGCGGCCGTCCTTCTTCCGTTTGTGCGGTACCCCGCCGATCTCAACGAAGCCGCGATCACCAAGCCAAACGCTCGCATTCGCGGCGATCTCCAGCGCTTTTGCCGTTGGCGGTGCGATGCCCGTCGCGTCGCGTGGTGGCGCCGTGGTGGTTAGGGTGTGCCCTACAGGCACATCCCCGTGGATGACCACCCTACCCACCACGCCAGGTTCGCCCGTGGTGGTTTGGGCGTGGTGGTTTGTGGTGGTTATGGTGGTTTTCATTCGTCATCCTCCTGATTTTTCTCAGGAGAACTAACCACCACGGCGCAATACGACCCGTCCGGATTGGTGACCACGGCACCTCTTTTCATCATTGCGATAATCGTTTTCTGGAGGTTCGCCTTTAGGTGCACCGCCAACTCGCTCAGCGACGCTGGTCCCTCCTGCAGTCTTTGCTGGATCCGCAACATCTTCAGAGACGGCGGCCGAGACGGCGCGGCGCGCGGCGGATGCACCAACACGACCGGCCCATCTGTGAGGGTCGGAACAAGTGACGAAGTGACCTCGCCGGTGGTTGGGTTGATGACCTCCATTGCGGGGAAGCGCAGGCGTAGTGGTTTCGCCTCCGGTGCGCTCTTCTGCTTTTTTACAAAAAGCGTGGCGACGTCGCTGTGCCCGTCGCGTTCCAGCATCAATGACGTGTCAAGAGCGCCAAGGAAGGCGCTAGAGCCCCGCTCGCCTTTCGAGCCATCCTTGCCTGTGTGATGGACGTGCATGACGTGGGCGCCGCGCTCAACCAGTTTGGCAGTACTGGCCACGTAGGCGTTCATGTCCTTTGTGCTGTTCTCGTCGCCCGGGCCGAAATTTCGCGCCAGCGTGTCGATGACCACCAAGCCTACGCCGCCGAGATGCTCACCGATGGCTTCAATCAAGAGATCTGCTTTCGCCGCGTCCAAAAAATTGACGGGGACTGGCAGCACAAAGAATTGGTCGGTCTCGACGTCGTGGGCTCGGCAGTGCGCCCAGACAAGCAATCGCGTCGCAAAGTCGTATTGCCCCTCAGCGCAGATGTACAACGCGCGACGCTGCTTCGTCGCGAAGCCATGCCACGGCAGCCCATAAGCGACGCACATCGCCATATCTAGGGCGAGGAAACTTTTGAACGCGCCAGGCGGCGCGAACAATGCACTCATGCTGCGCTCTGGAAGGTAGTCCGCAATCATCCATTCGGGGCGCGGCATCTCCAAGAGTTGGCGCAATGTTTTGAACGGACTTTCTTTTGGCGTTTCTGGTTCGACCGCTTCAACCGCCCGCTCGCGATAGAGGCCCCGGCGAATGCCGCCCTCCGTCATCACGACGATCTCTTGCCGTGTCGCTGGGTAGGTGTAGCCCGGCTGCTGCAAGCGCGTCGTGAGCATGTCGACGACAACGTCAGGCGGCGTGCCGCGCCCTAAGAGGTGCGCCACCGCTAGCAGTGCGTGGCGATGCCACTGCGACGGCTCGGCAGCGCGCGCGATCAGGCTGTCGAGATCGTGAACCGGTTCAGCGCCGTTGAAATCAAGTACGGTCGCTGACGGCTTTGCGCTGGCGCGGAAGAGCGGCGCGTCGGCGGAGATCATCGCCTCTGCGGCAGTGAGCGCCGCGACGATCTCTTCAAGCTTGTAGGGCGCGACGCGCACCGCCTCTTCAGCGAGGACGCCCGTCATTTCGAGCACGCGGCCCGCTTTCAGCGGCCAAGCCACGGACCCGATCAAACGCATAACGCGGCTTGGATTGATGACCGTGGTGTCGCCGCCAAGCTTCGCCGCAAGCGAGCGCTGCACCAGGCGATGCGTCGCCAACTCTTTGCTTGGCGCGTCGAGTATCCACCACATCTGGCCGCGCAAGTGCGGCTCGCGACCGGTGAACGTCACAAGGTTCGGCGCGAGATCGAGCGCTTCCGTGACCTGCAAAGCGGTGGCGAGCGCGCCTTGATTGTCGAAATCCGCCCAGCACGCCGTCACCTCGTCGATATCGACGTCTTCGCCGCGCGAATGCAGGTAGGTCCCTGCCCTTCTGAGGCCCGCGCTCAAATAGACGTTACGGTTAGGATCGGCGTTGAGCCGCTCCGCGTGCGCCGCCGCGCGCTCCAGATCATTCAGCGGAAATAGCTCGCCCGCGTTCAGCTTGTGAGGCGCACGCGCATCGGTCCATGAAATCTCAATGAGGCCGTCACTCACGCCCTGTGCGCGCGAAAACACGGCCCGCAAGTGTTCGAGCATCGTCTCGCCGTCAGGCTGACAAGGGAGTTCGTGGACGTTGGTCATCCGCGAAGCTCGCCGCGGCAGATCGAGAACAAGCGCTGAGCCACCGCTATCTCAACCGCGATCTCGGCCGGGCTTGACGGCAAAGTCGGATCAGCGGTGGATCGCCGCATCAACCATCGCGCGGTGCCCCCTGAACTCTCCGAAACGTCAGCAACCACGACGATGGCAAAGCGGGGGCCGTATGCGTTGAATGCCACTTGCTCGTGGAGCGTGAGTGCCCGCATCGTCCGCCAGACCGTCTGACGTCCACCTCGCTCTTCAGAGGGCTCGGCATCCCACACCGCTTCCAGATCGGCGCGCATCGCGCGCTCGATCTGAATACTACCTAGGTCGACGACGCTCGCTTTGTACGCTTGCTCACTCGTGCAAATGCTCATAATCGTGGCTCGTCCTGCTGCTGCTTGATCCAAGGACAGATGGCGCTCACGCGCCGCGAACCGCCGAGCCACTGCAGGCCGGCGGTTCGTTGTGTGCGGTCATGCGTGCTGCGCCGGTTCGGTAGGCGCATTGAGCCGCGGAAGCGTCTCACGCCATGCGCGCCGCGACTCCTCAGTGATCAGGCTACGCCGCCCGATCTTCACCGCAGTAAGTTTGCCGGCGACTATGAGTTCATAGACGGTGGTCTTGCTGACGCCGTGCGCCGCGCAAAAGTCAGACACGGGCCAAAGCTCGCGCGACGCGGTGTCGTTTCGGGTTGTGTTCTGCATTCTTCGTCTCCGGGGCTGTGCGCGTCCTGGCTTGGCCGGGCGCGTCAAGCATCGGGTCGGTGCCGTGAATGCGGCGGGAACGCATGCAGGGCGCGGCGGAAATGCGTTCAGAATTATAGGCCATCCCGCCACCGTGAATTTCATCCGAATGCGTTTGCGCAGGCCGATGCGCGGACTCAAAAGCAGGGGTATGTCGACTCCAGCGGTCGGCGCGGAGGAACTGCATGACCGACCTGATCGGCTTCATCCGTGACGCCATCGCGCCACGAGACCGCACGACGGGACGCGGCGTCGGCGCGGCGGTCAATGCAGAAGAGCGCGCGCGCGACCGCAATCGTCGTCAGTCGCAAGCCATCGAAAATGCGCGTGAGCGCGCCAATCAAGCCGCCGAAGAGGCAGCGCCGACGCGCGCACGGCAGATGCGCCCGACTGAAGAGCGGTTGCGTGACGGCAACGCGGGCGTCCGCGCGCAAGCTCTTGAAGAGCAGCAAATGGAGGCCGCTGCATCGCGCTATCGCGGGCCGATTGGCCCTGGCGGCATCACCGAAGGCGCGGTGCGCGGACTGTATCGAGCTGAGCCAGAGGCAAGCGACCCGCCTCAGGCTGAGGGGCGCGTGGGGCGCGCACCGGTAGGCGTCGATCGCTTACCGGTGCTCCCAGGAGCGCCAGAAGCGTCGCAAAATCCAATCGGCCCTGGCGGCGTCGTGAGTGAAGACCCGATTGACGCCGCAGCGCGCGTCACTGGCGCATCGCCAACGTATCTGCGGCGCGTCATGGGCCACGAGAGCGGCGGCGTCGCGGACGCGCGTAACCCAAAATCCAGCGCAACAGGGCACTTTCAATTCATCGATCAAACCTGGCTGTCGATGATGCGCCAGTACGGCGCGCGCTACGGCGCTGGCGATCTTGCTGAGCAGATCACGACGTCGCGTGGCGGTACGCTGAAGGTCAATGACGGCGCGACGCGAGATCGCATCATGGCGCTGCGTAGCAACCCGCAATGGGCGGCGCTGATGGGCGCGCACTTCACCGAAGCGAACGTCGCGACGCTGCGCGGCGCGCTTGGCCGGCCGGTCACCGATGGCGAAGTGTATCTCGCGCATTTCCTTGGCCCCGCTGACGCGGTGTCGCTGATCAACGCGGCACAGTCCCGACATAATGCGACGGCGCCCGCCATTGAGTTCGTCGGTCGCGGCGCAGCGCAACGCGAACGCATCCTTGAAACAAACCGCGAGGTGTTTGTCGATCGGCGTGGCCGATTGCGCTCAGCGCGTGATCTATACGTTTATCAGACGCGCAACTTCACGGATGCCGGCGTAAGCGCCATCTATCGGGGAGCCGATGCGCCAGTACGTTAGCCTTTTCGGGCCGCCTCTTCCGCCTGCAGCGTCTTCAGTTTGTGCGCCAGGGCCTTCTCTTCCGCCGCAAGCATCTCAGCGATCACGTTAGCATTGAGGAACGGGTCTTCGGTGTAGTGCGGCGGATCCACGCCGGCCGCTAGATAGTCGCCCGGCGTCAGTGACCTTCGCAGCGCCTCAAGATCTATTGCCATGGCCTCATCATACTTGCTCAGCACCAAATTCCCAGCGCGGAGCTTCCGCTTGATGAGGTCGCGCGGGTCCACGCCGCGGAGCACTGCCTTTGACAAACGGCCCGCGACAGGCGTACCGCCGATGCTCAAGGGCTGAGCCAATGTCGAACGGTCTTTTCACGCTACTCGTGATCACAGCCCTTTGGTCGATCACCTACCTTCCGTTCGCGTTCGCGGGCCACTACGGGCTCATTCCCGCAAAAATGGTCCCTCTGATTTGGATGGGAGCATCGTGGCTCAGCCTCGTTTGCATCGGCGGATACATTGTCTTCAGAGACCGTTGGCGGCGCTAAACCGCTCGCCAACAGCCGCGATTTCTTGGCAATTTTTCAGTTGCCAGAAAACGACAGCGAGAAATTCGGGCTGGCGAAGCTCAGGCACAGCGAAACAATTGTATGTTCACCGAGAAGAGAACACACGAGTCAGTCCGCACAACGGCGAGCGCGTACAGCGTCGTTTCAGGGAGCGAACGGAGACCGTGGGCCAGTTGCGCTTTGTGTAAACCGAGAAGTTTACACACGTTGGGCGCCGAGCAGCCTAGAAGGCCGCCTACAGCCCGTGTCGCCCATCCAAGCTCGCTTGTCAGATCGTGTGCCGCCTCAGCCTTAGCGGCCACGACGTAGCGATTGCGGCTGGTTTGCGTGACGGCCTGCACCGGCAGCCCATGCTTCGCAGCGACACGCTCGACGATCTGCGCGGCGCGCGGTGAGGAAGCGAAAACTTTTGGGCTATCAGAAGCGCGCAAACGAACGTGGAAACCTGTCGGTTTCCACGCGGCCCCGCCGAATAAAGTCTCTAGGAATTGAGGCTCGCTTGCTCGCACGCGAGCGGCGGCCCCATGAGTTCGTAGCCTTCCGGCGCCCCTGCGGCGCGCATGGCAGAAACCCCCTCGTCGAAACGCATGACCCATTTCATCTGCGCGGTACGGCATTGCTCGGCGGTGGCATATCGTTCGTAGTGATCGATCGAAAGCAACTCGCCCTCACCGCGCCAAGCACTCAACACGAAAACGAGGTGCAGGACCCACATAGCGACCGACCTTACGGGATGAAGCGCCACGCGTCGCTGTACGCCCACTTGCGCCTTTCGGGCGCCCGATCCGTAGCGCGCACTACGATCTTTTTGTTCCGGTTGTCGATCAAGTAGCGCGGGCCCAGGCTCATCAGGACAGCAAGGAGACGCCGACAATGAAAATCGGTGCGACGCTTGTGGCCATCGCGATGATGGTGGCCGCAATGCCAATTGGCGGCGCAGACGCTCAGGTGCGCGTTCGCGGCCACTACCGAAGCGACGGGACTTACGTTCGGCCCCATGTGCGCTCCGCGCCTAACAACACGACCACCGACAACTACGGGCCATCGCGGAGTTCGCCATACTACTCCCGCGGCCTGGCCGATCTGTCGCAGGTGCCGCCGAGCACCCGCGATGCCGATCGCGACGGCGTTGCCAATCTGTATGATGCGGACGACGACAATGACGGAATTGGAGATGATCGCGACAGGACGCAGTACGGCGCGGCCGATGGGCTGCTGACACGGCCTGCGCCTGTTCGAACGCCTTGGGGCTACAAGCTCCCCGACTGACGGGCGTTGGAGGCGTGTAGCAGTCGACGTGTCGACGATGCTCATCGATTGCCTTTCAACAACCTTGCGCCGGTGCCCTTCCCATTCGTGATCTCGACATCGTTTGCCTCGAACGCTGCAACGATCTTTTCGATCGTCTCCGTCCGCAGTGTTGCGCCGGCCTCACAGCGCACGACCGATACCACGCCGATCTTCGCGGCCTTTGCCAAGTCACGCACGCCCCAATCCAAGAGCGCGCGTGCGGCTTTGCAAGCCTGTGGTGTGAGCTTCGCCATAGGTCACTGGTAACATTGTTACCACTTCGTTGACAAGCAAGCGAGCGATTGATAACACTGTGATCAATCGGGGAGTGAAGCCTATGACCAAATCGTCGAACGGGCGGAGCGTAACAAACCGGAATCGTCGCTCAATGCTCGGCGCCATCGTTACTGCGCCCGCCGTCCTGGCGCATGACACCGCCACCGCAGGGCCCACTGATGATTTCGCCGCTATGGATGTTCGCGGCCTGCTGGAGCATGCGTCGCTGTCTAACCGCGATCTGGCCTTCGCTGGCCTTTGCTCGACCGCGCTAGACGCGCTAGCGCGTTACGAAGCGGCAGAGGCCTCGGCGAGCCAATCGGCGAACGCGGCAACGGTGCGCGCGGAAGCCCGCGCCGCCTATCTCGAATTAGACGACGCCGCCGACGCAGCCCACCGTGCCATGCGCGCCGCGCTGAAAGCCATCATGGATCACCCCTCGCGCAACGCGTCGGCCGCGTTGACGAAGCTGCACATTCGGCGCGCCGATGATTGGTGCCCGGATAATCTGACCGAATGGTCCTCCATCGTCGCCGACATCGAATGCGCGCTGCGCTGTGCTCGATTGAGCGCCGCCTAGCCCGCCCCCGGTCCGCCCGCGCTCAATGACGGCCCCGCTGGGGCCGGCGTGGCTGATCAGCGCCCGGCGGACGGCGTGTCAAACGCGAGCGCAACCTTCCACAACACCGAAGACAATCGAGGTGGTTTGGCCGTCCAAATTGAAGGTTACAGTTTTGCCTCGGGATGGCGCTCGAACTGTCAGCCGCGAAGCTCCCAAAAGCGATGCGGCGAAAGAGCGTGTTTGTGACTGCTCAAGCACGAAGTATCGACTGGTGCCGGTTCGATTCCAAATGGTTGTTCTTGGGGGTTGGCGATCAACGCGAGAGAGTACACTAAACTTCGGCTCATTCCCCGCCTCGCCAAGTCGTAGGGCCACGGACAAGCGACCATTCCAGCATTCTAGGCGCATCTCCGGCGCAGGCCCGAGACCATCGCCATAGAATCTGGCGCCGGACGCAACCAAACTCGCCGCAGAGCCTGAGTGGTCAAAGAACGGCGATTCCAAAGTGATTCGACGCGATGCCTCTACTTGCGGCGCCTCGGTTGCGGCTCGAATAATCTGTGAAAACGCTCCCCCGACAGCCGCCAATCCGAAGAGGGCAAGCAGCGTCATGAACGCCGAGAAGCCCCTGAACGGCTTCTGCTGCTGTTGCTGCTGCGTTTGTTGGGCAGCTTGTCGCTGTTGTCGTCGGAGGCTCTGCCCCAGTCTGGCGACCTCTCTTTCGACACCGATGCGCGGTGCGGTGCGCAAGCTAAGCGCAAAGAGATATAGCGCTCCCGTGCCAACGAGCAGGATGGTCACAAGTTCTACGCTCGAGGTAACGAACGCGTAAGCCTGCCGCAACATGAACTCGACATGTCGAAGGGGGTTTCCGACGCCGGCTTGAAACGCGTCGATGGCTGACAACAATAGACCAAGCAACGCGAAGGGAAGCACGAAGACGCTGGTGATCATCACTCGGTGCGTATCGTCCTTGGCGTGTTCGGCGGCGATCGCCGCCTCTAGCGACTGTCGGAGAGGATCAAGATCCCTTGCTGGCAACCGCGGGGTGGCCGATCTACCAAACAACGAACGAAAGGAATTCAGATACGCAAGGCGACCCAGTGCCATCGCCAAGTCGTGGGTCGACATTCCGCGACGGGCTGTGATCACCGTTCTGTAGAATGCGCGTTCAGTATGGTTGCGCCAATCAGGCACTATGCCTTCCGGGAATGCGCGTGTGATGCTGTCGTTACTGGTTTTGTGATGATAGTGCGGATGAAAAAGGTCGCGAACAAATCGGAACAACAGGTTTGCGCGCTCCGACTCCTCCATTTGCGTATAGAACGTGGCATTGGGCCTTGAAGGCCGACGTGCCTTCAAGGCCGCGAGCCCGGCTGTATTTATCGTCGCTTGACGCGGAGGAAGCGATTTGAGCTCAACGCGCAACTCGCCGCACCGAGCGACCGAAAATGTTCCGCAGAAAAACGGCTCTGGGTAAGGACTTCGCGAAAGTGTCAGCTGTTCCAGAATGCTCACTCTATCGCGGAACTCAGCATGGATTTGATCGATCTGGGCCAATGGCCTGGTCCGGCTCTCTCGGACGAGTTCGACCAGCGGTCTGAGGTTTTGCCTCCAAAGCTGACTGTCACCGGAATCGACCAGGAAGATCACATCACCGACAAGCATCTCCTCGCCCCCCTGCTGCACGCCGCGGGCGAAAAGAAAATAGTCAAAGCGATCGCGGCTTAGCCGGCGAAGCGCGAGACGGCGCAGCCCAATTTGGCCCAGTCCCGCACGTATTGCTGCAAGTGCTGGGGCGTCGTCGCTGGCTCGATCATGATGCGCAGCTACCAGTCGCCCGCTCGGAGAGAGGTCGTCCGGTTCAACGCTGCCATGTAGCGGACTGGCGGTGTTTTCCCAAGCACAGAGCGAGTTGAAGCTAAGTCGCCCTGATATTGTCGGGCACCACCCAACAAACGCTGTCATCCGTTGCTAACGGCGTAGGTACGTATCGACTACATCATCCGACGGCACTGACACCATCGTCACGCGCTCGCCGCCGTCGCGGGTTCGAAATCGCATGGGTCCGGAATGCTCGGACTCGGGTACGTCAAGCGGCTGATGGCCGTTGCGCACGAAATCCCAAAACAAGCGCAGCGCGCTGAAGCCCACCGCTAGCAGGAGCACCGTAAAGACGCCGGAGACTATCTGCAGTAACACCATGCCCTCCCTTGGGCGGCGAGTCTGGTTAACGCGGTAAGAACGTCCGCGGCGCTGATACGCCCCCCGAAAGAAAATGGCAATTGGACGTTGGGGGCGTCTAACCAATACGCTCCGTAAGCGAGTCGGTTCCTGGCGTCCCTTTTCATCCGCCTCTCAAACGAACCCCGATATGGAAAGCGCGCTCGCGCTCGTCAATCCAGCCTGTTGTTTTCCTGTTTGTGATCAAGCCCATGAGCGCAGCAAATCCGGTGTTGCGCTGGATCGCGCATCTTATCGCTCGTTCGCCTCTCGCCACTGGTTCAACAGCTTATGCAACTCGTCGCTCATGCCCTCGTCGCGCGGATGATCGCAGCGCACATCGACCTTGCGTGAATCGCAGCGCGAGCATTTGAGCGGCAACTCATCTAGCCGCCTCTCCCCGCGCCAAAGCGACAACGCCAGCAGCAACGGCATGTCGGCGCTGTGGAAACAGCCGCTGTACTGCACGGCGTGGTTCAAGCAGTAGATCGTGAGCTTCGTGCTGCCGCCCGCGCGCACCTCGTCCAGCGTGATCTTCTGGCCCATCGTTTGCCGCTTCCATTCTGAAGCGACCCCATGCGATTGAACCCTGGCTATCGATCGGCGCTCGATCAAGGGAGGCTCTGATGGGCGGATGGGATAAGGCCGCTGAGTATGGGGACAGTTCAGGCTGGCGCGGGACGCTGATCGGCCTTGTGGGCGTGATCGCGATGGTCGCAGTGATCGTCGCCACCACCGTGGCCGCTGGCGCCCAGCAAACCTCCATCGACGGCGTCGCGTCGGTGATCGACGGCGACACGCTGGAGATTCACGGTCAACGCATTCGCCTCAGCGGGATAGACGCGCCGGAGCGCGGCAAGCGGTGCGATGGCGTCAACGTCTCGCAGCGATCGGCGCAGGCGCTAGATGATCTCGTTGAGGGCCGCACGCTTCACTGCACCGTGAGCGGCGTCGATCGCTATGATCGCAGCATAGCGGTTTGCTTGGTCGGACAAACGGACGTCGCGGCCGTTCAGGTCGCGCAAGGCTGGGCGCGCGATTGGCCGCGCTACAGCGGCGGCGAGTATGGGGACGAGGAAGCTGCAGCACGGGAGGCGCGCCGCGGCGTTTGGGCGAGCGAGTGTCTCGGCCTTTGGGGCGAGCGGGATTACTCGGCCACGGCTCGCTAAAGAAATGGTTGGAGCCGAGCCGCAACGGACGAACTCCGTGAAGAACCGCAGCGCCGGGCCTTCCGTCGATGTGGTGTCAGTTGTCATCACGCTTGCCGGCGTGTGTGGTTTTGTCTCGCTCGCACAATCTGCGCTCTCAACGGGTTTCGGCCCGGTATACACAGACGTGATCGCGTGGTTTGAGAAGAACATTGGGGCATGGCTGCAAATCTTTGAGCCGGTGGTAGTTCCGCTGATTGGGGCCGTGTCGAAGGCGTTTGATTTGACGCTCACGTTACAGCCGCACTGGAAGTACCTTTTCGTTGTGATGCTGGTTTATTTCTCCGCGCGCGTTCAGTCCGCTATGCGCGTGGGCAATCTCGGCGCCGGCATACTGATGGTCGCCACAGGCCTTCTGTGCGCGCTAGGCGCAAGCGCCGTGGCGGGAGCGATTCCGATTGCCGGAAGCGATGTTAGCGCTCGTACTAGCATTCTGGTAATGACCGTCGCGCCCACGATGGGTGTTTTTTTGTTCGACTTGAGTGAGAACATTTGGTCGGCGGCAGTGCGCCGAAACGTTATAGCTGACCGCGAACAGAGATTGGCGCGTTCGGCTTGGGGCGAGTTCCTTGGCCTTGCACTGAAAACAGTGCAGCGAACATTGGCTGCATTCGGCATCATCGCCGTCGCGCTTGTCGCAACCTTCATGGCCCCCGATCCGATAGGACACATTCGCAGCCCGGGACTTATTGTGCTGTTGGCTCTGACCAGCTGGATGGGCATTTACTGGATTGCCCAAGGCGCCCATACCGCGCGCGTCCGCAGCGCCTCAGAGCAACGGCGGTTCTGGGAGACGTTTTTCGACATCGGAAGCACTCGCATTGGAGTGGCAGTACTTAGATATATTGCGATCGGCTCGCTCACCGTTGCGATCGGCGTCTGGCTGGCTCGACACGGAATGGGGTAGCGTAGCGGTCGTTGCTGCCGCGAGCGCTCTCTGCATGGCCCCCATTCGGATCATCATTTGCCGCGAGGAATCCGGCTGGGGCGCCGCCTCCCCCGATGACGCTTGGCTGAGCTTCGTTCACCTCGCGCCGACGCGCGCGGAGTTGCTCGACACGCTGCCGGCGGCACTGGAAGCGCACTGCGGGCACGCAGTAGCTTACGAGCTTCTCAACCGTCGTGCGGGATTGGATTAGCCAATGGCGTCGAAAAGCAAGCTAGCGCGAGCGCCGACCGCCTCATTGGACGTCGAGCTAAAGGATTACCGGCTGTTTTGCCCAGCCGCGCGACATCGGCGAATTTCTGCGAGCGGCCCGCGAGCTCCAATGCAGCCGTTCGCACGCTGCCCGTCAATTCGGCGCGGCATCGCCGATTCCAGACGTAGCCACTTTTTCGGAAGACCGGGTCGTGTTGGGATGGGCCGATGAATTTGCGCTATCGACTTCACCGGCTGACAGGGCAGCTAGAGCGCCGCTGTTACGCAGTTAGCGCACTGAGCAATTCAGGTATCGCACTCGGCCCTTTCAATACGGGTGGCGACGATCTCGGTGTCGCCGTTTGGGAGATGCCTTACGAACGACGTTCTTCTAGTCCCAGCCAGTTTCTCGTTGCCCCTGGGGTCAGTATCTTCGCCGTAAACGACGCAGGTCAGTTTGTCGGGCACCAGCTTAAGGGCGGCGGCGAAAAGGCGATCCTCGGCGCAGTCAGGGCCAGCGCAATGCCATTGCCACCAACGTCGGAGAAGACGTCGCCCATTAGTTCGAACATTCATGCTTTGCGGCGCGCTTCTGCCGCCTACGGCCTCAACACATGCGGCGATTACGTGGGATTCAGAAAAAAGAAGGATGCGCCCGTAGCTTACATTTGCTGCGGCACAGGCGAGTTCACGGATTTGGATGGCCCCGATGAGGCTTCGAACGGATACTACGCCGCCGCGATAAATGATCACGGCGAGATCGTCGGCACTGCGCTAGATCGTCCTAGTGTTCTCGTTTGGACTCGAACTGGCAAGTTGGTCAGTTCGAAAGCCGTCGATTTTGGCCCACCGCTGAAGATCAACAACGCAGGTCAGATTCTCTGTTCCTACGGCATCATTGACGGCGAAACGGAATTCTGGGTTCCGGCTGCGCCACGTTGCACGGACTTCACAGCAACGGACATCAACAATTTGGGACACGCTGTTGGATCGGGTCGGCCCCTGGATCGTCACGGGCAAACTGAAGCCTGTCTTTGGGGGCCGAACTCGACTTGCTGGAATCTAAACGATCTGATCGACAATGAACCCGTGCATCTTCGCCGAGCTACGGCAATCAACGATGCGGGGTGGATCGCCGCAGACAGCTATTTGCTCGAATCCATCGGCGAAAGCTGACCTGAGCAGCGGCCGGAATGGGCCAGCGATGCGCCATCGGTGAAGTGTTTCGAGTGGCCGGCCCGCTCCAATCGAGCCGCTGGCGCCCTACTCATCACTTCGGCGCGCTCTCGCCGATTGAGGACCTAGACCTGCGAAACGTGAGCGACCATTGTGTGCGCATTCGTGGCGCTCGTTGAGGTCGGCATGGGGTACTGGTGGCTCGCGGCCAAAACATACCTTCGAGATCGCCCGCTTCCTGAGTGGGTGAACAAGGATGAATGCATCCTCCCCAATGCACGCGCGCGCTACGAAGATAAATATTCTGGCGTCGATAGGTCCCTGTCGGGATTGGCCGCACGCCCGGTGTTCACCCTTGACCATCGTGAGCGTCGACCGCTGGCTATTCGAACCTTGTCCCACTCATACTCGGAGCAGCTCGGCTCTTGCTTCCTGTTGTCTCGGGATTTTGCGGCTCTAATTTCAGATAACGATACGGACGGGCTTGTGTCTGTGGACTGCGATTTGCGCTGCCACCGGCGCGAGAGCGAGAGCCAGTATGTACTCGCGGACGCAGCATCTTCTTTTGACGCCCTTCTTGTCTTGGCCCGCCCCACTTCTTCGATAAGCATTCAAGTAGGATTTGCACACGACGATGGTCGCAAGACTCACACTGTCGACACCCACGGACCGGTGCAATTCAAGCAGGAGATCGTGGGGAACCGAATGCTATTTCGCGTGCAACTCGGCTGGATGGGCAGCCGCATTGCGATCAGCGACGCGTTGGCAGATGCAATCTTTGCGCGCGGGCTTCTGGGACTGTGCCTGAAGGACGCCACAGGAGGCCGAACCGCTCCTGCACGCTTCAGAGAGTATTCGACGGAGGGTTGGGAGGAACTTTATCCGGCCTAGTCGCGCGGGCGCCAGAATTTCTTAGCCGCCGCCAAGCGCTGCTCGCGTTCTTTTGGATCGTCCTCCTCATCGACCTCTTCGCCATCTTTCTCATGTTCGCTTAGTTCAACGCCAAGCTCTCTTAGTCTAAGGCGCGCCACGTCGTGCACGTCGCTATTCTCGGCGGCGAAGCTCACACGGTACCAAGCTATGGCTTCGTCAATATCCTGCGCCAGTTCCCCTAGACCGTCACGATACAGGTCGCCAATGTGAATGTCGGCGGTTGGGGAACCGTTTTCGATGTGATGTTTGAAGAATAACTTGATGGCTGAATCTCGATCCCGCGGAACACCATCGCCGTCCCACAACATTTGCGCCGATCGCTGGCCATTCTTCCAACCATTCTCAATCGCGCGACTCTCAAGGTCCCAATAGAGCGCAAACGCCGCCTTCGCATCGCGTCGTGGCTCCCTATCAAGCGCGATCGCAAGCTTCTCCTTGCACCAATCATCGCCCAAAGCTGCACCACGCCGCCAATACCCGACGGCTCGGCCGCGCTGCCATTGGGTGCGGTCGAATAGGTCGCCCAAACTAAAGCATGCTGGCGCATAGTCCTGCGCCACGGCCTTCTCAAGCAAACTGCGTTTACGCAATGGCTTAGTGGCCCAGCGCTCCGCTATCGCGTGCTGCGCAGCGGCGACGCCTGCGTCCGCCAATTGCTCCAGAATAGGATCCGCCTTAGCCGCGACATCTGCGTCCGCGTACCGAAAACTCGCGATAGCTCCCACATCGCCGCGCTCGGCCAATCGCAGAAGCTCTTCAATCGAGCGGAAATCTCGATCAGTCAGCGGCGGAAAATCGGGACCCACTACGATTTGAACGAGCAACAAGAGGGGCCAAACCTCGCCCGCAGAGAGATGGCCCGTTGCATCTTCTAAGTGCCCCGTTTCCTTTATCATTGAAGCCCACGCATGCAGCGCAGCTGGGCCGGCCTTGGCCGCAGCGTATGCTCGCTCGCCTAGACGAGACCAACAATCGGGGTCGGCAGCCAAGGTCTTGATGTCGTCGAGTTCCGCACGAAGGTACTGATCACTGCGGTGCTTGTTTGGCGACGGCAGGCGCCACTGAATCAGTGAGAAGAGGCTCAGCACGTCGCGCGTCTCACGCGCTGACCGCCAAATGGCTTCATCCCTGCTGCGAGGCTTTTCGAGAGGCGGTTGTTCAGCCGGTCGAACTGGCGGGGGCAGCTCCCAGATCAGTGCAAGCAGTTTGGGATCATCCGGCTGACCCGCCCAGGTTGAGAGGTCTGGCACAAAGTTGCCAAGTCGATTCTCGGGGAGCTTTCCGCCTGCACGCGACCGTAACTTAACGCGCGCCCTCACCGGGGATATGATCGCCTCGTAGACGCGATCATCGACTTCTCGCGCGTAGTTTGGTTTGACGGTGCTCGCGGCTTCCCAGATCAAATCGTCATCGCAAATGGCGCTGGGCGACCAAAGATACAAAATCGAACCTTGGTAAGCAGGTGGAAGAGCTGGTCCGCTCCTTGCGATGTATCCAAACGGCGCCAGCGCTCGCGAGAGGAGCCCGGCGCGCGCTTCATCGGCCGACCCATGCCGAATAAACAAATCGAGTTCAGTCAACGGTCGCCTCTATGACCCGACATGGCCGACGCAACATAAAGAAATGAGCGCGATCGACAACATTACCACTGGCGGGATTCAGCACGAATTTAGGGACCCACCTACTCCGATTTATTCCTTCTGAGATGGGCCACGGCCCGGCATCGAGCAATATTTCTGGAATGGCGTGCTCGATTCAATCCGGCCAGTGGCTTAGCGTCGATCTAACCGGCGCGCTTTTCGCCGATAGCTGCCACTCGCACTGGCGTTCGGATATACGGGCACAATGACGGTCAGCAGCTTCGTTGAACCCCTAGTGTTCATGGCGTGCCTGCTTGCGGGTCCAATTGTTGTCGGCCGAGTCTTCAGAAAGAGAACAAGCGTGGCGGGCACCGTGCATGCCGGCCAATCGGGCATGTCCCCAGTCTTCTGGGGCATCCCAGCAGGGCTCATCACGGCGATAACGCTCCTGCTGGTCATTGACCCACCGACCGTTTACGCGACCAATTTCGAGCTGATTCAGAGCACAGTGCTGCTTTACGCAATTCTCCTGCTTCTATCTTCGCCGCTGTTGATCTGGGGCGCACACCTCTGGACGTGGGATTCGGAGGGATTGGAGTTCCGCAGTTTATTCCGTCGGAAGAGGATTGCTTGGTCGGAAATTACCAAGGTGTTTCCGGCGCATGAAGGTGGGTTCGCCGTGTCAACGCCCCAGGGAGTTGCCTTTCGGGCGTCTCGTTACGTCGCGGGAAACCAACTGATCTGGGCGGCCGTGCAACACTATCGCCCATCTGCGATCGGCTGAATTGGGCCACAGCCGGGCCAATCGCCATTTTTCTCGGATGGCCGACGCGCTCTAAACTCGCCGCCGGCGCCCCGCCCCCAAATTCGGCGCGCTCTCGCCGATAATTGCCGATCGGCGGCGGCCCGCGAAAGCTAGTCATATCCGGCGGCTGACTCGTGCGCCGCGCTTACGTGCTGTCTGAGCCATTGGACTACCACTTCGTCTTGAGTGTCGAGGAGGGTTGGCCCCAGTTCAGTCATTCGCAGCGGCAGAGCTGATGCGCGATTAGTCACGCCCATACAAGTATGGGTCTTGCCAGCCCTCGTTTAGCCTCTTGGTATCCAATACGCGGCGCAACTTTCCTTTCTTCCCAAGCCGTTCAATGGCTTCTTCTAAATCACGTCTAACCATTGGATAACCACGCAGGTCACCGTTGTGGTCAGGAAAGATGTGACGGTACCTGGGAGTTCTCCAGCAGTGGTCTTGGACTATCTTAGCGGCATCCCGCTTTTCGTAGGGGCCGCCCTCCGGAAAGACCTCGAGCACAATTGCCTCAATCCTCGACGGCAATAACCTCAACGCAGGGGAAATCCACAAAAGGATAAGGAGTCCGATCCCGAGAAGAACAACAACATGCACGGTATGCCTCCTTAGCTGTTCCAGAAAAGATCGTGACGACAAACGGCAAGCTTGCCTCCTCGTGCTTGGCGTCCGTCATCGCATATCCCTCAATGTCTGCTTGGGGCCAGCGCCGGGCCATCCGAGATTTTTTCGGAGTGGCTCGCGCGCTCAAGTCCAGCTGCTCGTGCCCTTCCCGAAAATTTGGTGCGCTCTCACCGCGAGCGGACATTCCATGTTTAGGTCCGGTGCCGAAGCGGTGCGACGAAAACACTCGCAAAAGTGGACCCCGCCATGTCCGCGAGCGACTTCCCCGAATTGACCGCGTTGTTAATCGCATCGCCCTCCGCGCTCAGCCGCGCAGCCACTCCAAATTGTTTGCGGCGCGCAGGATTGGTTCGGATAGTCTCGACGAACGCTTCGACATCCGTCCAAAGGGGATCGTCAGAAAATGCCGTTGGCGGCCCCCAACTTCCATCGGCATCAGGGCGACGATACGTGTCGGACGGTCGAACTCCAATTTCACGGAGAAATGCCCTGCCACATGCGGCGGGTAAGTAGTCGGCCAGCAACTCAGCCTTCGCCGGAGCACATCCCAATCCGATAAGGATTTGCTCAATGTCGATACTGGCGGGCGTCTCGGCCTGCGAGAGCACGTCCAGAGTCTGGTTGAGCAGTGAAAGAAACCCAGGGTCGCGCATACAGAGCAGACTAGCTTGCACCGCGTGACCCGCCAACGACCGCTTCGGGCCAAGGTGAGCCATCGCGTAAAAAATCACGACCGGCTTAGCCGCTCAATTCCTGCCGCCGGCAATGATGCGACACCTTAGACCTGATGTCGCCGGAAGCAGACATAACCTAGACGATCCGAACTAGCCGAGTGCGACTTCGGAGATTCCACCAGAACGCCTTGTCCTGACGCTTCGCAGCTAGATAGATCGACACAGGCCACGCGCAGAGACCGATATAACCAAACAATACGTTGAGTCCGAACGCAGGCTTCTTGCCGGTGCCCGGAACGCCTTCCACGCGGAATCCTAGGAGGTATTGCCCAACAGTCTGTCGGCCAATGGCGGGATGTATGTAGAAGTACGCGAACAATGCGGCGAAGATCGACAGCACGCCCGGAAAGGCGAGTGCGCCATCGGTGGGGCGTGAAAACTCTCTTTCAAAGCTCCATTGGAAATTGCCTGTAGCTTCGGCTTCCGCCAGCAAAATGGGGAGCGTCGCGATTGGTGACGTCGCTGCAAGCACAACAAGGAAATCGATGAAGAACGCCGCAAATCGCTCCCAGATTTTTATGGGCTCGATGTGCATCGGTGTTCCCGTCTCTTGCGGATACAAGACTACGAAGGCAACCAAGACCCCGGAAGCAACTAGACCCACGAGCGACGTGGATGCGCTCATGAAGCACTGATCGTTGAAGCACGTTGAGTTGAAGCCCTGATGCGGAGCGGTGGCGAACAACGCCACAAGGATTGCGACGAGCGCGCAAAAGACTAGCGTCCGGCTCATGGCGGCTCCCTGCTAGACTCACTCCTAATCGACGGCGGACGTTTTCGCGAGTGTCCGAATTGGGCCAACCCACGCCAAAGCCACAGATTCCGCGACTGGCCTACTCTCTCCATTGCGGTCAGTGATCTGGCGCCCGCAGCAACGGCGTGCTGTCGCCGATTGCAGACATAGCACCGGGTGCTTTGGCGGCTCAGATGGCGCTCACGGGTCAGGCTACGAGGCGATAGAAGGCGGATCACCAGCAGAGCGATCCTCGCGCTTTTTGGTTCGTTTGGCGACTTGTACGTATTCCGCCCGAGGATTTATCGAGGCTTCTACGCTTGAAATCACCTCACCCATGCCGCCCCTGCGGCCCTTGGTCTTTCGCCAATACACCCAGCCTCGCCGCTCGGCCCAAAGCAGCAGCTGGTCCACAGCCACAATCGCAGTGAGGCTCAAAACAATCCAAACGAGTCCGGTCATTCGTGCATCCCACATCATTGCGTGAAGTTGGGATCGTCAGAGTGCGATTCAACACGAGCGGCGAAGTCGCTCCAATCGTGACACTCGCGCCAGACGGCAGCGAAGGACTCAAGTTCGCCGTTAGCGGACGCTCGCTGACAGTCGCCACAGGACGATGCCTAGCAAAACCGGCACAACGAAAATCGCCGCGAGCAACCACACCCCGCCCGGCGCCACAACGGCGAGACTGGTGGTCCCCCCAAACATAACCAACCCCGCCAACACAAACGGCGCGGCAGCGACGACCACAGCGAGCAATCTCAGAAGAGCTTTCATTTGATTACTCCAAGGCCGACTTTCGCCGGGAGCGGAAGTTCAGCCGACCGACGGTGCGCGACGATAAATGATCAGCCACACAGTGGAGCCAAGCAAACCGCCGGCTAGTCCAGAGACGAGGACTTCTTGGATGGCTGCGGCCAAATCGAGTCCCGGATAAGTGCCCCGAGGCATGGAAAACGCATATACATAAGGCAACCCCGAACCCGCGACGAACAATGCCACACCCAGGACGCCTGCGCTGATCCAACCGCGATACTCGTGAAAAGGAATCCATATCACTAGGCCCAGCATCAGCACGAAAATGCCAAGGGGCGCCGCCACTAGTGACGGTGAGATCACCGTGAAGAGCATAGCAGAAGCGACTACTCCTGCCGCAATCCCAATGCCGCCTCTCATCTTGCCCGCACGATATCGTTTCATAGGGCCATAATACATTGATTGCCGTGGAGTGTCTGTTCTGGGCCAGAGCCAGGCCATTCGAGATTATTTCTGAGCGGCTCGCGCACTCAATCCCAGCCGCTCGCGCCCTGCCCGCCAATCCGGCACGCCGTCGCCGACAAGCGACACTGATGACTTCCAGCCCACGGCTCCCAAAGCTACGCTCAGCTCATGATAGACGTTGACGCCGCCCGACAGATTGTCGCCGATCACATTCGCGAAGGCGAGACACGTCAGGAGGGCGGATCGGACGGTATTCTCAAACCCAGCTTCACACCGGTCATCGTGGATTCGCGAACGCGAGAACTCGACATTGGCTGGGTGTTTTTCTACGATTCCGAAGAGCACCAGAGCAGCGGGGACTTTGGCCTTTCACTGGTGGGCAACGCTCCGATCATCGTGGATCGAGCGGATGGCTCGGTCCATCCGACCGGCACCGCGCACCCCATCGAGTATTATGTCGAAGAGTATCGGCGGAAACGTGAGGGGAAGTGACGCGAGCGTCTCCATTGGGCCACGGCCGGGCCAGTCGTAATTTTTCTCGAAAGGCCGGCGCGCTCTAATCCTGCCGATCGCGCCCTGCCCGTGAATTCGGCGCGCTCTCGCCGAAACGCGTCATCCAGGTCCACCGAACTTCACTGGTGGTTTTTTCGGCCAGTGCGTCTCCAAGGCGCGCCGCACCGTGATCTCCCAGGACGACGATCCGCTCACAAGCTGACCGAGCATGGTCGCCGAAGGGTCGTCCGTGAAGCCAGAGGGAGATGGGCCCTCGTGTTCGGACACGCGGCGCGCTTCTTCCGCCGCTACCAGGGCAAATTGCTCGGCTTTCCAATGCCGCTTGCATGCTTCAAGCAACCCCAAACCGCCGGAATCGAAGAAAACATTCTGCCACTGATAGATGTAGAACCAAACGCCGAAGCGCGCGGCTTCGGGCGTCGCAAAGCCGCTTCGGCGCGCGATGGCCGGAAACACGCTGTTAGCAGGGAAATTGTCGTGTTCCTGGTCGTCAGTCCGAAACCAGTCCCGCAACACCTCGAACGCGTTCGGGTCGAACTCGGCCAGCGTCAACGCTGCTTCCGAGAGCGCTGCACGCCAAGTCTCAGGTTCGCCGCCGCCGGTAATCCAGTAGTTTCCGGTGCATTTGTGTTTCGTCGCCTGACGGCCAAAGGAGTCCATCAAGCGGCGTAACGGCGGCACGAATCCGATCCATTCCTGCTCGGGCAGCGCGCGTACAAGCTTGAAGAACGCGGTTTCGTCCATGCCCTTTGCGCGTTCGCCACGGCGCTTGTAGCGAAACTCCAAGACGTCGCGGAAAAGCACATTCGCCAGTCCGCCTTCGACGCGCCGCGCCATCTCCTCGCATACAGCCAGCAAGGCCGGCGGCGTGACGTCGGGCATCGCGATGCGCTGCACGGACCTCTTGCTGATGTCGGCCCTCAGTCTCTTGAACGACGCTTCCGAAGGAAGCGGCGGACGGTCGGTGCTCCATTTGCTGGGCGCCGCCTCGCGTACCTCACCGGTGAGGCGCACGGTGCGTTGCAGGCCTGGACCACCGCGCCAGCCCTTCAGCAGCACGTCGAACGATTCGCTGTCATCGGCCCACCTCACTTGATTCACGCGCTCGAGCAGGTCGTGTTTGACCTGCTCGTCAAGCCGCTCGCAATCCTTTTGGCGCTGAGGGTCCTTCTCGAAAGCTGCGGTCAACAGCAACTGGCTGACGCCGTCCCAGCGGCGATAGTCTTGAGCCTCCGCCAGCGCATTCAGCACACCCAAGGAGGCAAGCAGTCCCGGCGGCCAACTTCCGTCCGGCATGCGCTTGACCGAGGGATAGAGCTCTTCGCCCGTGAGATATTGCAGGATCAAGCGTGTGACATGGCGGATCGGCCCGGTTTCGTAGACATCAATGGCAACGCCATAGCGCACATGGCCATCTACTTTCAGATCGGGATGCCCTCCGTCTTCGCCTGCGTCGCGAATGACCGAACCCACGTGCGGCCGCAGCATCAGGCGGCCATTCGGACTGAACCATTTCGGCTGCAAGAGCAGCATTCCATTGAAGCCCATCACATAGCCCTCGAACGGGTGCCGTTCGAGAACGCCGGTATCGGGATCAAAGATACCCATGCATCCCATGCGCGACCCGCAGACGAGCTTGGCGTCATCGCGTTCAGCGAGCGTGAACACTGGAAAGCCGGATGGAAGGAGGTGATGTCGCGCTGGGCCGCCATCGATGGGAAGCTCAAGCAATCCGCACAAAGAATGGGTTTCCTTATCCGGCGTTTCGACCACGAAAACGGAGCGTCGCCGCGGCGCTAAGTACCAGCGAAGCCGATGCGTCTCAGGTGCGCGCACCTCTAAGACACGCTCTCTCGCCTTGGCGTCGACGATGGCGAAGCCGCCTTTCTCGCCGCGCAGCAGTACGAGCCGGTCGGTCAATGCGTCGAGATCGGCTTTCTGATCCTCGAACGGAAGAAACGCCCACGGCTCGTCGTCGCCATGGGTGATCTCCGCAGCCGTGAGGTGATGCGCATCGAGCGTGAAGTACGCGATCTTCATGCGCCAACTTCACCAGAACGCCACAAGAAAGGCCATCCCGCGTGGAGGGCGGAGTGAGCGACGAAGTAGCTTGCTGGCACTTTGCCGTCCGGCAGGAAAGGGCCAGCGATGCGCCATCGGTGAAATGTTTCGAGTGGCCGGCCCGCTCCAATCGAGCCGCTGGCGCCCTACCCATCACTTCGGCGCGCTCTCGCCGGAAGCGGACATCCTACCTAGCTGTGCGTCCAATAGGACACGATTGATGTCCGTCGCGAGTGAATTGAACTCCGTGGATATGTCGGCCCGCATCAGGACCGTTGTCGAATAGTGCATCCGCGACGACCGACATCTGAAATTGATCGTCAACAGACCAGCACACTGGCCCTACGCTCTGGGCGCACACGCCCCCTAACCATCCGCGCCGCACGTGCCCAATCGATTGCGCGTCGATACCGATCAGAGCAACGAGACCGTCTGTGCCTAGATCACCGCTGCCGACATCGCGAAGATTCTCAACGGGGATAGGCATTTCAGCGCCGGTCCATTGCAGACCAACATTCCCTGACCAATCGCTCCCACCGATCATGCAGACTTGCTGCACTTCCACCCCGAAAAGGTCGGTTAGCAGCGCTCGTGTCGCCGCTGGCGATTGTTCTCCGATTGGTGCATCGGCGAGAAATTCGTCTAAGCGTCGCTCGAAACGCTCGTCAGTGGTCGTAAGGCCGGGGTCGAAGCAGGCGACAAGAAACAAGGCCGCCGTGAGCAGCCCGAAGCTCTCAATCAATCGCATTTTTCGAGCCTAGCGCGTATCGGGGCCAATGTCCGCTCCGGGCCACGACCTGCGCCATCGGCGAATTTTTTCGAAAGGCCGGCGCGCTCGATTGAAGACGCTCACACCTTCCCGGTCAATTCGGCTCGCTCTCGCCGGAGACGGACATTCGGCACTAACGATGGTCAGGCGCCAACACGACCTTCGGTGCTCATTACACCACGCGATCCGCATGACGAAGCACGAGCTTCCAGCCATCGTCCTCACGCCGGAACACCGTCGTCACGCGCAGCACGTTTTGTGCGATGTCTTCGCTGCCAACGCGTCGAGCACGCATCCGCTCAATTCCGATTACGCAGGCGAGATCCGACGTCACGATGCGCGACACCTCTTCGAACTCCAGAGGTCCGGCGGCACCTGCAAACATCGCCGCCACACGCTTTGTCTCCGGCTCAATATTGGCGAAGCCCAATTTGGGAGAGCCTAGCGGATTGGCGAGCACTGCCTCGGCGCGTCGCGACCAAAGCGCGAGTGTAGGCTGCGGGTCAGCATTCGCCATTCCCAGCAAAGCGTCGTGGCTTGCCGCAAAGGCCGCTTCGAAGGTCGGATAAGTCATGTTTCTGCATCACCAAGGCTGTCGGTGGCTGCCCAGCGCCAGCGCTTCGGATTACTGGCAGGCCTGGAGGCCGAGCGATAGGCCGCATACGGGTGCCTACAATGGCGAATGTCCGGCCCGCTCGATTGTAGCGTTCGTCACAATGAGCCGGCGACGGCTTGAGGTCGCCGACAGCAGACATGACCGCTCTTTTCGTGCGGCAGGAGGGCGCCAACCTCAGGTGGGCGCAGGCGTCTCTTGGTTCGCGAAGCGTTCGCACATGTCGCGGCGGCGGGCGCGGGTTTTGACGGAGGCGGAGGTCGCTTCTTCACAGGAATAGTCCGCGCCGCCGAAGTAGCGCACCTGCATGAGGCGTAGCCACTGGCGCGCGCCTTCGAACCAGCCGTCGCCTTGCTCCGCGTTTGGAAAGATTGCGAACACGCCACGCCAGTCGCAGGGATTCCAAGGGCGACCACGCAGGCGCGGATAGAGGCTATCCGCGCGGTCCGCTCGAACTGATTGGTGAAAGGGACGCACCGCATCACCACTGACCTGGCAAAAGCTGCTGCGCAGCGGCTCGTCACCGTCAGGTAGCACGGCGAGATCGCGCAGCACGCCGCCGCCTTCGAAATCCTGAGTTAGCAGAAAGCGACCGTCACGAGAGAAACCGAAATTTCTGAGGAGCCCTAGCGTACGTTGTGCAGAACCGGGTTGGTTCAAATCGCGCAGAGTGCCGACGCTCGCTTCGTTGATGGTGAGCAGGAAGCGGCCGTCGCTTGAGAAATCGAGATCGGAAATGCCTCCTAGCGGTAACGGCACGGCGTTGGCATTGCTCAGATCGTGCAACAATCCCGAGCCCGACGTCGACGTCGCGCCGTAGTGCGTCATGAGGAAGCGGCCATCGCCAGAGAATGCGAAGCCTGTCACTTGGCCTAGCGGGCGCGGCGCCACGCCAGCATCGTGCAGGTCACGCAATACGCCAACGCCGCGCTCGTTCAAAGTCAGCAGAAAGCGACCATCGCCGGAGAACTGGAAAAGTGAGAACAGTTCAAGAGGACGAGGCGTGGCGCCAGGATTGTGCAGATCTCGCACCACAGCGATGACGTTGGGGTCCCGCGTCATCAGGAAACGACCATCATTGGAAAAGCCAAACCCACCCGCCTCGAACAGTTGGCCGAGCGGACGTGTCGCTACGGCGGGATCGTGCAAATCGTACAGCGTGCCAACGCCCGTCGATTCACGAGTCAGCAAAAAGCGACCATCGCTCGAAAATGCGTGGTCCGTGAGACGCCCGACTGGCCGCGACGGTGCGCTGGGATCACGCAAGTCGAGCAACGTGCTAGGCTCGTCCTCACCTCGGACCAAAAAAAAGCGACCGTCTCCCGAGAAAGCGCGAAGATATGAAAGGCGTCCAAGGGTGCGTGGTGCAATGTCGGGATCGCGCAGATCGAGCAGCCGTCCGGACCCGTACCGGCCGCTGCCATCGAAGTCCGCGGTTGCTAGAAAGCGTCCGTCGCTCGAGAAGGCGAAACCGGCTATTTGGCCGAGCGGACGCGGGTCGGCGTCGAGATCATTCAGATCATGCAAAACGCCACCGTCGTCTGGGGCCCGAGTGACAAGAAAGCGGCCATCGTCGGAGAACAGATGGCTAGAGTCATGACGAAGTGGGCCAAGCGAATGCGGTGCGACGGCGAGATCGCGCAAATCGCGTAAGGCGCCGGTGCGGTCTGCATCACGCGTAAGCAAATAATGGCTGTCGCCAGAAAATCCGAAGCTGATAACCGCGTCCCGGTCGAGGGGTCCCAGGTCGGCGATTAATCCGACCGCGTTGGTCTGCTCTAGCGCAGCGTTTGCACTGGGGTTCGTCAAGTTCAGCGCGTCACCAGGCGCGGGTAGGCCCGCCAAAGCAAAAGCGATGGCATCGAGCGGACGATTTTGCGTCAGCACCGCCGCGCGCGCTGTGAAATCTTTTCGCGCGTCCCACGCGGCGACCGTGGCGCCAGCCAACGCAATCGCGGTGACAGCAACGACGCCGCCAACGCCGAGCGCAACGCGTTGCTGCGCTCTCCGCTTCTTGTCCCGATCAATAATCTGTCCAGGGCTCACGCCCACCATGCCCGCAACAATCTTCAGCCAAGCATTCCGAAACCCATCTTTCCCCTTTCGCGCATCAGCGGCGAGCGGTTCGAGTGTGTCGCCGGCGAGAGCATCGCCGCGGAAGGCGGGTGGGAAGCAGGCTTGGGTGCAATCCGCGCCGTGCTCGTCGGTGAGCGGCGCGGTGTCGGGGATGATGGCGAAAATTTTGGCGTGACGGCCTTGAGTGGCGAAGAACTCGATTTCCTTCTGCACCCATGGGCTCGCCGCGCCGTTGGGCGAGCACACCACGATCAGCGCGGCCGACGCTTTGAGGTTGGCTTCGATCTGGTCGCCGAGATGGCCGGCGCTTAATTCTTCGCGGTCGCGGAAGACGGGATAGATGCGGTTCTGTTTGCCGCCGCCGATCAGGTCGAACTTTCCGAGCGAGGACGGAATGCCATAGCTCTCGAGCGCGCGGTGCAGGCGCTGCGCGAATTTCGCGTCTTTGCTCGAATACGAGATGAAGGCGGCGTAGCGAAAGAGTTCAGCCATGGCGTCCCCCCGGACGGCAAAACGTAGCATGGGAACACGCGCTGTCGAGCGGCTGGAAAGGGCCAACCCCTGCCCCACCGCCACAACGTTTCGAGCGGCCCGAACCGAGCGCTGACCGGCCGGATGCCGCCGCACCGGATGCCGCCGCAATAGGCTCTCGCCTCATCCGTGGTGAGCAATCGGGGCGTGATGGCGTCGCTCGTGCACTCAGCCAAGCACACGTCCGCGGAGCACGAAAACCAGCCACCGCCTTAAGCTTCGTTGACGCGCGCGCACCGTGTTACGGTGGCTTGATCATCGCCGGCCGCGTTGCGCACTTTGCGCCCGACCCCTTGTCGCGCCTGCGGGCCTTGTCTCGGTGCTCGGTGCGCACTCGCGCACGGCTCGCGCACTGGGGATTAAGGAAGTCGTGAACGGCGCTCGTCGGAGGAAGAGGTAATTCGCGATCCGCTCGACCTGCTCAAACTGATTGGGGACGTCGCGACTCAGGGACCGGCGGAGTTTCTGGCGATGACGATCGCCTGCTTCCTACTCCTCAATGGCGCGCGTGCTGCTGGAGCGCTGATCGCTTCACTTCGCAGTGCCCTCTCCGCCGAAGTCGAGGATCGGGCGGCAGCCCGTTCGCAATTGCTGGCGGTTGGTTGCCTCGTCGAGATTGTCTTCGCTGGAGCGATAGTTGCCTTTCTCTGCTCGCGCGTGTGAGACGACGAGCGCCCCGCTCGATCTCTCGAAGCGGGGCGCTGACCTGCATCTGCAGGCGCTTTCATGGTTAGGCGGCTTGCTGCCGTCGACGGAGCGCGTGCTGAGCGAGGGCCGAGACTGAGCGACCGTGCGAAAGGATCGCCTGCAACTCGTCCTCGGTCATCTCCGCATAAGCGGCGGGGTCGATCGGGATCACCGCCCCCTCGACCCTGCGGCGCCGGCGCGACGGCGTGGCGACGCGAACGAGCAAGCCTTTGAGAAGCTCCAGCAACGCGGCGAAACCCCACATTTGCTCCTGAGCGAAACCCGCCGGCGCCCGCTCCATGTTGGCCTGAGCGTCGCTCACGCCTTCGGTGGCGCGGCTGATCTCGCCTTGCGCTTCGCGAAGCTCGGCGGCTTGGCGCGCCCGCATCGCCGCGCGCTGCTCCTCCTGTTGGCGTCCGCGCGTTGTGACGAACGTAGGGTTCGTTTGGCGCTCAGCCTCGAACTCGCGCTCTAGGCCAGCGATCTCGCGCGCGTGGCGCGCTTCAATGTCGACCTTGGTGTTCTGTGCCAGCTCAAGCAACGCCTCCGCGCTGGAGAGCGCCGACTCGAACGGCGCGCGCTGCGGTGAGACAAGGCGGGTATTGATCGCCTCGGCGCCGTAGTGACCGGCGAGCACGTTGGCTGCGGTGCAAGCGATGAATGCCAGCCGCGCGGCCCATGCCCATGCGTGCTCCCGCTCTGCCGCACGGTTGGCGGCGTGGACGAGCAAGAGCGACGCGGCGGCCTCGCTCACGGCGACGACGCCGACGATCACGCCAGCGGCGATCCAGGCCACCGGGTCTTGTTCGACCAGGCGGGGCCAGAACGCCGACGCGATGCCGAAGGCGGCGAGCGCTGCCGAGAGGATCACGGCAGAGGTCGCCGCGCTCTTGGTAAGCCAGCCCGCGCTTACGCTCGGGTTGGGTGTGCTACGTTGGGTATGCATCGGGTAAGCTCCGATGTGCGACCCGGAAGGGACGCGAAGGCCGGGCGCGGCAAACGCCCGGCCTTTTCCGTGTCTGGGTTTGAGAAAGACCTGCGCCGCATCCCATGCGACTAGCTACAATCTAGCTATGGTAAACGCGCTTGTCAACTAGCTTATAACTAGCTACGCTCCGGCGCGTAGCTAGGAGTTCCCTGCAATGGCCGCCAAGAGCAAATCCCCGCCGACGCCCTCAGAACGCACCGCCGCGAGTCGGGCCGCCAAAGTGGCTTCGGGCTATCGCCAGAAAGCTTTCCTGCTGCCGCCGGCTGCGCTGCGCGATCTAGACGCGATTACGAAGCGCGACGGCTGCACTGAGATCGAGGCGCTCACTGGTGCGCTTGCAAATTTCGCGCGGCCCGATCGCCGCGAGCCGAGCGACCGAGATCTCATTCGGATGCTCGAGGCTCGTCTCAGCAAGCGATGAGTTGTTACTGTGCTGGAACGCCGGACGCGCGCCACCGAACGCGGATTCGTTCCGCAGCCGTAAGCCCGTAGACTCGCTGTATGCAGGCGCAATGCGCAAGCGGGACTACTGGAGCAACATACTCGGACAGGCGTTTAAGGTCTCACTTAAGCGCCTCGGTCTAGAACGCCCCGACCGGCTTCTGATCGTTCTTCTTCTGTATGCGATCTACGTCGTCATGCTCTGGCATTTGCTCGGATCGGCGACAGCGAGCAGCGAGATTATCTCCCGGACGGCGGCGTTCATCGCACCCTTGATCGTGCTGCCGCTGTCGTACCTTTGGGATATTATCGAAATTCCGGCAACGCTTGCAGAACGTGATCGCCAGCGCATCGAAGAGTACGAAGCAAAAAACTCGGCGAAATTCTCGCTCTCAGTATTGGCGCCGACACGCAACGTCGAGCGTGTAAGCGGCCCACACTCGAGCGTTCCAGCACTAGTCGCCGTGACAGAGTTTCGCGCGACCTACCTGCGCCTTCGCGCCGACGCACTTGGCGGCTGGCGCGCCTACGGCCAAGTCGCACTCACGGCGCTTTCTCGCTCAATCGACGGGAAGCCATTCGTTGAGGTTGAACTTCCGCACCCGATCTCAATGCGCGACGAGATTCTGGCACACCCTGGCATCTGGGCGGTTGTCACGTTCATGCGAGTGAGCGAAGCCGACAACAAGCTGTCGGTGCATGCGGACTGGCCTCACGTGCTGGACAAGATATTTGACCTCCACGGCTTGTACCGAGCCACGCTTGTGGCGTCGTCTGGTCATAACGATGGACCGCCGCAAAGTGTGATGGTCGAGGTGAATTGGAGTGGAGATTGGGAGAAACTGACGTGGAGACAGGTCAGCGATTAGCTCCCCCGATCACAGGTTCGTCGCACTAAATGCTACGTTGCTTCGTTCCCAGCGGAATGCGCGGCCATACGAAATGTGACGTCGCCATCACGCAGCGCGCGATCTTTGGTGAACTGATCCCACCGGACCTCATCGTGTAGCCCCTCTTTGCCACCCACATAGTACCGATACGAGGTGACGCGAGGCTGCTGAAACGCATCAATGTAATGGATCTGTCCGTGAGCGACGAGCATCTGATCCGCCGGCGCGTCGTATGTGGCTGTCTTTAGCTTCTGGTAGTCAACTCCGTAGAGCGCCTCATACCCCTGGACCGACAGCAGATCGATTTTGGTCCGACCAGAAGACGGTCCAAGCACAAAATTTGAAGCGTCTGGATCCTCCGCGTTGATTGGCTTTAGCGCAGCGGGACTTAACGGCCAGGTATGAAGTTCTAGGACACCGAATATGCGCACGCGCTGTGCCGGTGTCCGCCCGAAATTGCGAAACTCTATGCGACTCTCCCAAAGACGCGTTTGCACGTTGTACGTAATACGCGCGCTCGCGATGTTTACGTATGCGCGCACCTCGCGACGATGGGATTCAAGCAAATTTTCCAGCGTTAGTTTCGTGCTTGTCCGAGCCTCCTTCCAGAGATTTGCCGTGTAATAGGCCAAAGCGGCAGTACCGATCACGAGAAGCAAAGTCAGCCAAGCCAATGCGTGATCCGGTGACGGCAGCCAGAGCCAATTGTCGCGGAGCGATTCCGACAGGTTGGACGGCCGGTTGGCACCCTCGACCAGCTGCGGCGGCTCGGCGCGCGCCAGTACCTCATCACGTTCGACCGCGATAAGGGCCGCTCCAATGAGACCGAGCACCAGCGGAATGCCGATAACAACCGCCCGCAAAGTAGGTCGCGACATAAACGGCCCCGCCGCCTCAACGCTAGTTGAGTTGTGAGCTCGGGCGGTCGCCCCCTTTGGGGCCCATACCGAGCCTGCGTTTCACGGTAATTGAGAGGCTGCGTTTCACCTTGTCCGCGTTCTCGAAATACTCTTCAGCCACGTCCTGCGTCAGGCCGCGCCGCTCCGCACGCGCCGATCCCGTCGTTCGGACAGAGTTCCGGTACTCGAACAGCTGCTCAATGCTGCGCTGAAGCTTTCGATCGATGAGGCCCGCATCGAGAAGCGCTTCGACTGTATCTAAGGGCTTGATCTTGCGATGCGCGGGCAATCCAGCCAGCTGCGCCAGCGAGGCCAGCGTTTCGGTAACGAGACCCCACCCGTTCATCACCGTCGTGTAGGGATCGCTGTCGCCCCGCGGCTGCGCCGCTGGCTCGGGCGGGATCCCCTCGTCGGCAATCCCCTCGTCAGCAGCCTCAGAGCCGGCATCAACCGTCGCGGCCACTTGATCAAGCTTTTGCCGAAACTTGAACGTCGCCGGCCCAGCCGAGATTTCCCCGCCGTCCAGGAGGGCGGTGATGATTCGACCGGGCTGGACCATGACCAATCCGACCAAAGTGATGAGCGGCCAGATCAGGACCTCCAAAAACCTGAGCAACAATTCCCAGTTCACATACTGCGCCATAAGCCAGCGCCAGGCGTCGCCCAACCAATCCATAACCGCCCCCGGTTCGCCCGCGACGATTGTGCTCGTCGCGTTTCGCACCCAAGACGCTAGTGCAAGCGCGGACGAACGGAAGCGCCAACCGACGCCCCTGGAAAATATCCGAGCCCCAGACGGTAGGTGGAATGGTAGGTTTTTTGCAAGCCGCACCCCGATGAGATCAATAAATTTGATCAACAACAGGGGTTTATGTGAATTTGAATGGCTCCCCGGGTAGGATTCGAACCTACGACCAATCGATTAACAGTCGATTGCTCTACCACTGAGCTACCGAGGAACAGCGTCGCCTGAAACGAACGCGGAGCGCTCTCTATCAAGTTCGGCGTGGCGGGAAAAGCCCTGATCGCTGCGCCCCGCGCGTCAGGAAAAGTGTGAAGCGGTTTTCCGCCCGGACGCGCGGGCGACAACCCAACCCCCAAAAGGAAAGCGAGGGGGCCGAAGCCCCCTCGAAGGCGTTGGGTATGGTGGGGTGTCTCCAAGGGAAGACATGCTGAACATCCCACTAACCGGTTAAGACCGGGTTAACGGAGAGGTTTGGTTCACCAAGGTCGGTGGCCATCACTTGCCCACCTTACGGAAGCCGCCTAGGTATCCCGGCCCAGCGCGCCCGCTACACCACAGGGACCGCGCCTTCCGGTTGGCCTCGTGGCGGAGTGGTGACGCAGCGGACTGCAAATCCGCGCACCCCGGTTCGATTCCGGGCGAGGCCTCCACGCTCTTCCGCCCGCGCGCGACCTAGGCCAGAACCGCCAGCGTGTATGACGTTCTCATCATCGGCGGTGGCCACAACGGCTTGGTCTGCGCGGCCTATCTCGCGAGGGCCGGCCTCAAGGTTCAGGTGCTGGAGCGCCGGGGCGTGGTCGGCGGCGCGGCCCTTACGGAGGAATTCCACCCCGGCTTCCGCAATTCAGTCGCCGCCTACACCGTCTCGTTGTTGAACCCCAAGGTCATCGCCGACCTAGAACTGCACCGCCACGGCTTACGGATCGTCCCACGCAAAGTCTCGAACTTCCTGCCGCTCGAAAACGGCGACTACCTCATGTCGGGCCCCGGCATCACGCAAGCGGAAGTCGCGCGCTTCTCGGTGAAGGATGCCGAACGCCTGCCCGAATACGAACGCCGCCTCGACGTGATCGCCGACACCGTCCGTGCGCTCTTGCTGCAAGCGCCACCCAACATCGTTGAGCACGGCATCGTCGCTGCAATCGACGAAGCTTTGCGCGCCGCGCAACTCGCCGGCAAGCTCAACAAGCTCGACCTCACCGCCAAGCGCGACCTGCTCGACCTCTTCACCAAATCCGCCGGCGATTGGCTCGATCATTGGTTCGAAAGCACGCCGATCAAGGCTTTGTTCGGCTTTGACTCCATCGTCGGCAATTATGCGAGCCCGTACACGCCAGGCTCGGCTTACGTGCTGCTGCATCACGTGTTCGGCGAAGTGAACGGCGTCAAAGGCCAGTGGGGCCACGCCATCGGCGGCATGGGCGCCATCACGCAAGCCATGGCCGCCTGCTGCCGCGAACGCGGCGTCGATATCCGCACCGACGTCACCGTGCGCGAAGTGTTGGTCGAAAACGGCAAGGCCATCGGAATTGTCACGGACAGCGGCGAAAGCTTCACCGCCCGCGCAATCGTCTCCAACCTCAACCCGAAGCTTCTCTTTCAGCGCCTGGTCGATCCCGCGCATCAGCCCGCCGATTTCCGTGAACGCATCGAGCGCTACCGCGTTGGCTCCGGCACCTTCCGCATGAATGTCGCGCTGTCTGAGTTGCCGCGCTTCACCGCAAAGCCGCAAGCCGGCGACCACCTCACCGGCGGCATCATCATCGCGCCCTCGCTCGCCTACATGGAGCGCGCTTATGACGACGCGCGCGCGCACGGCTGGTCGCGCGAACCGATCGTCGAAATGCTGATTCCGTCAACGCTCGACGATAGCCTCGCCCCGGCCGGCCAACACGTCGCCAGCCTCTTCTGCCAGCACGTGCAGCCGCAGTTGAGCGACGGTCGTTCGTGGGACGATCACAAACGCGAGGTCGCCGATCTCATGATCGCCACCGTCGACAAACACGCGCCCGGCTTCGCTAAAAGCGTGCTCGGCCGCCAAGTGCTGTCGCCGCTCGATCTCGAACGCACCTTTGGCCTCGTCGGCGGCGACATCATGCACGGCGCGCTCTCGCTCGATCAGTTGTTCAGCGCCCGCCCAGTGCTCGGCCACGGCGATTATCGCACACCGATCAAAGCGCTCTACCAATGCGGCAGCGGCACACATCCCGGCGGCGGCGTCACCGGCGCGCCAGGGCACAATGCCGCGCGCGTGATCGCGCGCGATTTGGGGCGCTAGTTGCCTCGTCATTCCGGGGCTCAGCGAAGCTGAGAACCCGGAACCCAGGGGTTTTATTCCGCCGCCACCACCGCGTCGGGCTCTTCGGCCTGGCGCTTCCACAAGCTGGCATAGAGCCCGTCCTTGGCGATCAGCGCCGCATGCGTCCCGCGCTCGGCGATGCGTCCATCCTCCAACACCACAATCTGCTGCGCGTCGGCAATGGTGGAGAGCCGGTGCGCCACCACGATTGTCGTGCGCCCGCGCGCGGCTTCCGCCAGCGCATCCTGCACCTCCGCTTCCGTGCCGCTGTCGAGCGATGAGGTCGCTTCGTCGAGGATGAGTATCTTCGGATCCTTCAGCACCACGCGCGCGATGCCGACGCGCTGTTTCTCACCGCCGCTCAGCTTGAGCCCGCGTTCACCCACGCGCGTGTCCCAGCCTTGCGGCAAGCCGTTGATGAAATCAAGGAGCTGCGCGCGCCGCGCCGCCTCGTTCAACTCATCCTGTGTCGCGTCCGGTCGGCCATAAGCGAGATTGTACCGCAGCGTATCGTTGAACAGCACAACGTCCTGCGGCACCAATCCCAATGCGCCGCGCAAACTTGCTTGCGTCACGTCGCGCAAATCCTGGCCATCGATCAAAACGCGCCCGCCCGCAGGATCATAGAAGCGATAGATCATCTTTAAGATGGTGGACTTGCCCGCCCCCGATGGCCCCACCACCGCCGTCGTCTCCCCGGCGCGCGCCGTAAACGACACGCCGTTCAGCCCGCGGTCGCGCCCTTCGTGCGCGAACGACACGTCCTCGAACGTCACCTCGCCGCGCTGCGCCTTCAGCGGCTGTGCGTCCGGCGCATCCGCCACGTCCGGCGCTTCATCGAGCAACACGAACATCTTTTCCATGTCGATCGAGCTTTGCTTGATCTCGCGATACGCAAACCCGAGAATGTTCAACGGCGCATAGAGGTTGATCATGATCAACATCACCGCCGTTATGTCGCCCGGCCCCATGGCGCCGCGCGTCGCAAGCCAGCCCGCCGCGATCACCATCGACACCAGGCCGATGTTCATAATGACGTTCTGCACGACGTTGAGCAGCACCAGCGACGTGTTCGATTTCACCGCCGCGCTGGCGTAGGAAGCAAGCGCGCGATCATAGCGTTCGCTTTCGCGATCCTCCGCCGCGAAGCTCTTCACGGTTTCAAAGTTCAACAACGAGTCCACGGCGCGGCCCGCGGCCTCGGTGTCCTTCTCGTTCATCTCGCGGCGGTGCTTCAGCCGCCATTCGGTCACACCGAACGTCAACCACGCATAGATCACCACCGTCGCCGCCGCGATGGCCGCGAAAATCGCGCCGTACTTCCACGTCAGCACGCCGGCCGCCAGGAAAAGCTCGATCACCGTCGGCGCAATGTTGAACGCGAGGAACCGGATGAGAAAATCGATCGCCCGCACGCCGCGCTCGATGGTGCGATAGACCGCGCCGGTGCGCTTGGATTGGTGGAAACGCACCGAGAGGGCGTGGACGTGCGCGAACACCTTCGTGCCGGCGCGGCGCTGGGCCTCTTCGCTCAGCGGCTGGAAGATCGCGTCGCGGATTTGCGGGCCAGCGGTCGAGGCAAAGCGCAACGCCGCCCAAAATCCCGCGAGCCCGATGAAGATGTGGAACGCCCCGTCTGTGCGCCCTTCGGAAACCGCGTTGATCCCCTCGGCCAGCACCAACGGCGAAAACACCGCCAGCACCTTGCCCGCCAAGGTGAGCGCCAGCGATATCCACAGCCGCACCTGAAAGCCGGGCCCTTTCAGCCCGCCAACAAGCCACATCAGCCGCGCAATCGTGCGCCCCAACGGGGGCGCTAGATCGCCGGCTTCATTCACTGGCTTGGATTTCGGCGTTGCTTCGCCGCGGCGCATGAATAACCTTCCTGAGTGAAACCACTTAGGCGCCGGGCGCGTTGCCCGCAATGCGCCGCATTAGGCATGTTCCGTAGTATCCCATGGCAGATTCCTTACGTCCCGGCCCGCTTCGTTCCGTTTGCGTCTATTGCGGCTCCTCTGACGCCACCCGCCCCGAATACATCGATCTGGCCACCCGCTTTGGCGAAGCCTTGGCGCGCCGGGGCCTGCGTCTTGTCTATGGCGGCGGCTCAACCGGGCTGATGGGCGCGGTCGCGCGCGGGGCGCACAATGCCGGCGGCGACGTGCTCGGCATCATGCCGCGCTTCCTGGAACGCCGCGAAATCATGCTGCGCGAGGTCACCCACCGCATGGTGGATACGATGCACGAGCGCAAGCACATCATGTTTGAGGAAAGCGACGCCTTCGTCGTGCTGCCCGGCGGCATCGGCACGCTTGAAGAAGCGGTCGAGACGCTCTCCTGGGCGCGGCTTTCGCTGCACGAGAAGCCCGTGGTGTTTCTGTCGGAAGACGATTTCTGGGCGCCCTTCTTCCACCTTATCCAGCACACGGTCGACGCCAACCTCACGCCCGCAAGCTTCGTCGAAGCGATCCTGCACACCAACTCGATCGCTGAATGCTTCGAGGCGCTCGACACACGCGTGTTAGCGTAAATCAAACCTAACTTCGTTCTGCACGCGGTATTAAATGCGTTTTGTTAGCCTCTGAGATGGAGGCGACAATGGGGTTTGGTAAACGCCAAATTGATCGCACCAACGCGGACGCAGAACTGCGTGGTGTCGAAGCGAGCGAAATCGAGACTGGCCGAGACGGGCGCACGCGCGTCATTCCCGCCGCGATGTGGGATGGCCAAGCCGGCGCGACGCTGCGCCAACTCGGCATGAGACCAGACGACGAGGACAATCTCGTCCCCAACCAGCACTCGCTTGAGCAACGTTTGGCCGAGGGCCGCGCTAAGCTGGAAGCCAAGCTGATGCGCCTCAACGACGACATCGCTCGCCGCACCAATGGCGGCTCGGTGCGCCCGTTCTTCTTACTTCCCGATCCGTGCTGGAACGGTGAGCTTGGCCATCTCTTGATGATGCGGCTCGACCTCTGCCCTTTCGACGACTGGAACATCGCTTTCCTGCCAGAGGACGAACGCACCGCCCTCAAGCTCGACGCGCCCATCCATCCGAACGGCAATCTGCCGGCCTTCGTGAAGGCGTCTGCCGAGTTTCTCGCCCGCGAGGACGCCAACCTCCGCGCCGCGCACGCAGAAGCAATGCAAAGCGAGGATTTCGCGAAATTCCACGACGACCGCGAGATCATTCGCCGCCGCGTTCGCGCGCTGGCCGGCTATTTCGCGGCGCAGCTCATGAAAGCCTGGCACGCCCACAACGCCGCCCCAGCCGGCCGCGCGCACTAAAGGCGAAAAGCGTTGCGACAGGCTCGCACCGGCACGCTCAGCCCGTACGACCGGTGACGTAATCTTGGGTTCGAGCGTCTCGCGGATTCATGAAAATTTCCTCGGTGGGGCCGGTTTCGACGAGCGTGCCCAAGCTTAAGAATGCTGTCTTCTGCGAGATCCGCGCCGCTTCAGCCATGCTGTGCGTGACAACGACCATCGCAAGCTCAGTGCGAAGATCGTCGACAAGCTCCTCTAATTTTGCCGCCGAAATCGGATCCAAGTGCGCCGTAGGTTCGTCGAATATTAGCATCCGAGGCTCGAGCGCCAGCGCGCGTGCGATGCAAAGACGCTGCTTCTGCCCAGCGGACAAAACCGAAGCGGGCTCGCGCAACCTATCCCTCACTTCGGCCCAGAGCGCCGCGCGTGTCAGAGCCTTCTCCACAGCACCATCCAACTCCGCCACCTTGCGTGAGGGCCGCAGCACACGTGATCGACGCTGCCAGTACCTGAGAGGGATCGCTACATTGTCGTAGATCGAACAGGGCAGGACAGTTGGATACTGCGGAACGACCATAATCTCGCGTCGCCATTCGCCGCCTCGCATCGCGGCGAGACTGTAGATATCAACGCCGAGGTAAAGCACCGACCCACTCACGCGACAGTCGTCGGGCAGCACACCACCAATGGCGGACACGAACACGGACTTGCCGGTGCCGGACTGGCCAATGATGGCGGTGACCGATCGGTCAACCACGTCGACGCTCATGTCGAAAACGAGTTGTCTGCCACTCGCCGAAAAGACGTTGATGTCGCGGATTGACATAACAACCGTGTCGCTTGCGTGCCGTGACCGCCCAGCGTCTGAAGCTTTTTCTGCCATCAGTGCGGTCTCACCAACATGCTCAATCCGATCGCGGCTGCGTGGCTAACCAAGCCGACGATGAGCAGGATGACCACAATCGTTGGGCTGAAGGAAGCAACGTATACATCGTGGAAGCTCTGCATCGCAGCTTGCGCATCTGCACCCGTCACAGCACCTGGTCGCCAATCAGTCTGGCCAAATGCAAGAAAGTTGAGTTCTATGATCAGTCGCGCCGCGCTGATGAAGGTCGCGAGCCATTGTGCTTTGCGCACTTCGCCGCCGAACACGACCGCCCATTGGTAGCGCCGTTCGATGCGCAACATGTCGCTCGCCTGTTGCTCACTACGAAATCGTCCGCCCAAGAATGCGCTCATGAAGGTCGCCGTCGTTGGAGCAAACGCGAGTGCAACGACCAGTGTGATGGCCAACCAAGCTTGCGCGTTGGTCAATCCCGGCGCAACGGTTGCGACCAGGAAACCCAGCAAACTCCCCATGATGTACGAAATCGGCAGCGTCGAAACGAGACGCAAGACGAAGGCGGCCGCAGCCTTCTCCGAACCCGCCACCGTTGCCAGAAACAACACTCTCGAAACGAACCAGTGAAAGAAACCGCCCGCGGCAAGCACGCAAAAAAGTATGGCGAGCGACCGCCAATTTCCAAACACGGGAACCGGAGGCAACCCTCGCTCATAGGCTTGCCAGAGCGCCTTGAAAGCTGTTTCGGCCAGAACGAGGGAAAAAAGGACGACTAATGCAACGCCGAGCAACTGGCTGATGCGACTGGTCCAAATCATAGTAACGTTCCCACCCTGCAGTGCGCGCCGGCCGCATCTTTACCTGCGAAGGGCGGCTGCGACTGAGGCAACATAGAGCATAGGGCAATAAACGCATCGGGAGTTTCGCACAGGCGTCTGGCCTTCCCGCATAGTCCGCGTTGGCCGGGCGCGTCCGCTCGCCCAGTCCGTACTCGGTCGACAACCCATCGAACTCGCTTGCATCCGCAGCCCCGCCAGGTGCGTATTAGCCGGCATGGTCGTTTCTCGCCGATCCCTGCTCCTGGGCGTAGTCTTGGCGTCGCTCGCGCCGCCCGCTTGGGCCCAGCGCACGATCGCCAGCGCCGCCAATGAAGCGCGGTTCGCGGCTTCGCCGTTCCGCACAATGAGCGAAGCGCAGTGGCGCGCGCAGCTTTCGCCCCTCGCCTTCGCCGTCCTTCGTGAACACGAAACCGAACGCGCCGGCACAAGCGCCCTGAACCATGAACGTCGACGCGGCGCCTACGCGTGCGCCGGATGCGGCCTTGAGCTGTTCCGCTCCGAGTGGAAATTCAACTCCGGCACTGGCTGGCCCAGCTTCACCCGCGTCATCCGCGAAAACATCGGCACACGCCGCGATACTGCGCTCGACGAAGTGCGCACCGAATATCATTGCGCGCGTTGCCTGGGGCACCAGGGCCACGTCTTCAATGACGGCCCCGCGCCAACCCGCCTGCGCTACTGCAACAACGGCGCAGCACTCAGCTTTGCGCCGGCGCGGGCTTAGGCTTTCGCCCATCCACGAGGCGGAACAGGAACGGGTTCAACGCGATCGAGATAATCGCCCCGCCCAGAATGAGATTGTACGTGTCGAGCGACATCAGCTCGAACCGCCGCCCCATCCCCGCCAGCACGAACGAGAACTCGCCGATCTGCGCCAACGCCACTGCGACCAGCAAAGATGTTTCCATCGGCTGTTTGAACAACTTCATGATGGCGAACGCCGCCAGCCCCTTGCCGACAATGATGATCGCCACCACCACCGCGACGCCGAGCGGCTGATTGACGATCGTCATCGGGTCAAACAACATGCCGACCGAGACGAAAAACAGCACCGCGAACGTATCGCGCAAAGGTTGGCTGTCCTCGGCGATTTTGTGCGTCAGCGCGGAACCGTTGAGCACGAGGCCCGCAAGAAACGCGCCCAGCGCGAACGACGCCTCGAAGGTAAAGTAGGCGAGGAACGCCACCCCGATCGCCAGCGCAATCGTTCCCAGCGACATCAGCTCGCGTGAGCGCAAATGCGCCACGCGTTCGATCAGCCATGGAAACACGCGCGCGCCGACGATAAGCATCAACGCCACGAACGCGCCAATCTTCAAGAGCGTGAGTCCGAACGCCGTCGCCATGTCCGCCAACGTCGTCACTTCGCCGCGCGCAACCCCGGCCAACATCGGCAACAGCACGATCGCCAACACGATCGCAATGTCCTCAATCACCAGCCAGCCCACGCTGATGCGCCCGTTTTCGCTTTTCACCAGCTTGCGATCTTCCAGCTCGCGCAGCAGCACGACCGTGGACGCGACCGAAAGCGAAAAACCGAGCATCACGCTTTCGGGCGTGGGCAGCCCTAAGGCGAGGCCGAGCAGATAGCCGAGCAACGTCGCCACGCCCATCTGCACCAACGCGCCGGGCAGCGCGACGCCGCGCACGGACCACAAATCCGCAAGCGAAAATTTGAGGCCAACACCAAACATCAGCAGGATCACGCCGATCTCGGCCAATTGCAGCGCCAGGCTCGCGTCACCGACAAACCCCGGCGTGAATGGCCCGACCGCCACGCCCGCCACCAGATAACCCACAATCGGCGACAGCTTGAACTGACGCGCCACGACGCCAAACACGAACGCAAGCACCAATGCTGCGCAAATCGTTGAAATGAGCGCGTAGCTTTCCATTGGTCTCCGAATGGTTGGGATCGGCGCTCGCGGATCGCGTGCGCCTGCCCTTAAGTGGAGGATGCGCGCGCCGAGCGCAACCCGCTATGGCGACACGCCCTGCTCCTCCTCGATGGAGGAGCTGTCCGCCGCAGCGAAGCGAAGGTGGACTGAGGAGGTGTACGCGCGACAATGAAGGCGAGCCTCATGTGGCTCCTCTTATGCCTTGCGGGTCTCACCCTCCCGCCGCTTCGCGGCGCCCTCCCATCGAGGGAGGGCTGGGCGCAAACGCTAAGCCGCTTTCCCACTCAACCGCGCGCGCGCTTTCGCTTCGCCGATCAGCGGAAACAAAGCCGCCATCTCCGGGCCGTGGTCCATGCCCGTCAGCGCCTGGCGCAGCGGCATGAACAAGGCTTTGCCCTTCGCGCCGGTTTTGGATTTCACCGCATCGACGAACGCGCTCCAGCTGGTTGCGTCATACGGCCCCGCCGGCAGCACCTCCGCCGCGGCGGAGGTGAAGGCCGCATCCGCAATCACGGGATCAATCGGGCCGTCAACGATGCGCGCATACTCAACCACATCCGGCAGCAGCACTAGATTTGCGCGCACCGCGTTCCAGAACGCCTCGCCTTTGTCGGCGCCGATCGCGGCAAGGCGCGCCTTCACCGCCGCATATTCGGTTTGATGCAACACGCCCGCGTTGACGCGTTTCAATTCCTCTGGATCGAACCGCGCCGGCGCGCGGCCAATCTTCTCAAACGAGAATTCGTCCGCCAGCTTGTCGAACGAAACACGCGCCTCCACCGGATCGGAGGTGCCGATCTTGCCCAGATGCGAGAGCAACGCCATCGGCTCGTAATTGTCCGCCCGCAGGTCGTGCACCGAGAGCGAGCCAATCCGCTTCGACAGCGCTTCGCCATCGGCGCCTACGAGAAGCGGGAAATGCCCGAACGCCGGCACGGGCCCGCCAAGCGCTTCGAAGATTTCGATCTGCACGCCGGAATTCGTGACGTGATCCTCGCCTCGAACGATGTGGGTGATCTTGAAGTCAATGTCGTCCACCACCGAAGGCAGCGTATAAAGGAAAGCCCCATCCTCCCGGATCAGCACTGGGTCGGAGAGCGACGCTGTGTCGATCGATTGCGGTCCGCGCACCATGTCATTCCACTCGGCGCGCTTGCCGGAAAGCTTGAAGCGCCAATGCGGCTTGCGGCCCTCGGCTTCATACGCCGCGCGCTCCGCATCCGTGAGCTTGAGCGCCGCGCGATCATAGACGGGCGGGCGCCCGCGCGATTGCGCGATCTTGCGCTTGCGGTCGAGTTCGTCCTCCGTCTCGTACGCGGCATAGAGCAGGCCCGCCGCCTTCAAAATATCGGCCGCTTTTTCGTACGCCTCGAAGCGATGCGATTGATTTGCGCGCTCGTCCCAATTGAGCCCCAACCATTTCAGGTCAGCCTCGATGCCGTCTTCGAATTCCTTGGTCGAGCGCGCCAGATCGGTGTCGTCAATCCGCAGCAAAACCTGCCCACCCTCGCGCCGCGCGTAGAGCCAGTTCATCAGCGCGGTGCGGACGTTGCCGACATGGATACGGCCGGTCGGCGAAGGAGCGAAACGCAGGCGAATGGACATTTGCGAAGCCAGACTCGTGAAGTGGGAAGCGCGGGTTATGCGTCTCCCCTCCCGCCCCTGTCCAGCGTCCGCGCCGGTGGCCTGGCGCCGCATTTCGGATTGCCTTGGCCGGATCAAGCGCGAGCGCTAGTGTTTCCCCGTCCAGGGAGGAATTTATGGCCACAACGTCGCGGGAAATTCGCTTGAAGAGCCGGCCCGCTGGCCTCCCCGTGGCCGAAAATTTCGAACTCGCCACTGTAGAGCTGCCCGACCCCGGCCCCGGCGAAGTTTTGGTGCGCAATGCGTGGATGTCAGTCGATCCATACATGCGCGGGCGCATGTATGACCGCCCCTCCTACGTGCCTCCGTTCGCGATCGGCGAACCCCTGATGGGCGGCGCTATCGGCCGCGTTGAAAAGTCCAACGACCCCAACTTGAAGCCGGGCGACCTTGTCGAAACCATGAACGGCTGGCGCGAAGCCTTCGTCACCGCCGCCGGCAATGTGCAAAAACTGCCAGCCGCCGACGTACCCGCGCAGGCTTATCTCGGCGTGCTCGGCATGCCGGGCATGACCGCCTATTCCGGTCTTGCGCGCATCGGCGATCCCAAGCCCGGCGAAACCGTGTTCGTCTCCGGCGCGGCCGGCGCCGTCGGCACAACCGTCTGCCAGATCGCCAAGATCAGAGGCTGCACCGTCGTCGGTTCGGTTGGCTCGGATGAAAAAGCCGCCTTGCTCAAATCGTTCGGCGTCGATGCGGTGGTGAACTACAAGACCGCCGGCAAGAACCTACTCGCCGCCGTGCGCGACGCCGCGCCCAAGGGCGTCGATGTCTATTTTGACAATGTCGGCGGCGATCACCTCGAAGTCGCGCTCGAAGTGGCGCGGCCGTTCGCGCGTTTCATCGAATGCGGCATGATCTCGATCTACAACGACACCGAACCCAAGCCCGGGCCCCGCAACATGAGCTACGTCGTCGGCAAGCGCATCCGCATGCAGGGCTTCATCGTCTCCGATTATTGGGACATGCGCGCCCAATTCCTCACCGAGATGACGCAATGGATCAAAGACGGCCGCGTCAAATGGGAAGAAACGGTTGAAAACGGCATCGCCAATGCGCCCAAAGCGTTTCTCTCGCTGTTCTCCGGCGGCAACACCGGCAAGATGCTTGTGAAACTCGATTGATGTTCTGATGAGCCGTCTTTTCCAAGCCTATGTCGCGGTCGATTGGAGCGCGGCCGCCAAACCCACAACCGGCGCCGATTCCATCTGGATCGGCGTCTTGAAGCGCAACGTGCGCTTTCAGCTCGCGTTTGAATCGCACAACCCGGCCACGCGAACGGAAGCCTTCGGCATGCTCGAAGGCGTCCTCGCGGACCTGAAGCGCAAAAGCGAACGCGTCCTCGTCGGCGTTGATTTTCCGCTCGGCTTCCCGCGCGGCACAGCCGCCAAGCTCAAACTCAACGGCGAGCCATGGCGGGCGCTGATGGATTTCGTCGCTGCCGAAGTGAAAGACAAGCCCAACAACGACAACAACCGCTTCCAAGTCGGCGCCAAGATGAACCGGCTGATGAGCGGCGAAGCGTTTCCGTTCTGGGGCGCGCCTGCGCGCGATGCGCAGACGATGCTCTCAGCCAAGCGCCCGCGCGACCATGGGCCCGACGATCTGCCCGAATTGCGCCTCACCGAAGAGCAGCTGAAAACCGCGTCCTCGATTTGGAAGCTCTATTATCAAGGTTCCGTCGGCGGCCAGGCGATCACCGGTCTGCCGGTGATCAAGCGCCTGCGCGACAGTCGCAACGCCAAGGTCTGGCCGTTCGAAACCGGTTGGAAACCGCTCACGCCCGCCGACGTCGATGGCGTCGACGCTGTGTTCGCCGAAATCTATCCCTCGCTCTTTCCGCTCAAACCGAACGCCGGCGAGATTAAGGATCAAGCGCAAGTGCGCGCGGTTGTGGAACGTTTCGCCGCGCTCGATGAGAAGGGACAGCTTGCGCCGCTGTTCGGCCCCGCCAAGGACGATCCGCGCCGCGAGACTGTTGAACGCGAAGAAGGCTGGGTGTTAGGCGCCAGCTTCTGAGCGCGGCGCGCGAGAGAGCACCCACCAGCGCAAGATCAGCACCCCCGCCGACGCCACGCTCGCCCAGAAGATGGCGAACAGCAGCCCAACAACGCCCATCTCCAAACGCTCGGCGAAGAAAAAGCCGAGCACCGGCATCACGATCGCGTACGCGAAGATGTGGCTGAAGGTGGGAAACCAATTGTCGCCGCGCGCGCGCAGCGCCGAGGCGATCACCACTTGCGCGCCGTCAGGTGTGAGCACCCACGCTGCCGCCCACATCAGCGACGCGATTAAAACCGCGAGTTCGGCGTCGGCCGTGTAGGCGCGCCCGATCGGCGTTGCGAAAATCAGGATCGTCGCCGCCGCGATCAGCATGCCGATGGTGTTGAGCCCAAGCCCTGTCCAGCCCGCGCGCGTCGCGTCGCCCGGCGCTTTGCGTCCAATCGCTTCCGAGGTCAGCACCGCCGTCGCCGCACCAAGCCCAAGCGCCACCATGAACACCAGCGCCATGATGTTGAGCATGATCTGATACGCCGCGACCTCGGCCGCACCTAAGCGCCCCGCGATCACGGTCATCGCCGAAAACGCGCCCGCTTCCACCGCCTGGCTCACGGCGGCTGCAATGCCCACGCCGAGCAGCGCGCCATAGGTCGGTCCATCCGCGCCAATATTGCCGCGCACGCCGTAATAGCGCGCTTCCTTCAGCATGAAGATCCAAATGAGGATCGCCGCCGCCAGAAACACACGCGCACCAACGGTCGCCCACGCCGAGCCGATGGCGCCGTGTTCGGGGACCCACCACAAATTCAGCGCCAGGTTCACGCCGTTCGCGAGCCACATGATGATCGTGGAGGCCAACGGCTTTTTGATCGCCTCGAGAAAATACGTCGCCGCGACGTAAAGCAAATGCAGCGGGATCGAGAGCGCGAGCACATTCATCACCCGCGCTGACGGCGCCGCCAAATCCTCGGCTATGCCGAAGCTCGTGAACAAGCGCTCGCCGCCAAACCACATGAGCGCGGCCGAGATCACGCCCGCGATCAGCGCCATCACAACGCCGCGCCGAAACGCCATGCCCGCACCGTGCGGGTTCTTCTCGCCCAACGACCGCGCCGCAAGCACCTGCACGCCCTGCAGCAAGCCAATCGCCGCCACCAAGAACACCGCTGTCGGCGCCCAGCCCAGCGCCTGGTGCGGCAGTTCATCCGGCGCAAGCTGGCCCACCACCACGACGTCCACCAACGCCATGCCGATGATCCCGAGGCGCGCGAGCGCCACCGGGCCGGCGAGCCGTAGCAGGTCGGCGACGTAGGAACGGGGGTTGGCCATGGAGGCCGGTGTCTAGCCGAGGGGGCCCGAGTCGGTCGAGGGCGAAACGGTCGCCGCAGCCTCCGCGGGCCTCAGCCCAAGATAGAGATAGGCCGATAGTCCCGCTTCCAACGCAGAATAAATGGCGATGTTCACGAAGTTGTTGATGAACACATAGGCAGCCGCGCCAATGACACTGCCCTGCGCGAAGCTCATTAAGCCCGCCGGCGTCGTCAAATCGGCGCCCATCACCGCACCCGACAACGTGCCAAGCGCCGACACCAGCACGTAGGCCGGCGCCAGCAAAATAAGCCGCGCCGCGCAAATGCGCAGCATCGACCCCTTCGTCCAGTTCCACGTTTCAAAAGACAGAATGCGACCACGATCGACGCTCGCCGGCGCCGCCAGATAAAGCCGCGACGTCAGCATCAGCCAAACAGCGCCAAACAACAACGCGGCGAACGCGAACGGCGCCGGGTTCTGATCCAGCATGCGCATCAGCAATGCGAGGCCCGCGGCCTGATCCTGCCCCACGGCCTGCAATTCGCTAGCGTAGGGCACAAGCACCGGCCCCAACGCCACCGACAGCGCGATGACCAATACCATCGACACCAACGCCATGAAGAAGCCGACGACGATCATCGCGCCCCAGACACGCATCGCGTTGGCGAAAAGCTTCGCGCGCGCGTCTGCGACGCCGCTCAGCGTCATCTGCGTGAGTGCGCCATAAGCGGCCGCGCTAATGCCCCAAGCGACGACACCCAGCAGCAACCCAAGCGGGCGCGACAAGCCTGTCAGCAAGGTGATGAGCGCCAAGCCCGCAGCACCCGCGAGCGCAACCGCGCCGACAAACCCGACGTTCTCGCGCACCACGCGCAACGCCGCGCCCACGCTCTCCCGCACCGGAACCTTGCCTGCTTCGCTCATGGCGAGGGCTTAGCCGCTCGCCCCACGCCCGGCAATGCGGCGCGCGCGCGGCGCGCCGCTCTGCGTCTGCCTCAGTTCGGCACCACCGCCAGAAGCCCATTGTTCTGGCGCGTCACCCAGCCGAGCGGGCCGGTGTTGGTGGCAAAACCACCCGCCGCTGTCGCAAGCTGACCGGTCGTCATTTGGCCTGGGCCTTCTTGGCTGCGGTAGGTCGAGCTGACTTGCACGTCATCAACCATCACCAGCACCGGCGTGAACACCACGCGCGCGCCAGCACAGCTTTCCGACAAACCCCATTGCGGCAGAACGCCGTTCACCGCGGAGACAAACTCCTGATCGCCCGCGGCGCCAACCAGCCGGCGATCGACGATGGCGCCTGATGCGTCAGTGGTTGTGCGCACCACAACCGCATTGGCGATCGCCGAGCGGATCATGTTGACGTCATAAGCCGGCACCGGGTCGGGCTGCAGCATGCTGCGGCAGGCCGCCGTCGATCCATTGAGCCCCACCACCATTCCGGTGCGATCGGTCGTCGCCCCGCGATCGATCCAATCATAGGCGCTGATGCGGGCGCCACGCGCCAACGACCACGCCAACGCCGCGCCGTACGTGACTTGCGAACGCGTCATCCGCCCGGTCGCCGCTTCACGCTGCGCAATTGGACGCGACAAGCGAAGCGCTTCGGCAAACGATTCCGACGGACCGCTGTCCGGCGCCGTCGCCAGGCGCGTGCCTGTGGTGCGACGCTGCGAAACTTGATCTTCCATCATCGTCAAAGCCAAACCTTTGCCGAGATGGGCGCGCGCTCGCAGCACGTTGTCGGTATCGGCCTGACCAATCGGGAACGCCAATGCGCGTTCGAACGCATCGCGAGCCACCGGCGCGCGCTCATTGCGCACCGCCCATTCGCCAAGCGTAACCGCCGCCTCATAAGCTTCCGGGTTTAGGGTTCCCGCGCTTTGCGCTTCCGTCAGCGCCGCAAGAATGCGCCGCTGCCCCGCGTCGCCGTTCGACGCCAATTCAGCTTGGCCGACGAGCAAACGCGCATAAATCGGGTTCACCCCGGCATTGGCGTTGCGCTCGGAAATTTGCAAAGCGCGCTGCGCAGGCGCGAGCGCGTCGGCGGCGCGTCCTTGGTTCAAGCGCAGCTGCGCCAAGTTGGCCGCCAGCGCCGCCGTGCGGCCACCATCGCGGTCGCGCGCCTCGGACGCCGCAAGCGCGGCGGCGGCGGCGGTCTCAGCCCCGGCCCGATCATTGCGCGCCAACGCCGCTTCATAAGCCCGATATTGGTCCGCGACGGCGTCCGTCTGAGCCTGAGCTTGCCCGAGGCCAATCGCCATCAAGGCAACTGCGATCACAAATCCCTTACGCATATTCACTCTCCGCACAGAGGTAGAGACGCATAGCCGATCAACGCACCGATTGCACCTTTTGTCGCTACCGTTCGTCGCACCGCCGCGTCAATTGCGCGTAACACTGGCCCCGCTTGTTCCCCGTGGCGCCGGCACCATTAACGCCGCCCGGAGCCCAGGATTCTGCAATGCCGCGCCGTCCAGCAGGAACACGACCGGCGCGAACATAACCCGCGCCCGTGTGCAGCCACTCATGGTTTGCGCTTCGCGCGCGGCGGCCAAGACGCCGCTTAAGGACTGCTCCAGCGACACGCCGTCGACGGCCGCCAGCACCCGCGCTTCCGAAATCGCGCCCGTATCATCGGTAATGATCCGCGCCACCAACGACGTCGCGTAGCCGAACGGGACTGTCTCCAACCGCTCCGCCGATCCTAAATAGGTAGCGCCAACAATCGCGCCGCCCTGGCCGGAAATCGCGCGCGCGACGATTGCGCCTACGCCCGGACCGGACGCGCCATATTCCGATGGACACGCCGCCAGTCCGTCGCCCTCGTTAAGATCCACAATCATCCCGCGCGTCGGCTCAAGCGGGCTTGCCCAGCCCAAAGCGCGCATCAATGCAGCGCGCGCATGCGCCCACGCCAACGCAGAACTGTAAATGTTCTGCGCGCGCGTCACCGGGGCCCGCCGCGCATCGCGCGCGGCTAGTGGCTCCGATAATTGCATCGCTTCGCGCAGCGCTTCTTCGGCCGCATCGTTAGGTCCTTGCACCAGACGCGTGCCGGTGGTTACGCGCGCCGCCGGCCGATCAAGCATCGCCAGCGCAATGCCCACGCCGAGCTGCGCTTGCGCGCGCGCCAAAGTTTCGGTTTCCGATTGTCCGCCCGATAGATTCGCCGCGATCTGAAACGCATCGCGCGCGACATCAGCGCGGCCTTGCCCCAATCCCCACTCACCCAAAGCGATGGCAGCGTCATACGCTTCCACGCGCTGTGCGCTCGCGGCCTGGGTATCGCTCAATGCCGAGCGCAAACGCTGTTCGCGCCCCTCAGTCTCCGCAGCGAGTTCGGCGCGCCCCACCAATAGCCGTGCGTAATATCCATCGACACCTGATTGCGCGCCCTGCGTTTCCGCAATCGAGAGCGCCCGTTGCGCTGGCGCAAGCGCGTCGGCGCCGCGCCCGAGGTCCAAGCGAACTTGCGCCAGATTGGCCGCCAGCCGCGCGGTCGAGCCGCCGTCGCCGTCGCGCGCCTCAGAGGCCGCCAACGCCGTGGCCGCCGCCGTTTCCGCTGCAACCAGGTCACCTCGCCCGAGCGCCGCATCATAAGCGCGGTAACTTTGGAGCACCGGATCGGGGGGCGCAGGCGCCTGCGCGAAGGCCGGCGCGCTCCCAAACAGCGCAACAGCCGCCACGCTCAGCAGAAATCGCTTCATTCCACCCTCCCCAGGACGCGTTCGGCGCGTATACGACGTCCCATGACGTCATCGCCCTCACCCGTCCCCAGTCGCGTCCCCGTTCGCGTCCACGTCGTCGGCGGCGGCCTCGCCGGCAGTGAAGCCGCCTGGGCGCTCGCCAATGCCGGCGTACCGGTGCGCCTTCACGAAATGCGCCCCTCGCGCATGACCGACGCCCACCAGACCGAAAAGTTCGCCGAACTGGTCTGCTCCAATTCTTTCCGCTCCGACGACTGGCAAGGCAACGCCGTGGGGCTGCTTCACGCAGAATTGAGGCGGGCCGGCTCCCTCGTGTTGCGCTGCGGCGACGCCGCTCAGGTGCCGGCCGGCTCCGCCTTGGCCGTCGATCGGGAAGTTTTCGCCGATGCTGTGACAGCAGCCCTGCTGGCGCACCCGCTGATTGAAGTCTCTCGCGCGGAAGTGCGCACGCTCGATGCGCTGCTCACCAGCGCGACCGACCGGGTGATTTTCGCCACCGGCCCCCTCACGTCCGCCTCGCTCGCCGATTCGATCCGCAACACCACAAGCGAGGATAGCCTCGCCTTCTTCGACGCGATCGCACCGATCGTGCATGCGGACTCGATTGATTTCGACATCGCCTGGCGCCAATCGCGCTACGACAAGGAAGGCCCCGGCGGCGACAAAGCGGCTTACGTCAATTGCCCCATGGACCAAGCCCAATACGAGGCCTTCATTGCGGCTCTGCTCGCGGGCGCAAAAACTGAGTTCAAGGATTGGGAAAAAAACACGCCGTATTTCGAGGGCTGCCTGCCAATCGAAGTGATGGCCGAGCGCGGACCAGAGACATTGCGCTTCGGGCCGATGAAGCCGGTGGGCTTGATGGACCCACGCGTCGGCAAGCGCCCGTACGCTGTCGTGCAACTCCGCCAGGACAACAAGCTCGGCACGTTGTTCAACATCGTCGGCTTCCAAACCAAGCTCAAATACGGCGCGCAGGAAGAAATCTTCCGCACCATCCCCGGCTTGCAAAACGCGCGCTTCGCCCGTCTTGGCGGCATTCACCGCAACACATTCTTGAACTCGCCAAAGCTCCTCGACGCCACCTTGCGCTTGAAGAACGAACCGCGCGTGCGCTTCGCGGGGCAAGTCACCGGCGTCGAAGGCTACGTCGAAAGCGCGGCGATGGGGTTGCTCGCCGGACGCTTCGTCGCTGCTGAAGTCGCCGGACGCGCGCCCGCGCCACCGCCGCAAAACACCGCGCTCGGCGCGCTTCTGGCGCACGTCACCGGTGGCCACATCGAAGGCGGCAAGGGCTCATTCCAGCCGATGAACATCAATTTCGGCCTCTTCCCGCCCATCGATGCGCCTACGCATGGCCCGGACGGGAAAAAGCTCAAAGGCGAAGAACGCGGCCGCGCCAAACGCCTCGCGATCGCGCACCGCGCGCTGGGGGAACTCGACGCGTGGCTTACAAGCGCCCCGTCGCCGACGCCCACACCAGTCGCAGCTGACACGTAAACAGCGCCGGCGCGTTCGCACGTAAATACGCCGGCACAAGCGCCACGTATCCGAACGCCGGAAACAAATGCGCCGGCAGGTCGCGCGCGAGCGTCCGCGCTTCGCTGTACGCGGCGCGCGCCCGCACGCGCATGTCCGCCTCGGGCAACAGATTGCGTCCACGCGCCGTCCAGATCGGCGCCGCGCGCGCGAGCCCCAGATAGCCCCAAGCCCATGCCGCCACGCGCACGAACGGCGCCGCCACTTTCGCTTCGTCTGCGCTTCTCGAGCACGCCGCGACTGCAAGGCGCATCACCGCACCCGCCGTCGCATCAACGTAACGTTCCGCCGCCGCCCAGTTCGCGAACGGCGTCTGCTCGAAATCCAGCGCGCGCGCCTCGATCAAATCGTCCCAGCACGTTCCCGGCAAACCAGCCGCCACGCTCGCGTAGCTCCTGAGCGAACGGTGATCGCCGCTCTGTTTGCCGGCATGCACATTCGCCAGCGCGTCGCGCCACCACGCCAGCCGGATCACACCCACGGCCGGTTCGCGCACCACCTCCGCCGTGCGCGCGATCTCATAATTCAGCGCATAAATCGCGATCAGCCGCCGGCGTATCTCGGGCGGCGCGAAGCGGCTCGCCAGCCAGCGATCTTCGTCCACCCGCCGCAGCAGCGCGTCGTCACCCTCTTCCATGAAACACTGCCTAGCCAATAGCGAAAGGGGACGCCACGTCGCCGCGGCGTCCCCTCATCGTTCGCGTGTCTAACCTTTGTCAGAACAGCGTGCTGGCGCCGGTCATGGCTACGAGCATCGGTACGGACAAAAACGTGTTGGTGCGCGAAAACAGCATCGCCGTTTTCCCAGCCGCCGCCTTCGCCGCCGCGTCCAGCGTTGGATATTTGTCGCCGATGTTCAGCGCCTTTTGCTGGTTCGGCCAGATGATGAACCACACATTGAACCACATGATGATGGCGAGCCACATGCCGATGCCGATGAAGATGTGCTTCGGCACGAGGAAGCTTTCCGACGCGCCCAATGTCAGCGCCGACAGGATGTAGCCTTGGTTCCACGCCAACAGCACGCCGCTGATCAAAGTCAGCATCGCGCCCCACCGGAACCAATAGAGCGCCGCCGGCGCGATCACCTTCGTCACCGCCGGCTTCTGCTCGTCGGGGATCTTCGGCATGTTCGGGATCTGGGTGAAATTGAAATAATAGAGGTGCCCGATCCACATGATGCCGAACAGCACGTGCGTCCATCGCAGGAACGCCTGCACGTAAGTCGAGTCGGTGAAGGCAAAGCCCGCCACGCCGACGCCAAAATAGATCAAGAACAGCAAACCCACCGCCAGCGCGGTCCACGCCACGTAGCGGATATTGGTCAAGAACCAAGCCATGCGAACTTCTCCAGCCCAAAGTCAGGCAGCCCAAAGTCAGGCAGCCCTGAGTCAGGCGTAACCTATAGCCGCCTTCGCCGCGCAGGTCACCGTAAGGCTTCGGCGCTCCGCGCTGACGGCTTTTTGCCGCCGGTTTCCTTGAAATTTTCGCGCTTGCCAACGCCCAGATAAATAAGCGCCGGCGCCGCGATGTAGATCGACGAATAAGTTCCGACCACGATGCCGAAAATCATCGAGACCGCGAACGAGAAGAGCGCGTCGCCGCCGAAATAAGCCATCACGGTCAGCGCCATCAGGCCGGTCACGCCGGTAATGATCGTGCGCGACAGCGTTTCGTTCACCGAAAGGTCGATCAATTCCTTCATCGGCATCTTTTTGTACTTGCGCAGGTTCTCACGGACGCGGTCGAGCACGACGATCTTGTCGTTGATCGAATAGCCGATGATCGTGAGGATCGAGCCCACGGCCGTCAGCGAGAAGTCGAGCTGCGTCACCGCGAAAAGCCCGAACGTGAGGATCACGTCGTGTCCCAGCGCGATCACCGCTGCAGCGCCGAACGTAAATCCGAACCGGAACCAGATGTAGCACAGCATCAAGCCGATGCCGGCGAGCAGCGCGATCACGCCCAGCAAGAACAGCTCGCCCGACACTTTCGGCCCAACGACGTCGCGGCGCCCGAATTCCACCTCGCCCAACGCCGCGCTAATCGCTTCCTGCACGCGCGTTGACGTTTGCACCGGGTCGGAACCCTCCGGCGTTTCGTAGCGCACCATCGCCACCGTCGGGTCGGTGAAACCCTGCAGCTGCACTTCGCCAAGCCCAAGATTGTTGAGCGGTTCGCGAATCGCGCCGAGGTCGACCGGCCGCGGACTGGTGGTGAACTCGATCACCGTGCCGCCTTTAAAGTCGACACCGCAATTCAAACCGCCGCACGGCGGCACCAACGGAAAAATGGTGAGGTAGAGTGAGGCGATGCACGCCAACGCCGACAGCAGACCGAGAAACGGCGCGAACTTCACATACGCGAAGTTGGTCTTTTCCGGCAGAAGCTTGATGAAAGGCCACATGGGATCGCTCTAAACAATCGGCAGTTTCTTGGGGCGTGTCGCGCGGAACCACCACGCCACCAGCACTTGGGTAATCAGCACGGCGGTGAACACCGAGGTGAACACGCCGATCGTCAACGTCCACGCAAAGCCCTTCACCGGCCCCGACGGCGCCAGCGAAAGCATGATCAGCGCCGCACCCAAGTGCGTCGTGTTCGCGTCGAGAATGGTCAGCATGGCGCGGCTGAAGCCAGCGTCGATCGCCAACGCCACGCCTTTGCCGGCCTTGGCTTCCTCACGCATCCGTTCGTAGATCAGCACGTTGGCGTCCAGCGCCACCGCGAGCGTCAAGATCAAGCCGGCGACGCCAGGCAGCGTCAATGCCGCGCCCGTCATCGTCATGATCGCCAGGATCAGCACGCCATTGACGACGAGCGCGACCACCGAAATGCCGCCGAACAAAAGCCCGTACGCCAGCACCATGAAGATCAGCACCAGCACGAACGCCAGCACGGTGGACGTCTGGCCCGCTTCGATCGCGTCCTGGCCGAGTTCGGCGGTGACGCTGCGTTGCTCGATCACCGTCAACGGCGCCGGCAGGGCGCCAGCGCGCAACAGGATCGCCAATTCATTGGCGCTCTCGGCGGTGAAGCCGCCCGTGATCTGGCCCGAGCCGCCGCAGATCGGCTCGTTGATCGTCGGCGCGGTGAGCACCTGGTTGTCCAGCAGGATCGCGAAGCGTTGGCCGGTAAATTCCTGCGTCAAACGGCAGAAGATCCGGGTGCCTTGCGGGTCCATGCGAAACGCCAGCACCCAGCCCTGGGTCTGCTGATCAACGCTTGGATTGGCGTCAATCAGGTGCTCGCCAGTCAGCGATGGCCGGCGGCGTACAATCTCAGTCGTGTCGCCGATGCCGGGATATGGACCGGCGACGATGTGGCCTGCCGGAATGCGCCCGGCTTGCGCGTCAGCGGCGTCAACGTTGTCGTTCACCAGATGGAAGGTCAGCAACGCCGTCTGGCCGATGCGATCCCGCAATTGCTGCGGATCGGTCACGCCTGGCGCCTGTACGACGATGCGCTCATCGCCTTGGCGCACGATCGACACTTCGCTGACGCCGTCCGGGTCGATCCGGCGGCGGATAACTTCGATGGATTGCTGCGCCGCTTGCCGGCTCAATGCGCGCAATTCGTCGTCGGTCATGCGCGCTTCAACCAGCCCGTCCGCGCTTTGCGTGAACGTCATGGTCTCGTTGCCGGTCGTCTGCGAGCGGCCGATCACGCGGATCAGCTGCATTGCCCGGGTCATGTCGGCGGGATCCACCAGCCGGATGCGCGCCGCGTCGCCCACCACGCCACGGCCCGTGTAGCGGATCGTCGGCTCGGCATCGCGCAATTGGCCCGCCATCTGGTCGGCGATGTTGTCGAGTTGCTGACGGCGCAACGTCGCGACATCCACTTCAAGCAGCAGCTGCGAGCCGCCGCGAAGGTCCAAGCCCAGATTGATCGATTGCCGGGGCAGGAAGCCCGGCAAATTATCGCGGATGCTCTGCGGGATGAAGTTCGGCGCCGCGAACCACATCCCCATCAAGGTCACCACAATGACCAGGATGACGCGCCACCGCGCAACTTGAAGCATGGTGCTTAGCTCGCCGGCTTGGAATCATTGGCGGGAGCGGCGGGCGCATTGTTGCGCACCTCCGCGATGGTGCCGCGCACGACGCGCACTTCCACGTTCGGCCCAAGCTCTACTCGCACTTCGTCATCGGCGACCGACTTCACCTTGCCGATCAAGCCGCCGGAGGTGACGATCACATCGCCCTTCTTCAATTGGCCGATCATGTCGATATGGCGCTTGCGCGCCTGTTGCTGCGGACGGATCAGCAGAAAGTAAAACACAACGAAGATGAGCAGGAGCGGCGCGATCTGCATGAAGGCCGCGGCCATCGGGTCGCCGCCGGCCGCGCCGGCCGCCTGTGCGTAAGCATCGGAAATGAACATCAGCCTCACCTGGCGCGGAGAACCCGCGCTCAAATCGTCCGGGTTGGACACATCTTAGACGCCGGCCGGGCCGGCGAAGGCGCGGACTATACTTTGGGCGCCCGCCAATTCAACGCCGGCGCGTTTTCAGCAAAAGTGGGACCGGTTTTGTGTCCGAAAACGCGCCAAAATTCTGATTTAGTCCGCTTTCCGGGCGGCCGACCGGTGTCCACTCGGCCTGAAAGCGGACTAAGCGACGGCTTCTGCGCGCCCTTTGGCCGCACGCCCCTCAAGACCCCAAAAGCGGCAGGGGATCAACGGCCTCCCGGCCGCGTCGGACCTGAAACAATAATCGTTCGCCCGCCTCGGCCAGCGGTTCGCCGGCGCGCACCCGCTGCCCCTCGCGCACCAAGGCCCGGCGCGCATAGCCGTAAGCCGTCACATACCCATCAGGATGGCGGACCAGAACGAGCGTCTGATAGCCCTCCACATCCGAGCCTGCATAAACGACATCGCCGTCCGCCGCGGCGCCGATCGCCGCGCCCGCCCGCGTGCCGATCTCGATGCCGTCGATCCGCCCACCGCCCGCGCGGGCGCCGAAACGCTCCAGCACCTCGCCGCGCAGCGGCCATTGAAAGCGGGCGGGGCCAACCGGCGTTTGCGTTGCCGGTTCGCTCGGCGCCGGCGTCGCCATCACCTCAGCCGCCCACGCGCCCGGAACCGCCGGCAGCACAATCTGATCTCCGCGCGCTACATTGTAGGGCGGCTGCAAACGGTTCAGCAGCGCCAGCGAGCGATAATCCATCGCATAACGCTCGGCGATATCGCGCAGTGTTTCACCACGCGCGACTGTATGCGTACGCGGTGGCGGCAGCTCGATCGTGGCGCCCGGCGCCAACGCATAGGGCGGGGACAGGCGGTTTTGCTCAGCCAGTGCGCGCAGCGGAATCTGGTAACGGTCGGAAATGTCCCAGAGCGATTCATTGCGCGCTACACGATGCGTGCGCGGCAGCCGCGCCGGATCGTAAGGCTGCGCTTCCTCGGGCCGCAGAGCGTATTCCGAAAGCGGCGTCCCTTCGCCGTCGGCCCAATCAGGCGCGGCCTGCGTCTGAGGATCGCGACGCACCGGTGTTTGCGGCGGCGCGCGCTGCGGAATCTGGCGGCTCATCTGCGTGGGTCCGCCGCGCCCATAGGCGATCGGCGCGCTTTGCGAAGCGCAACCCGCCGCCAAAAAAGCAATAAGCACTAACGCGCGCGCCATGCGCTCTCATCCGGCAGAATCGCCCGCCTCCGCAACGCCGCGCATCAGTGGCTGAAGGTTGAGCGGCCCAAGATCGGCGACCTGATCGTTGCGTATGCAGACCAACCGCCCGCCGACATTCGCAACCAACACGCCGTCCAGCTTCAAATGCGCGCGCAGCACCGGCGGAACCTCCTCCACCGCGGCGTTGACGATAATGCGATCGTACGGCGCTTCGTCGGCCCAGCCTTCGGCGCCGTCGGCGCAATGCGCGAACACCCGCATAAGCCGCGCAGCGCCAATCCGCGCCCGCGCCTCCGCGCAGAGATCGCGATGCCGCTCCAAAGTTGTCACCCTGTTCGCCAACTGCGAAAGCACCGCCGCTTGAAAGCCCGAGCCCGTTCCAACTTCCAGCACGTGATCGCCAGGCTGCACGTCTAGCGCGGTCACCATGCGCCCAATCAGCGACGGCTTCGTCATCGTCTGCGCATGCGCCAGCGGCAAACCCACATCGTCCATCGCCAGACCTTCAAGATGCGCCGGCGCGTAGTCAGATCGCGGCGTGCGCTCCAGCGCGGACAACACCCGCGCATCGGTGATGCCCGCTTGGCGCATCTCCAACACGAACCGCATCAACCGCGCCGGATCCATCAAACCACGCCCAGCTTCTTCTGCAGATCGGTTGAGCTTGTCGTGTAGAGGAACACCAAACGCTCCCCCGGCCGCGCGATCTTGAACGCCGCTTGGCTCATCAACGCCGCTTCATGGAAGCCGCACAGGATCAGTTTCAGCTTGCCCGGATACGTATTGATGTCGCCAATCGCGAAAATGCCCGGCTCGCTGGTCTCGAACTTCGCCGTATCCACCGGGATCAGATTTTCCGTGAGGTTCAGCCCGAAATTCGCAATCGGCCCGAGCTTCATCGTCAGCCCATAAAACGCCAACAGCTCGTTGCAGGCGATCTCGTAGCGCCCCAGCGCTTTCGTCTCGCACACCACGCCGCTCAAGTGCCCGCCGTCGCCAGCCAAGCCTTTGAGGTCGGCGATCTCCAGCCGCACTTTGCCTTCGGCCACGAGCGCGCGCATCTTCGCCACCGAATGCGGCGCGGCGCGGAAATCGTCGCGGCGGTGGATGAGCGTCGTGCTGCGCGCCAGCGGCTGCAAATTCAGCACCCAATCAAGCGCGCTATCGCCACCGCCGGCTATGACGATATCGCGATCCTTGAACCGCTCCATCTTGCGCACCGCGTAGTGGACGCTCGTTCCTTCGAACGCCTCAAGCCCGTCGATCTTCGGCTTGCGCGGCACAAATGATCCACCGCCCGCGGCGATGCACAACACCGGCGCTGTAATCGTCGTGCCAAGCTCCGTGCGCAGCTTGAACTTGCCGTCGGGCAGACGCTCCAAAGCTTCCGCCATCTGGTTCAAATGAAACGTCGGCTTGAACGGCGCGATCTGCTCCATCAGCCGATCCGTCAGCTCCTGGCCCGTCACGATCGGCAGAGCCGGAATGTCGTAGATCGGCTTTTCCGGATAAAGCTCGGCGCACTGGCCGCCCGGCTTGTCGAGCACATCGACCAGATGCGCCTTCAGGTCCAACAGCCCGAGTTCGAACACCGCGAACAGCCCAACCGGCCCCGCGCCGACGATGATCACGTCAGTCTCGTAAGCCTCGCCAGCTTCGCCGCTCTGCGCCCCGTGGAAATTCACCATGCTCGCCACACTCCAGGCCCGCGCAAATGGGCAACGCCTTTAGCCAAACTAAACCCAACGCCTTCCGCCGCGCCTTTAGCGGGCCTAAATACGGCCCGCATGGCCCGCCGTCTGCCGCCCTTGAACGCTCTCCGCGCTTTTGAAGCGGTCGCACGGCATTTGTCCATCACTGGGGCGGCGGAGGAATTGGGCGTCACACCGGGCGCCGTCAGCCAAAGCGTCAAATCCTTGGAAGATTATCTGGGGCGCCCTTTGCTCCAGCGCACCTCGCGCGGCCTGATCCTGAGCGACGCCGCCGCCGCCGCTTTGCCCTCGCTCAGCGAAGGCTTCGATCATTTGGCCGAGGCCAGCCAGCGCCTCGCCGGGCCGGAGCGCGGCGGCCGGCTCACCGTGTCCGTCGCGCCTAGCTTCGCGCTCAAATGGCTCGCTCCGCGCCTTGCGAACTTCAACGCGAAGCATCCCGATTTGGACGTTCAAATCCACGCCTCGATGTCGCTTGCGAATTTCGAAGCGGAAGGCGTCGATGTCGCCATCCGCTTCGGCCGCGGCCGCTGGCCGGGCGTCGAAGCGAAGCTCTTGTTCCGCGAAGAGGTGACACCGGTCTGCGCCGTCGCCGTCGCGAACGAAATCGCCTCACCTGACGATCTCGCGCGCTTCACGCTCATCCACGACGATTCCAATCCCGGCGACGATGGCGGTCCGGATTGGCAGATGTGGCTCAAGGCCGCCGGCGCCAAAGGCGTCGACGCCAATCGCGGCCCGCGCTTCAATCAATCGTCGATGGCCATCGAAGCCGCCGCCAGCGGCCGCGGCGTCGCGCTCGCCAAACGCGCGCTCGCCCAAGCTGACATCGACGCCGGCCGCATCGCCGCGCCGTTTGCTACATCAACACCAATCGATTTCGCCTATTGGATCGCCCATCCCACCGGCCGCGCCCGCTCCCGCGCTGCGCGCGCCTTCATCGCCTGGGTGGTGGATGAAGCCAAGAAATACGAGCAAACCGTGCAAATGAACGCCAGCCACACCGCGAGCCATCTTTGACATAGGCGCCAGTTGTCACGGCGCCACCTCGTCACCCGTCGCGTCGTCATTGACGTCTGACGACTGCGCATCAACACAACATTATGCGTACGGCGCTCATTCTCGTCACAGCACTCTTTAGCCTTGCCGCAGCAGCTGCCGCTGACGAAGCACCCACTTTTATGAGCGCCCTGCCGGGCTGTTGGGAAATCGCCGCCGAAGAAAACAACACATCCGCTGAAGTGCTGCGCCAAAACGGACACGCGCTGATCACAAGGGAAACGCCGGACGCGCTCGACATCCGAAAAACCTTTAACGTCACCGTAGCGACGGGCCTTTACGCGCCACTCCTGCAGGCCAGCCCCCGGCGTTCTGGCGAACGCTGGCGCTTGGAAAACAACATGCTGTCGATTGAAAGCCAATCGGCGACACCCAATCGCGCCGGCCTTTCTCCGGATCGCCGCGAGACGTTCCGGACATTCATGTTCTATCACGCGCGCCGCGAGATAACATTGTTCGGCGAGGAGAGGCTTCGCATTGAAAGCCCCGATCGCGTGAACGTCGATACGCGCATCCGTGACGTGTTCGGCGCCTACCACGAGACCTACACCGAACATTGGCGCCGCGTCGCGCCCGCGGAATGCGCGGGCCTCGACTAGGCCAACGGCAGCTCCGTCGTATCCTTCAGCACCTCAAGCACGATGCTGCTTTCAACGTGAGCAATCGCCGTACAGCGAAGCACCTTCGACTGCACGATCTCTTGAAAGTGCGGCAGGTCGCGCGCAACGAGACGCATCAAATAGTCCGCCTCGCCCGTCACCATCACGCAGAACGTCGCCTCCGGCATGCCCGCAAGCATAGTGCGGAAGGCTTTGAGGTTCGCTTCGCCGTGATCGCGCAGCCGGACGCGGATGATTGCCGATACCGTAAGCCCCGCACGCTGCGGATCGACCAAACCAACCACCGCGCGCAACACGCCCTCATCCTTCAGTCGCGACATCTTCCGCGAGACTTGGCTCGCGGAGACGCCAGCCTCTTCAGCCAGCTCCGCTTGACTGGCGGACGCGTCCCTCTGCAAAGCGCGCAACAGGCGCCGGTCGGATTCGTCCAAGGCTATGGGCTCAGGTTTCATGCGCCAAACATACCCCAGACGCACACTTCGTGCACCCGTCACGGTAAACGACCCATATTTAGAACGGATTTTCCCGCCGAAGCGCTCTATTTTCCCGGAAACTCGACCCCACCGGAGATTCCATGAGCGCTCGCCCCAAGCCCCGCGCCTCCAACGCCCCTCGATTGGATTGGAAGCGTGTGGTCAGCCTCGTCCAGACATCCCGCACCCTCGATGCGCTGGAAGAGCAGGAGCTCGTTCCCGGCAGACAGATTTTCTACCAGTTCAGCGCGCGCGGCCACGACATGGCGCAAGTGATGCTGGGCTCGCAGCTCACCAACCCGAACGACGCCGTATGTGGCTATTATCGCTCGCGTCCGCTGTTGCTCGCACTCGGCGTCGACATCGAAGATGCGCTCGGCTCCGCGATGGGCCGCGCTGGCGGCTATTCTGACGGACGCGATATCGGCGTCGTCTTCAACTACCCAAACCCGCGCGGCGCATCAGCGCTGCCGATGTGTGGCGGCGTCGGCGCGCAATACACGCCCACCGCCGGCTACGCGCAGGCAATCGAATATCGCAAGAAGGTGCTCGGCGAGGCCGGCTTTGACGGCGCCATCTCCGTCGTGCTCGGCGGCGATGCGTCGGTTGCGACCAACGGCTTCTGGGCGGCGCTGACGATGGCGACGACACTGAAGCTGCCGATGCTGTTCTACATCGAAGACAACGGCTTCGGCATTTCCGTACCGAGCCATCTGCAAACCCCCGGCTGCAACATCGCCAAAAATCTCGCGAGCTTTACCGGCCTGCACGTGCTCGATGGCGATGGCACAGATCCCACAATCGCCAGCGAACTCATCCTCGACGCATTGACCCATGTTCGTGGCGGCGAGGGCCCGTGCCTGCTGCGCCTCACTGTGCCGCGCCTGCAAGGCCATTCCTTCCAGGATACCCAAGCCTACAAATCGAAAAGCGTCGTCGAAGCCGAATGGGCGCGCGATCCGTTGCCGAAATTGCGCGCGCACGTGCTGGCCGGCGAGATGAGCGAAGCCGAATGGGCGGACAGCGAAGCGCGCGTGAAGGCCCATGTCGACGCCGCGCGCAAAGGCGCCGAAGGCCGCCCCGTCGCCATCGCCGAGACCGTCACCCGCTTCGTGTTCAGCGAAACCGACGCAAACGGCCAGCCGATCCTGCAAACCCAAGGCGGCCAGTGGAACGAAGGCTATCTGCCGCCAAAAGCCGATGAAACGCCGCGCCCGGAAGGCGCGCGCATGAACATGATCACCGCCATTCGCCGCACGCTCGACCACGAACTCGCGATCAATCCGCGCGTGCTGATCTTCGGCGAAGACATCGGCCCCAAAGGCGGCGTCCACGGCGTCACGCTGGGCCTGCAAGAAAAGTACGGCGAAGAGCGCGTGTTCGACACCTCGCTCAGCGAAGAGGGCATTATTGGCCGCGCGGTCGGCATGGCGCTCGCGGGCCTCATGCCGGTGCCGGAAATTCAATTCCGCAAATACGCTGATCCCGCCGTTGAGCAGATCAACGATTGCGGCACCATGCGCTGGCGCACCAACAACCGCTTCGCAGCACCCATGGTGGTGCGTATGCCGATCGGCTTCTTCAAGTGCGGCGATCCCTGGCACTCTCAAACCAACGAAGTGCAATTCGTCCACAGCCCCGGCTGGCGCGTCGCCGCGCCCTCGAACGCGGAAGACGCGGTTGGCCTGTTGCGCTTTGCGCTACGCGGCAACGATCCGGTGATGTTCCTCGAACATCGCAACATGCTCGACGCCGCCAGCGCGCGCCGGCCGTATCCGGGCGATGCTTACGTGCTGCCGTTCGGGAAAGCCCGCAGCGTGCGCGAAGGCGATGACATCACCATCGTCACCTGGGGCGCCATGGTGGAACGCTGCGAAGCCGCCGCCGACGCCTCCGGCAAAAGCGCGCACATTCTCGATCTGCGCACGCTCGCGCCGTGGGATAGCGACGCCGTGCTCGCGTCGATCAAGCGTACGCATCGCTGCCTGATCGTGCACGAAGACATCGGCACCGCCGGCTTCGGCGCCGAGATCGCGGCCATCGTCGCCGACAAGGCCTTCCTCGATCTCGACGCCCCCGTCGTGCGCCTGACGATGCCCGACATCCCGAGCCCACATCACCCCGACCTGATGGAATGGGCGCTGCCTTCAGTCGATGGCATCGCGTCGAAGATCAACGAACTGGTGAGCTTCTGATGAGCGGCGCCATCGACATCCTGATGCCGCTTGAACAAGAGGGCTCGAAGTCCGTCATCCGTGCGTGGTTGAAGAAGCCCGGCGACGCGGTGAAGCAGGACGAACCGCTCGTCGAACTGGAAACCGACAAAGTCGCCGTCGAAGTCCCCGCGCCCGCCGACGGCGTGTTGGCGTCAATCGCCCTCAACGAAGGCGATGAAGCCCCGCCTGGAGCGAAGCTGGGTGTGCTGAATGTCGGCGCAACGCCCGCCGTCATCCCGGACGCGCGCAGCGCGATCCGGGACCCAGGGGGTGACAAGGCTGAGCATTTGCCACTGGGTCCCGGCTCTACGGCGCCACGCGCCTCCGGCCGGGATGCCGGAAGGGAGATGCGCCTTTCGCCGCTGGTGAAGCGCTTGCTCGCCGAACATCGGCTCTCACCCGAACACATCTCCGGCACCGGCCGCGACGGCCGCATCACGCACCAAGACGTCGAAGCGTTTCTTTCTTCCCCCGCCTCCCGCTCGCGAAGCGAGCGGGCCTCTCAAGGACGGGATCGCGTTGCGACCCCTGGGGGAAGTGTCGCGCGCGCAGCGCGTGACGAAGGGGGCGCCGCGCTCGTAAACACAAAAATCCCGCACAACGCCATGCGCCGCGCCATCGCCGACCACATGTCGCGCTCGGTCGCGGTCGCGCCGCACGTCACCGCTGTGTTCGAAGCGGATTTCTCCGCCATCGCCGCGCACCGCGCCAAGCACAAGGACGCGTATTCCAAGGCCGGCGCGCCGCTCACGTACTCCGCTTATATCGTCCGCGCCGCTGCCGAAGCGATGAAAGCTGCGCCGGCCGTGAACAGCCGCTGGCACGACGATCACCTCGAACTCTTCGCCGATGCAAACATCGGCATGGGCGTCGCCCTTGGCGACAAAGGCCTCATCGTTCCCGTCGTGAAGCGCGCGCAGGCACTTTCGCTCCGCGAAACCGCCGCAGCTCTTGGCGATCTCACCGACCGCGCCCGCCGCAACGCGCTGAAGCCCGCCGACGTACAAGGCGGCACCTTCACGATCTCGAACCACGGCGTCTCCGGCTCGCTTGTGGCCGCGCCGATCATCATCAACCAGCCGCAATCGGCGATCCTAGGCATCGGCAAGCTCGAAAAACGGGTCGTCGTGCGCGAGGTGAACGGCGCCGACGCGATCCTCGTGCGGCCAATGGCGTACGTTTCGCTCACCATCGATCACCGCGTGCTCGATGGGCACCAGACCAATGCCTGGCTCACGCGCTTTGTCGAAATCCTCGAAACCTGGCCCACAGAAGATTGATCATGCTGACCAACCTCACCACGCGCCCGCCCGATCCGCTGCTGAAGATCATCGCCATGTTCCGCGAGGATCCGCGCGCCGACAAAATCGATCTCGGCGTCGGCGTCTACAAGGATACAAGCGGCGCAACGCCCTTGATGCGCGCCGTGAAAGTCGCCGAACAGACTCTGCTCAACACCCAAACGACGAAAACCTATGTCGGCCAGCAAGGCGACGCGGATTTCCTCAACCTCTTCGGCGAACTCGCGTTCGGCGCCATCGCCCCCGATCTTGTGTCCATCCAAACCGTTGGCGGCACCGGCGCACTGCGCCTCGGCTTCGATCTCCTCAAAGCTTCAGGCGCCAAGCGCGTCCTCGTGCCAACGCCAACGTGGCCGAACCATCCCGCCATCATTCGCGCCAGCGGGCTCGAACAGATCGACGTCGAATTCTTCAACGTCGCCGACCAGAAAATCGATCTCGATGCGCTGCTCGCTGCGTTCAAGAAGCTTGAACCGGGCGACGCGGTGCTGCTCCAAGGCTGCTGCCACAACCCGCTGGGCGCCGATTTTGACATGCCGCAATGGCGCGCGCTTACCGAAGCGATCGTCGTGCACAAGCTCATTGCCTACATCGACGTCGCTTATATCGGCTTCGGCGATGGCATTGACGAAGATGTCGCCGGGGTCCGCCACGTTCTGGCGCACGCACCCGAAGTGATCGTCGCCACCTCCTGCGCGAAATCGTTCGGCATCTACCGCGAGCGCGTTGGCGGGCTCTATGTGAAAGCCGCCGCCGAGGCGCGCGCGGCGGTCAGGAGCAATCTCTTCGGCATCGCCCGCGCCAATTATTCCATGCCGCCTGATCACGGCGCGGCGACGGTGCGCGAGGTCTTGAAGGATGCCACGCTCCGCCAAGCCTGGCGTGATGAACTCGACGAAAACCGCGCCCACATCAAAGGCACGCGCGCAGCGCTCGCCGCCTCGCGCGTCAACGCAATCCCAATGCACCTGATCGCCGCGCAGAAGGGCATGTTCACGACACTGCCGCTCAACCAAGCTCAGATCGACACGCTGCGCACCGCGCACGGCATCTACATGACCGACGCCGCGCGCATCAACGTCGCGGGCCTCCGCCGCGCCGACATTCCGCGCTTCCTCGAAGCGCTAGGAAGCGTGACAGGCTAGGCTGCGTTCATCGTCAGCAGGTCATATCCCGCGACTTGCTCGCCGTTCTGGTTCGTCACCACGACGTCCCAGCGCACTTCGCCCTGATCCGGCTTGCGCAGCGTCTTGTCCTTCACGGTGAGCGCGACTTCGATGGAATCGCCCGGTTTCACCGGCTTCACGAAGCGTAGATTGTCCAAACCATAATTGGCCAGCACCGGGCCCGGATCGGGATCGACGAAGAGCCCCGCCGCGAACGCCAAAATCAAATAGCCGTGCGCGACACGTCCGCCAAACAATGGGTTGGCGGCGGCGGCTTCCTCATCCATGTGCGCGTAGAACGTATCACCGGTGAAATGCGCGAAATGTTCGATGTCGTCGAGCGTGATCACGCGCGCCTTCGTCTTCAAACGATAGCCCACGTGCAAATCGTGGAACTTGCGCCGGAACGGATGCTGCACGGCTTCTTCGGTTGGCGCATTCGCCATGTAGCGTTGCGTTACTGCCGCCAAAACGCGGGGATGCCCCTGCAGCGCGGTGCGTTGCATGTAATGCTTCACGCCGCGGATGCCGCCCATTTCCTCGCCGCCGCCGGCGCGGCCGGGGCCGCCATGGATCATGTGCGGCATCGGCGAACCATGCCCCGTGCTTTCCTTTGCGCTGTCGCGATCGATGAACGCCATACGTCCATGGAAAGCGCCCGCGCCCAACACAGCGTCGCGCGCGAAACTTGTGTCATGCGTGAACACGCTCATCACCAGCGAGCCCTTACCGCGATTGACGAGCGCCACGGCATCCGCAGCGTCTGTGTACGGCATCAACGTCGATACCGGCCCGAACGCTTCCACATCATGCGCGGCCTGCGCTTCCCACGGCGTGTCGCACCGGAGCAGCACCGGCGCCATGAACGCACCCTTGGCGTTAACGGGCGCAGCACCCGGATCGCCCGAGACAATCTTTCCATCCTTGGCGATCGCGGCGATCTTCGCGCGCACATCCTCGCGCTGGCTCACGCTCACCAACGCGCCAAGCTTCGTCGCTTCATCACGCGGATCGCCCGGCGCGATTTTCTCGAGACGCGCCTTCAAAGCCGCTTCCGCCGCATCGATCAACTTCGCCGGCACGAACGCGCGACGGATCGCCGTGCACTTCTGGCCGGCCTTCGCACTCATCTCACGCGCGACTTCCTTGATAAACAGATCGAATTCAGGGCTCTCCGCTGTCGCGTCCGGCCCAAGCACCGAAGCGTTCAGTGAATCCTGCTCCGCCACGAACCGCACGCCTTCGCGGGCCACCGTTGCGTGGCTCTTCAGCTTGAACGCCGTATCGGCGGAGCCCGTGAACGAGACAACGTCTTGGCAGGTGAGGTGCTCAAACAAATCGCCCGTCGAGCCGGCGATCAATTGCAGCGCGCCCGCCGGCAGCACATTGGCTTCGATCATCACGCGCACCGCGGCTTCGGTGAGATAGCTCGTCGAACTCGCCGGCTTCACGATCGCCGGCATACCGGCCAGAAACGTCGGCGCGAGCTTCTCCAACATGCCCCAAACAGGAAAGTTGAACGCGTTGATGTGCAGCGCCACGCCCTGCATCGACGTGTAAACGTGCAAGCCCTGGAACGTACCGTTGCGCGAAAGCCCTTCGACGTCGCCATCGATCAGGATGCGATCGTTCGGCAGTTCGCGTCGGCCTTTGCCTTGATAGACGGCAAACGTGCCGATGCCGCCGTCGATATCGATCCAGCTGTCGGCCTTCGTGGCGCCGGTATTGTAGGACAGTTCGTAGAGTGCGTCCTTCTTGGCCGTCAGCGCTTCAGCCAGCGCTTTCAGCATCCGCGCGCGATCGTGAAACGTCATTGCCCGCAGCGCCGGCCCGCCTTGCTCACGCGCAAAACGCGCCATCGCGCCAAAATCGAGCCCTTGCGAGGAGGTGAGCGCCACCACCTCGCCGTCGATCGCCGAACGCAATTCGGCCAACCCGCCGCTGCCGGCAATCCACTTTCCCTCTGCATAGTTTTGAAGCGTTAGCGGTTTCATCTCTCTCTCTCCGTCATCCCGGACACGCGAAGCGTGATCCGGGACCCAGGGGCAAACACGCAGCTCTGGTCACCCCCTGGGTTCCGGGTTCTCGCTGCGCGAGCCCCGGAATGACGGAGGACAAAGCGCGCGATCAGTTTCCCGTAAATTTCGGCGTGCGCTTTTCAAGAAACGCCGCGACGCCTTCGCGATAATCATCAGTCTTGCCAAGCGCGCGCTGCCAGTCGCGCTCTTGCTCAAGTTGTTCGCTGAGCGAATAGGCGCCGCTCTCACGGATCAGCTTCTTCGTCGCTGCCAGACCCTTCGTCGGCGCGTTGGCGAATTTCACCGCCAGCGCATCCGTCGCCGCTGCCAAGTCGGCGTCTTCGACGCATTTCCAGATCAAGCCCCACGCCTCGGCTTTCTCCGCCGGCAGCGGCTCGCCAGTCAGCGCCAATCCCAATGCGCGCGGCAAGCCCGCAAGACGCGGCAAACTCCACGTGCCGCCCGAATCCGGGATAAGGCCGATATTCGCGAACGATTGAATGAATTTCGCGCTCTTGGCGGCGATCACGATGTCGGCGGCGAACGCGATGTTGGCGCCAGCGCCCGCGGCGACGCCATTCACCGCGCAGATCACAGGCATCTCAAGCGATGTGATCCGCCGCACCAAAGGATTGTAGCGAAACTCCAGCGACTCCCCGAGATCGGGCGTTTTCGCCGCGTCTGGCGCAACCGCGCGATCGGACAAATCTTGCCCCGCGCAGAAACCACGCCCCGCGCCGGTGATCACCAAAACGCGCGCGCCTTGCATGGTGTCGAGCGCCTGCTTGATCTCGTCGTGCATTTGCACGGTGAACGAATTCAAACGGTCCGGGCGGTTGAGCGTGAGTTTCGCGACGCCACTTGCGACGTCGAAGAGAATGGTCTCGTAACTCATCATGTCCTCCACCTCGCGTTCGCGTGCGCTTTGGCGTATGTCAGAACAATTGGTCGGTCAATTCAAACGGATTTGCGTATGAGCGAAGCGGACGAACGAGCGCGGCGCATTGCCGAGACAATGCTTTCGCGCGAAGGCACGGGTCCGGCTTGGGCGATCAAAATCGAGGACGCGCGCGCCGGCTATGCGCGTCTGTCGATGCGCCTTCGCGCTGACATGCTGAACGGCCACGGCATGGCGCATGGCGGCATGATCTTCGCGCTCGCCGACACGGCGTTCGCCTACGCGTGCAATTCGCACAACGAAAACACCGTCGCCCAACAGGCGTCGATCGCCTTCCTGGCGCCGGCGCGTGTCGACGACGTGCTGATCGCGGAGGCGCGTGAGGTGTCGCGTGCTGGGCGCTCCGGCGTTTACACAGTCAGCGTACGCACTGACGACGGACGCGTTATCGCCGAGTTCAACGGCCTCTCCCGCAGCATCGGAGGCGCCGTCCTTGATCAAGCCTGAGGCGCGCGCCAATCCGGCCTTGCCAACGCCCCCGCAGCGGTTTTCCATTGTCCGACAACGCCCTAGATATTAATTGACCGACTAGTCGGACTATTATAACCTGATCGAACGCCTCAGGAAGCCCCAATGTACACAACTGACCTCTCCGCCAAGGACAAAAAGGCCGCCGGCGCGCCAATCCCCCTCAGCAAGGAGGATCCCGCCCGCCTCGCCGCGTTTGAGGCGCGCGTCGCCAATGACGAGTTCATCGAACCCAAGGATTGGATGCCGGACGCTTACCGCCGCACCCTCGTCCGCCAGATGTCGCAGCACGCGCACTCTGAAATCGTCGGCATGCTGCCGGAAGGCAATTGGATTTCCCGCGCGCCCAGCCTGCGCCGCAAGGCGATCCTGCTCGCCAAAGTGCAGGATGAAGGCGGCCACGGCCTCTATCTCTATTCAGCGGCGGAGACGCTCGGCACGTCACGCGACGAGATGTTCGAAGCTTTGCATTCCGGCAAAGCCAAATACTCGACCATCTTCAACTACCCGACGCTCACCTGGGCCGACATCGGCGCGATCGGCTGGCTCGTCGATGGCGCGGCGATCATGAACCAGGTGCCGCTGCAGCGCACATCGTACGGCCCCTACGCGCGCGCCATGGTGCGCATCTGCAAGGAAGAAAGCTTCCACCAGCGCCAGGGCTACGAGATCATGATGCATCTCGCCGCTGGCACGCCCGAACAAAAGCGCATGGCCCAAGACGCTTTGAACCGCTGGTGGTGGCCGTCGCTGATGATGTTCGGTCCGCCGGACGAAAACTCACCCAACACCGAACAGAGCATGCGCTGGCGTATCAAACGCGACACCAATGACGACCTGCGGCAAAAGTTCGTCGACGTCACCGTCCCGCAAGCCGAGGCCATCGGCCTCAGCGTTCCGGACAAAGCGCTTAAGTGGAACGAAGAACGCGGCGCCTACGATTTCGGCGAGATCGATTGGGAAGAATTCTACGCCGTCGTGCGCGGCGAAGGCCCGGTCGCGAAAGAGCGCATGCAAGCGCGCGTGAAAGCTTGGGAAGACGGCGCCTGGGTGCGCGACGCCGCCCGCGCGCACGCCGCCAAACGCGAAGCCGCCAAGCAAGCGGCGGAGTGATCGCGATGCACGTCGCTCAGCTCAATATCGGCCGCGCCAAATATCCGCTCGACGATCCGCGCATGGCCGGCTTCATGACCAAGCTCGACGCCATCAACGCCATCGCCGATCGCGCGCCCGGCTTCGTCTGGCGCATGCAAGGCAATGACGGCGCCGGCGCCACCGACATCAAATACACCGACGATCCCCAGCAGATCGCCAACATGTCGGTGTGGGAAAGCGCCGAAGCGCTTGAGCATTTCGTTTGGAACACTGCCCACAAGAAAATCTACAACGGCAAGCACGATTGGTTCGAGGCGCCTGCGCAAGCCATCTTCGTGATGTGGCCGGTCGAGGAAGGTCACATCCCCACGCTTGAGGAAGGCCTCGCGCATCTCGACCATCTGCGCCGTCACGGCGACAGTGATTACGCCTATGCCTGGTCCGGCCTGCCGCACCTCAAGGCATGGCTCACGAAACAATGCGGGTAAGATCATGAGCGACGCATCAAAAGAATGGCCGCTGTGGGAAGTGTTCATCCGCGGCAAGGGGGGGCTCTCGCATCGCCACGCCGGAAGCGTCCACGCCGCCGACGCCAAGATGGCGCTGGAACACGCGCGCGACACTTACACGCGCCGCATGGAAGGCGTGAGCTTGTGGGTGGTCGAAAGCGCCAAGATTATCGCCAGCGATCCGGGCGACGCGGCCGAATTGTTCGAGCCAGCCGAAGACAAAGTCTATCGCCACCCGACCTTTTACAAAATTCCAGACGGCATCTCGCACATCTGATGGCAAAGCTCCCGCCTCTCGCACAATACGCCCTGCGCCTCGGCGACGATTCGCTGATCCTTGGCCAGCGTCTCTCCGAATGGTGTGGCCACGCGCCGGCGCTCGAGGTCGATCTGTCGCTCGCCAACGTCGCGCTCGATCTCGTCGGCCAAGCCACGCACTTCCTGGGCGTCGCCGCCGAAGCCGAAAACAAAGGCCGCGACGCCGATGCGCTCGCGTTCAAACGCGACGTCCTCGATTTCACCAATTGCCTGCTGGTCGAACAGCCGAACGGCGATTTCGCTCAAACCATCGCCCGCCAATTCCTGTTCTCACACTTCCAGGAATTGCAATTCGAAGCACTCACGCGCTCCAGCGACGCACGCCTCGCCGTCATCGCCGCCAAAGCGGTGAAGGAGGTCACCTACCATTCGCGCCTCGCGTCGGATTGGGTCATCCGCCTCGGCGACGGCACCGACGAAAGCAAAGCCCGCATGATCGCCGGCCTCGACTGGATGTGGCGCTTCGCTGACGAGCTGTTCGTCATGGACGCGCTCGACACGAAGCTCGCGAAGGAGGGAATCGCCGTCGATAAAGCCGCGCTCCGCGCCGCCTGGGATACGCGCATCGACGCGGTGCTGGCCGAAGCCACGCTCGCCCGCCCGGCGCCCACGCGCGCCATCGTCGGCGGCCGCGACGGCCACCACAGCGAACACCTCGGCCACCTCTTGAGCCAAATGCAATTCCTGCAACGCGCTTATCCAGGCGCAACGTGGTGACAAACCCAACAACCATCGTCATTCCGGGGCCGCCGAAGGCGGAACCCGGAACCCCGGCGCAAACGACGTGCTTTGTCACCCCCTGGGTTCCTGATCGCGCTTCGCGCGTCCGGAATGACGAAGTTGGTTTGATCGCGGAGATTTTGCGGGACGTCCCCGACCCGGAAATTCCCGCCATCAGCGTCATGGATCTCGGCATCGTCCGCGACATCGGCGCCGACCACGTCACCATCACGCCCACCTACACCGGCTGCCCCGCCACGTTCGCCATCGAGCAAGCCATCCGCCGCGCGCTTGACGACGCGGGCTTCGCACACGTCCGCATCGAAACAACACTCACGCCGCCTTGGTCCAGCGATTGGATCACGGACGAGGGCCGCGAGAAGCTCCGCGCCTACGGCATCGCGCCGCCGCCGAAGGGCGCCAATTCCGCGTCGTTGAAGAACGAAACGCCGGCCGAATGCCCGCGCTGCGGCTCAACCCAAACCGAAGAAATCTCCCGTTTCGGCTCCACGCCCTGCAAAGCGCTCTGGCGCTGCCGCGCCTGCGCTGAACCGTTCGATAGGTTCAAATGTCACTGAAGCCACATCTTTGCTCCCCCGTTCACGGGGGAGCTGTCAGCGTGCGAAGCACGATGACTGAGGGGGGAGCCAACGCCCCCTTCGACCTTCGCTTCGCTCAGGCCACTTCCCCCGCAAGCGGGGGAAGACAATGAGCATCGATTTTCACACCCTCCGCGTCGCCGAAGTAAAGCGCGAGACCAACGATTCCGTCTCCGTGCGCTTCGAGCTGCCCGCGAACCTGCGCGACAAGTTCGCATTCAAGGCCGGCCAACACCTCACTTTCAAGCGCGACTTCAACGGCGAGGAATTGCGCCGCAATTATTCGCTCTGCGTCGCGCCGAGCGAAGGCGCGCTCAAGATCGGCGTCAAGAAAATCGCCGGCGGCGCCTTCAGCACCTGGGCCAACGAAACGCTGAAAGCGGGCGACACGCTCGACGTCATGATCCCGCACGGCAGCTTCACCTGGGAGTTCGACGCGAAAGCCACGCGCCATTATGCCGGCTTCGCCGGCGGCTCCGGCATCACGCCGATCCTGTCGCTGATCAAAACCGCGCTCGAAAGCGAGCCAAACTCGCGCTTCACGCTGTTCTACGGCAATCGCGTCTCCGCCGGCATCATGTTCCTGGAAGAACTCGCCGGCCTCAAGGATCGCTACATCGATCGGTTGGCGATCTATCATTTCCTCGAAGACGAGGAAGAAGAGATCGAACTCTTCAACGGCCGCCTCGATACCGCGAAGTGTGGTGACATTCTTTCGAGCCTGCTTGATCCGAAAATCGTCGACGCCTTCTTCATCTGCGGCCCCGGCCCGATGATGGACGCGATCGAAGAGGCGCTGCTGAAGCGCGACACGCCCAAGAACCGCATTCTCGTCGAACGCTTCACCACCGGCCCGCTCTCGCAAGCCCAGGCCGAAGCCGCGCGCGCTCTCGAAGAAAAAGCCGCTGGCCTCAAAATGAGCGTCACGCTCGGCGGCAGACGCATGAACGTGACCTTCGATCCCGCCAACCACTCCATCCTCGACAATGTCCGCGCCGCCGGCCTACCCGCGCCCTTCGCCTGCAAAGGCGGCGTCTGCGCCACGTGCCGCGCAAAAGTCACGAGCGGCAGAGTCGAGATGAAAGTGAATTATGGGCTGTCGGAACAAGAGGTCGCCGACGGCTACGTCCTCACCTGCCAAGCCACGCCGGTGAGCGAAGGCGTGGCGCTAACCTACGACGTTTAAACTTCACTAAGGACAGGGCACTCCACCCCCTCAGTCATTCCGGACGCGCGCGAGCGCGATCCGGAACCCAGGGGCCTAAGTCGCACCGGTTGCCTCTGGGTTCCGGGTTCGGCTTCGCCGCCCCGGAATGACGAAGTGCGGGGATAGGCGCGCCTCTATCCCGCGCCCGCGCCAACAAAATCCGCGCACTAGCCCAAACAATCCGACCGATCCCACGCCGGCGTATACTCGCGCGCAGCACATATGGATCAAAGCCTGTTTCCTCCAAACTTCGACGCGCCCGTCGAAACCGAACAGACCCCGCTCGACCAGCTCTGGGAAGCGGCGCGTTATTACATTCACTGCGCTTACGTGATGTTCGGCGGCCCGCAAAAGCTCGCCGAACAAAGCTATCTCTCGCGCAAGGATCACAAACACTGCAGCGATTGGCTCTATCGCTGCGAAGAATTGATGCGGCGCTTGATCTTCATTCACGCGCTGCGTTTCTTCTGGATCGCGATGCCCAAAACCAAGCCGCGACCATTTCCCATCAGCTATTCATACGAAACCAAAAGCCTCGCGTTCGATCCCGAAAACCCGCGCCAATGGCGTGTTTCGTTCGATTTGAACGCATCTCCTCTTGGACCGCCGGCGTCCCCGCCGGCCAGCACCAACTCTTCTGAACAAAGCGCCGGCCGGCGAGACGCCGGCGGTCCAAGTGAAACCGCGCCCGTGCTTTGCTGCACAGCGCTCGCACGCCGCCTCGAAGCTTTGCGCCGCGCCGCACTCAACCCCTTACACGTCACCATGCGCCTGATGCGCATTCTGCAACGCCGTCAAAACGTCGCCGCACTCGCGCACAAACTCGCGCAACCAACGCGCAGCTTCCGCGCCAAGAACACCAAGCCCGGCGATCTCGCGATCGTCGACGTCATCGCCGAATTGCTGCCCGCGTTCGAAGCTTGGCGCCAACGCTACGCCCCCGAAACGCCCGCGCTCGCCCTCGACACCAGCTAATGATCGCACGCGCGCCGACCGCAAAACCTCCAACGCCAACGCGTTGCGAGGCCAAACGTGCTGCGCGGAAACAAACCTAACGCGGAACCCTCCCCTGGAGGGGGAGGGCAGGGAGGGGTGAGAGCGTAGAGCGCAACGTTTCAGCAAATGCGACGCGCAGCACATCACAACGGAGAAGCGCCGCTCACCCTCCTCCTTACATCCTCCCCTCGAGGGAGGAGGAGCGGCATGCGAAGCAGAAACTCAGACGGCCTGCTTTAGCCCACCCAGCGTCAGGTCCACGGCCATATCCGCCAGCGCCTCAGCGCTCACTGCGCCGGCTGGATCGAACCAGACGTGGGTCCAGTTGATCATCCCGAACACCAGCATCGCCGCCGGGCGCCGCTCCGCTTCACGCATCCGCAGGCCGGGTTCGATCTCGCACAACAGATCGGCGACGGTATCGATCAGGCCGCGCTGCATCGCCACGATTGCTTGCCGACGCGGCTTCGGCAGCCGCAGCAAGTCGTTCAGCAGAACCTTGTGCCGGTCGGCCGCGCCCACATAGAGCCGCATGAACTCACGCACCAGCAGGCGCAGTTTGTCCGTCGCCTCGCCCGGCCCTTCGACCACGGCGCGCGCCGCATCGTCGAGCGCTACGATATGGGAGTGCATTACGTCATAAAGGATGTCTTCCTTCGAGGCGTAATAATGATAGAGCGCCGACTTCGAAAGCTCACAAGCGTCGGCGACGTCGGCCACTGAGGCGCCGAGAAATCCGTCGCGCGCGAACAGCCGCGCCGCCGTCTCAACGATCTTCAGCCGTCGCTCGTCATAATCCGCTGCCTGGGTCCGCGCCATCAGCCCCGCGCCTCCGCCGCTTCCGCTTGCGCGATGATGTTGCGCGCTTGTTTCAGATGGGGCTGGTCGATCATCTTGCCGTCAATCGCCACCGCGCCCAAACTCGTATCCGCATCGAATGCCGCCACGATGCGGCGCGCGAACGCCACCTCCTCCACCGATGGCGTAAACGCTTCATTGATGATCGCCACTTGGTCCGGATGGATCGCAAGCCGGCCGCTGAACCCTTCGGCGCGCGCCGCTCGGGAGGAGGCGCGCAGGCCTTCGACGT